>CACEOF010000004.1 GCA_902561095.1 uncultured Pelagibacteraceae bacterium | reverse complement strand
ATGTGAGGGTGGAGTTCTACCCTTTGACATATCAGAAATTCACAAATATCAGAAGAAAGTCGATGGATGGGATATAATAAAGGGTGACGAAGAAGTTTTTTTCTTGGTGAAAAAATTTGAATTTGATAATTTTTTAAAAAGTCAAAAATTTGTCAATGAAGTAGGAAAGATATCTGAAGAAGAGGGACATCACCCAGATATTTCATTTGGCTGGGGTTATGCTGAGATAAAAGTTACTACCCATGCAATAAAAGGTCTTTCTGAAAATGATTTTATTTTAGCTGCAAAAATAGATAAAATAACTAATGTTTAAAATGCCTAGTTTTAGAAAAAACTAAAACAGTATCAGTCTCATTAGCAAATTTAATAATTTCTTTATCTCTTATTGATCCAGAAGGCTGTATTACTGCTTGAATACCTGATTGTACTAATTTTTCTATACCATCCACAAAAGGAAAAAATGCATCTGATGCTGCAACTAAGTTATCATTCGATTTTATAAATTTTTTCATTTTATTTATTGCTATTTTGCAGCTATCTAACCGACTTGGTTGTCCAGAACCAATACCAGCTGTTGTCTCGTTAGAGGCAATAACAATCGCGTTAGATTTAACATTTCGGCAAATATTAAATGCAAAAATTAGATTTCTCATTTCTTGTGATGTTGGTTTTCGTTTAGATACAATTTTAAAATCTTTGGTAGTAAATTTTTTAAGGTCTTCTGATTGAATTAATATTTCATTATTAACTGACACATGTTTTAAGCCATCATTCACTTTATAATTTGAAGCGTCTATTAGTCTTAAATTTTTCTTTTTTTTCAATATTTTTAAGGCGTTAGTGTCAAAGTTATTAGCTATAATTACTTCAAGAAATAACTTATTTAATTCAAGAGCCAAAAGTTTTGTAATTTTAAAGTTACAAGAAACTATACCACCAAAAGCGCTAATAGGGTCACAAGCAAATGCAGATTTGTAGCTTTCAAGATGGTTTTTTTTAATTGAAACTCCACAAGGATTTGCGTGCTTAACAATCACCGTTCCTTTATTTCTTGGAAGAGATTTTGAAATTGTTAATGCTGCAAAAATATCATTATAATTATTATAACTAAGCTGCTTTCCATGTATTTGCTTGATATCCATTTCTGATTTTTTTGAGTAAATACCACTTTCTTGGTGAGGATTTTCACCATATCTAAGTGTTTCAATTAAGTTTCCATGCATAACTCTTTTTTCTGGAAATTTTGTATTTGTTATTTTATTAAAATAATTTGCAATTAATGAATCGTAGTAAGCTGTTTCAGTAAATGCGATTCTTGATAGTTTTTCCCTAAATTCTAAAGATGTAGATCCTTTATATTTGTTTAGTTCATATATTAATTCAGCGTATTGTTTAGATGAAGTAATTACTGTTACATCCTTGTAATTTTTTGCAGCAGATCTGACCATGGTAGGACCCCCTACATCAATATTTTCAATTATTTTTGTGTGATTATTGGTATTTTTCAATGTATTTTCGAAGGGATAAAAATTAACGATTACTAAATCTATGTTTTCAAAATTATTAACTCTTAGGTCTTTTAAGTGTAATTTACTTTTTCTTTTATTTAATATCCCAGCGTGTACTTTTGGATGAAGAGTTTTAACTCTACCACCTAAAATTTCTGGTGAATTAGTAAATTTTGAAACTTCAACACAATTAAATTTTAATTTTTTAATTTCCTTAAAAGTACCATCAGAACTTATAATTTTTATTTTATTTTTTTTTAACACTCTTAAAAGAGGTTTCAGATTTTTTTTATCACATACAGAAATGAGAGCAGTTTTTATTTTCATTGTAATTTAGTTATTTCCCATTTTATAATTTGCTCACTTTCTTTATTCATTCCAGAAATAAAAATATTTTGATTATCCCTGTATGAATTTTTATTACCGAAATATAAGCTATTATCAATATTTATATCTAATTTATCACAATTGAATCTCCAACCTTCATCTTCTAATTCAATAAGTATAGATTTGTTGTCTTGGGTTTTCATTACTTTGGAATTTGGATCGAGATGAAATCTAATATCAAACTTTATCTGTTTATTAGGATTTTTTCTTAATATTTTGTCGTATCCAACAAACTTATTTTGCTCTGGATAAAACTCCAGTTCCCTTTCATGAATTGTACCAAACTTTTGTAAATATCCATCATGTGAGCCTGAAATTTTCCAATAATTTTTTTCATATACAATATTCTTTTTTGAAACTTTAAGTCCTTTTTCAATTAAAATATTTTTATTATTTTTTTTGGAAGAGCATGAAGAAAAATCTTCGATGATCAACGTGCTATGAAGAGCGGTGCTTTTAGATAGTTTATTTAGTTTGTTATTTATGTTCGAGAAATATCCTGCATTAGTTATTAACCTTTTTTGATTTGAAAATATTTCAAAAGATAGAGCGCCGTATTGATAATCTCTAGAAAAATTTTTACTTGGACTTGAACCTACATCCATTGCTAAAATAATTTTCTTATTACTCAAAATAGCGTACCCACCTAACTCGTTCACTTCATTTTTGAAAGTATAACCAAATCTTTTTAAGTATTGATCAAAATCTTTATTTTTTGAATGATAATTACCATTAAAGAAAATGTCGGTACCAATATTTTTCCAGATAAATGCATAACTTGATCCTAAATAGAATATTATTTCATCTATATATTCAGGAATGACATTTTGAGACTCTTTAAACCATTCTCTTATGATGATAAAATATTTTAGATAAAAAATTAATTGTTTAATATTTCTGGATTTTGTAAAGCCATGGTTATCAATTGAGGATTTAATTATATTTTTTAAAATATCCAATCCACTCTCAAGATAGTTTTTTTCATTTTTATAAGCTAATCCAGTTAAAATTATCGCAGAACAAGCAATTAATTTATTTTCAAATGTGTTTGAGGATCCAATTTCACTTAACAAATGATTAGTTTGTTTTTGGATCATGTGATCAAACATTAAACGATATTCTTTACTACTATCCTGATAAGTAAGCTGATGATTGGATAGCCACGCAATTATTCTTTTAGCAGTTAAATTAAATTCCCAACTCTCTTTGTTATATTTACTGTTCCCTTTTACCCAATTTTTAATAACTGACTGTGTAGTTTTTTTTGAGGATTTTAAATCAAGACTGAAAAACCAAAAAAAATTATTTAATTTTTCGAAGTCTTTTGTACTCATTTTATTTTGCCAAATAGACTCAACAGCAAAATCTTCAATTCTGTATTTTTTATTTTGATATTTTATAATTGAAGAAAGAAGGTGGGGGCTCGGCTTGTATTGAAAATTACTATCAAAAGTTCTTGAAATTTTTTTTTCATAAAAATTAGAATTTTGATAAATTTTTTTAAAATTATTCTTTAAACCAAAATAAAACTGGCCAAAAAAACCTAAGTAATTTGCATTAATCATTAACTTATTTTAATTTTAATAAATTAATATTCTTTTTTATATCTCCATCATTACTTTTGAAAACAGTTGTGCCTGAGACAAGAATATTTGCTCCAGCATCTATAGCAATCTTACAATTTTCAAAATTTATTCCACCATCTATTTCAATATCAAAGTTTAATTTTTTTTCTTGTTGAATTTTTTTAAGTTGTTTAATTTTAGCTAGAACCTCTGGCATAAATTTTTGACCACCAAAACCCGGATTAACACTCATGATTAAAACCAAATCTATTTGATCTAAAAACTCAGTAATTAATTCAATTTTCGACTCTGGATTAAGAGAAACTCCAACCTTTTTTTTTAAATCTTTAATCGTTTTAATAGATTCTCCTAAGTTTAGAGTGGCTTCTGGGTGAATAGTAATGATATCTGCCCCCGCATCTGCATATGCTTTTATATATTTATGCACCGGTGAAATCATCAAGTGTACATCAAATTTTAAAGAGCAATGTTTTCTTAGAGCCTTAATAACTGGGGGACCGATAGTTAAATTTGGTACAAAATGACCGTCCATAACATCCACATGGATCATGTCTGCTCCAGCTTCTTCTAATTTTTTAATTTCAGAACCTAATTGACTGAAATCAGCAGATAAAATTGATGGAGAAATTTGTATTTTTTTCATTGATTACTAGATTTACTAGTATCAATTTTTAAAATTTAATTGAATTAAAAAATTGATAAATTTGTCTTGATATTTCACTTTCGAGAGGAAATGATAGCATACCCATAACAGAATAACCCAAAATCCAAGGCATTAAATAAAATCTAATCATGTAAAAAAACCAAGCCACATATAAGGGTACAAGAGGACCTATAATAAAAGATGGGGTAATTGGTTTAAATATTTTGATTAATGGATTTGTATATTTAACAAATACTCTCATAAAAAAGAATTGAGAGTCTTCTCTTTGGAAGATATTCATTGCGACCCGACCGATTAATGTCCACATGATTATTCCAAAGAAATAATCTATAAAATATATAAAAGGATGAAAGTTTGCTGACATTTAAGATTTATATTTGAAAATGAAAAGAAAGAAAAGGGGCGAAATCAATCGCCCCTTATAAAGTTTATTTATTGTTTTCCAAGAATTGGTTTACCACTTGGTACACGAACTTCATCAACCATTTTTTGAGTAGCTTTATCCGGTTCTGCAGTTAATAAACTAACTACAACCATTAAAACTAAACTAACAGCTGATCCGAAGATACCAAATGTCAATTGTGTAATTCCTAAGAACCCACTTCCACCAGTTCGCACCCAAACTAAGTACCATGCTCCAGCAGCTAGACCTCCTAGCATACCAGCAATAGCACCTTGTCTGTTAGCTCTCTTCCACCATACACCAAGTACCAGTGGGAAGAACAATCCAGACATCGCAAAGTCAAATGCCCAGATAACCGAACCTAAGATACCTTGGATCTCCATTGCCGCGATTGTCGCTCCAGCAAAACCAATTACCACAAGTAATACCCTTGCAACAACTAGTCGTTTTGCAGTTTCCGCTTTTGGATCAATGATCTTATAGTAAACATCATGTGATATAGCGTTTGCAATTGCTAGAATCAAACCATCAGCTGTTGACATGGCAGCTGCCATACCTCCAGCAGCAACTAGACCTGAGATTACGTAAGGTAATCCAGCTATCTCTGGTGTTGCTAATACAACGGCTTTACCACCCATAAAGAACTCGTTTAACTCAACAGTTCCATTTCCGTTAAAGTCGCTGATAAACATTAAGTTTGCTTGGTTCCAGTTTTGATACCAATCTATCGCTTGAACTTCTGCAATTGATTTACCGATAATACCAGTTGATAAATTCGGATCAATCAATGACAACTTAGATAGTGTAGCTAACATTGGAGCAGAAGAATAAAGTAGGAAGATAA
This sequence comes from uncultured Pelagibacteraceae bacterium, assembly GCA_902561095.1. GTDB lineage: Bacteria > Pseudomonadota > Alphaproteobacteria > Pelagibacterales > Pelagibacteraceae > Pelagibacter. The sequence continues at coordinate 88,357 of CACEOF010000004.1, read as the reverse complement.
AGAATAGTGACCAACCTACTGATTTTCTAGCTGCTTTAACACTTGGAGTAGTAAAGTATCTCATCATTACGTGAGGTAATGATGCTGTTCCCATCATCATCGCCAATGCTAATGAAATAAATGCCCAAGGTGTTGCGTTAACTGCAGAGTGAGCTTTAGTTATTCCTGCTAAGCCTTTAGGCACCGTTGCTAAATCAGCAGCAGAGTTTTTAATAAAACCAAACTGTGATTCTAACTCACCAATTCTAGCTACCTCATCAGCTAACATAAAGTGCGGGAAGAAACCTGCACCCATTTTGTTACTGATCCAGAAGACTGGAAGTAAGTAAGCTATAATTAGTACGATATATTGCGCAACCTGTGTCCAAGTTACCCCTCTCATACCACCTAACATTGAACATAATAATATACTTATTAGTCCAATATAAACTGCGTATTGGAATGGGATATCAAGTGCAACAGATGCAATAGTACCTGTAGCGTTAATTTGCGCTGTTACATAAGTAAATGAAGCAACGGTTAAAACCACTACTGCACTAAACCTAGCTAAATTACCACCGTATCTTGTACCTATGAAATCTGGAACTGTATAACAGCCAAATTTTCTTAAGTACGGTGCCAATAAAGATGCAACTAACACGTAACCACCAGTCCAACCTACAAGTAGAGCCATATAACCATAACCTTTAAAGTAAATACCTCCAGCCATTGCAACGAATGAAGCACCAGACATCCAGTCTGCTGCCGTGGCCATTCCGTTGAACACCGTTGGTACTTGCCTTCCAGCTACGTAATATGCATCTGCTTGGGCTGTTCGTGACAGGTAGCCGATCAATGCATAGATGAACACGGTAAATGCCACAAAAGCAATACCGATTGCTTTAGCAGTCATACCCATCTGTTCTGCAATTGCCATAATAATTATGAAACCTATAAATCCTCCGGTATAGATTCCATAAATTTTAGGCAAGTTGTCTATAAAATTACCCTGTTTCATTATTCATCCTCTCTTTCGCTGAAGCCGAATTCCTCATCGATTTTTTCTTGTCTATTCGCAAACCAGAAAATAAGTATTACGAATGCTCCAAGAGATCCCTGACATGTAAACCAATATGTCCACGGATAACCGAAAGGTCCTGTGACCTCGTTCATTTCAGCTCCAAAAAGGAAGATGCCAATTGAGAATACAAACCAGATTGCTAAAGTAATCATCAGCAAACCTCTGGATTTCTCCCAATGTTTTTCTTGATTTGACATATTTACCTCTCTATTTAGTTATAACTGGCAAAACCATAACCATTATCAGGCTTTTGAAAAGACCTAAATTTACCCATAATAGGTACTTATTTACTGACTTTTTTAGGGTATAAATGCCACATACAGGGCTAATTATGTCAAAATACAAGTTAACTTGGAAAGATCTAACTACAACAGATTTTAAGACATATTTGTTTGCAATGTTTAAAGCGTTCATTCCTAAAAAAAAAATTAAGACTTTAGACGAACTAGAAACTTTTATTCAAACCAAATCTGCATGGGTTACCCAAGTAACTTTGTATAATTATCTAAAAACTCGAATGGGAACAAGATATGTTCTTCACTTTGATAATGATGAGTTCATGGGATCTGTCAATTTAGCTAAATGGAATATTTATTCTGTAGCACTTCAAGATTTATCTCTTTTTACATTCTCATACTTGAAAGTTAATTTCAATTTTCAGGACATTGATAAGGCAAAAGAAATTTTTAATAAAATATTAGATGATGAAATTTCAAATAAAATGCCATTAGATATTGTTGACAAGGCTAGAATAGATTTTGATATCAGATTTCAAAATACTAACTGGGACAGTTATTATACAGATTTACCATTTAACCCAAGTGCATTATCATTGTATAAATGGGCGCCAATTGCAGACGAGCTGAAAACCTTAGATCGTAAAATTGTTTTAAATTCTATGATATTAAAGTGGGATGTTATCAAACAAGAATTTCAGAACTTAATTCAGTTTTAAATATTTTTTCTATTATCAACTAAACTATCAACAACGCTTGGATCTGCCAAAGTAGTGGTATCCCCTAGTTCTCCATGTTCGTTTGCAGCAATTTTTCTTAAAATTCTTCTCATTATTTTTCCTGATCTAGTTTTTGGAAGACCTGGAGTAAAATGAATTAAGTCAGGAGTTGCTAGAGGTCCAATTTGTTTTCTAACCCAAAGTTTTAAATCTCTTTCAAGATCACCTGTTTCTGTTTCTCCAGCATTTAAAGTGACATAACAATACAAACCGTTTCCTTTAATATCATGTGGATAACCAACTACTGCTGCTTCAGCAACTTTTGGATGAGCAACAAATGCGCTTTCAATTTCAGCTGTACCTAGATTATGTCCAGACACAATAATTACATCATCAACTCTACCTGTGATCCAGTAATATCCATCTTTATCTCTTCTACAACCATCGCCGGTAAAATATTTTCCATTGAATTGAGAAAAATACGTGTCGATAAATCTTTGGTGGTCTCCATAAACGGTTCTCATTTGACCTGGCCATGATTGAGCAATACAAAGTCTTCCTTCACCTGCGCCTTTTATTTCTTTACCGTTTTTATCAACAATAACAGGTTTAATTCCATAGAATGGTTTCGTAGCGGAACCAGGTTTTAATGGAATGGCTCCAGTTTGAGGAGCTATCAGTATTCCGCCCGTCTCAGTTTGCCACCAAGTATCTACTATTGGGCTCTTAGAGTTTCCAACTGTTTTATAATACCACATCCAAGCCTCAGGATTAATTGGTTCACCAACAGTCCCAAGTAATTTTAAAGATTTTCTAGAGGTTTTCTTAACTGGCTTATCACCCTCACGCATTAAAGCTCTAATTGCCGTGGGAGCGGTGTAGAAGATATTTACCTTATATTTATCAACTATTTGCCACCATCTTGAAGTGTCAGGATAATTAGGAATTCCCTCAAACATTATTGTTGTCGCACCATTAGCAAGAGGTCCATAAATAATATAACTATGTCCAGTAACCCATCCAATATCAGCAGTACACCAATAAATATCTTTTGGTTTATAATTAAAAATATATTGGTGTGTCATTGATGCGTAAACCATATACCCACCAGTAGTATGAAGAACTCCTTTTGGTTTACCGGTTGAACCTGAAGTATATAAAATGAATAAAGGATCTTCTGCATTCATTTCTTCTGGCTCACAATGATTAGAAACATCTTTTATTAGATCATGATACCAAACATCTCTCTCTTCGTTCCAATTTATGTAATTACCAGTTCGTTTAACAACGATACATTTCTTTACATTTGGACAACTTGTTAGAGCCTCATCAGTTGTATATTTTAACGGAATAGTTTTTCCGCCTCTAACACCTTCATCAGCAGTAATTATATATTCAGATTCACAATCATTTACTCTACCTGAAATAGACTCTGCAGAAAAACCACCAAATATAATTGAATGGACCGCTCCAATTCTTACACATGCTAGCATTAAAATTGCGAGTTCTGGGATCATGGTTAAATAAATTGTAACTCGATCACCTTTTTTAATTCCAAGTTTTTTTAAACCATTAGCTGCTTTCGAAACTTTTTGGTGTAATTGTTTGTAGGTTATTTTTTGACTGTCTTTTGGATCATCGCCAACCCAAATAATTGCAGTTTTATCTTTTTTATCTTTTAAATGCCTATCGATACAGTTTGCTGAAGCATTTAAAGTTCCATCGTGATACCATTTAATTTTTACATCTTTGGTACTGTATTTAACATCTTTGATTTTTTTATAAGGTTTTATCCAAGTAATTCTTTTTCCTTCTTTCCTCCAAAAATCATCATTACTTTTTATAGATTGAGAATATTTTTGTTGATATTTGCTTTTGTTAGCTAAACTTGTTTTTACCCACTCTGGTTTAGTTTTAATGATTATTTCAGGGGGCGAAGAACCATTCTCTTTTTTAGTCTTCTTTTCATTTTTTTTTCTTTTTTTTGAAACTTTTTTTACTTTATTTTTTTTCTTAACTTTTTTAGAAGATTTTTTTTTTACCCTTGATTTTTTTTTCTTTTTTTTTGGCATGTGAAATTTTTTATGTTAAATCTTACTCATGTTATTTATAATTTTCCAGCTTTTATAATCGACTGGCATTACAGACAATCTACTCTGTTTAATCAACGCTAAATCGCCCAATTCCTTACGTTTTTTTATATTTTCTAAAGTAACTGGTTTATCTAATTTCTTCTTAAACTTAACGGTTACAGCTACAAAGCGACCACTTTTATCAGTTTTATCTATGTAATGCTCTTTAATAACTTCTACAATACCTACAATTTCTTTACCGATATTTGAATGATAAAAAAAACAAAGATCACCCTTTTTCATAGTCTTTAAATTTTTTGCAGCCTGATAATTTCTTACGCCATCCCATGGAGCACCTTTAGCACCTGAATTTATTTGTTGATCAATAGACCATACATCTGGTTCAGATTTCATTAACCAATACTGCATTATAATTGAACTCCAGCTCCTTTTAAAAAAGCAGCATCTTGATCCAGTGGCCATCTAGGTTTTGCCGGGTGGTCCAGTTCACTAAATTGTTTTAATTTAAATTTTTCTAAACCAACCATAGCTATCATTGCAGCATTATCTCCACAAAGCTCTATTGGTGGAAAAATGCTTTGGTAGTTTTGCTCTTTACATAAACTGATTAGCATATTTCTAATATTTTTATTAGCTGCTACTCCTCCAGCAACAACAAATTTTTTTTCGGTTATATTATTTTGTTTTTCGAATTCTTTAAAAGCAACTTTAGTTTTCTTATATAAAATTTCTTCTATGGTGCTTTGAAAAGATGCAGCTAGATCAAATTTTTCCTGATCTGTTTTAATATTTTTTGTTACTCTTAACACTGCTGTTTTAAGGCCCGCAAAAGATAAGTTACAACCGCCTTTACTAAAAATAGGTTTTGGTAAATCATATTTACTAGGATCACCTTTTTTTGCTAAAATTTCGATTTGAGGACCACCCGGAAATTCAATTCCTAAAAGTTTTGCAGTTTTATCAAATGCTTCTCCTAAAGCATCATCAATTGTTGTTCCTAATCTTTTATATTTACCTAAATCTTGAACATTTAAAAATTGTGAATGTCCACCTGATATTAACAAAAGCAGGTAAGGATAATTTAAATTTGAATTTAATTTAGGACTTAATGCGTGACCTTCCAGATGATTAACTGCTATAAAAGGTTTATCTAAAGAAGTAGCAAAAGCTTTACCAAAACTTAAACCAACTGATAGACAAACAATTAAGCCAGGTCCTGCAGTGGAAGCTACAGCATCAATTTCATTAATTTTTTTTCCACTATCATCAATAGCTTTTTGAACAATCCAATCAATTTTTTCAATATGGGATCGTGCTGCTAATTCTGGAACCACTCCTCCAAATTCTTTATGAACTTCAACTTGACTTGAAACAATATTTGATAAGACTATTGGATTTCCCTGATCATTTTCAGTTATTATTGATGCAGCTGTCTCATCACAGCTCGTTTCTATTCCGAGAATTAAGGGTTTTTTGCTCATTCAAATAGTTTTTAATAATTGTACAATCTCAATACAAGTAAGAAATAAATATATTTATGAATAGAAAAATTATCATTGGATCTAGAAGAAGCAGGTTGGCGATGCTTTATGCAGAAAAAGCTAAAAATAAGATTGTCAAAACCACTGACTTTAATGCCGAAGATGTAGTTATAAAAAAAATTACTACTAAAGGGGATGAATTTCAGGATGTAAGATTGTCGGAAGTTGGAGGTAAAGGATTATTTTCAAGTAATATTGAAAAAGAGCTTCTAGATAAAAATATTGATGTCGCAGTTCACGCACTCAAAGATATGCCAGCTTTTGAAACAAAAGGTCTTAAAACAGACTCATTTTTAGAAAGAAATGATCCAAGGGAAATTCTTATTACAGTGAATAAAAAAAAATTAAGTGAATTGAAAAAAAATTCTATAATTGGAACTTCATCTTTCAGAAGAGAATATCAAATTAAAAAAATTAGATCAGATCTTGAATGTAAACTTATTAGGGGAAATGTTGATACACGAATTAAAAAATTAAAAGATGGAATATATGATGCAATAATTTTATCTTATGCAGGAATTAAATTTTTAAATTTTGATGATGAAATCTCAGAAATTTTTTCCCCAGAACAAGTGATTCCAAGTGCTGGACAAGGTATAATCGCTCTTCAATGCAGAGAAGGCGATGAGGAAATAATCTCAGTTTTAAAAAAAATAAATCACTATGAAACATATATGAGAGCAAATGTTGAGAGAAATATTTTAAAAGTTTTGGAGGGTGATTGCGAAACTGCGGTTGGAGCCCACTCCATAATAAAAGATAACAGAATTATTGTTGAAGCAGAACTATTCTCTTTAGATGGCACTAAAAGGTTTTATGAAAAAAAAACTGGCAAAGTAGAAGATTTCAGTCAAATTGGTAGAGAACTAGGTCAAATTTTAAAAACAAAATCTAACAATTCTTATAAAAGATAATATGCATATTTTATTAACAAGACCTTTAGAAGACTGCTCTGAAATGATTGTTAAATTTAAATCTTTAGGTCATCAAGTTTCTCATCTTCCTTTATTAAGTGTTGAGGAGGTAGTTTATAATAAAATTAATTTTGAAGATTTTAATGGAATTATTTTCACTAGTGCTAATGCTGTAAAATTTCTAAATCAGGATGAAATTAATAAGACAATCAAATGTTTTTGTGTCGGAGAGAAAACTGAAAAAAAAGCAAGAAGTTTTGGTTTCCAAAATACAATTGCAGCAGAAGGAAATGCTTCAAATTTAAAAGAATTAATCTTGCAAAACTATGAAGCATCGAGTGGTAAGTTACTTTATGTAAGTGGAGAAACTATATCAGTAGATCTTGACCAACAGTTAATAAATGAAGGTTATAGTATCAAGAGAATTGTGAATTATAGAGTTAATCACAATATGAATTTTAATGAAGACTTTGTTAGAGAGTTAAAACAAAATATGCCTGATATGGTCTACGTTTACTCCCAAAACAGTGGATCAAGCTTTTTGCACTTTATCAAAATTCATCAATTAGAAAGCTTATGGATGGATACGTATTTAATGTGTATAGGTGAAAAAACCTCATCAATACTGAATGAAATTAAATGGAAAAAGATATTTCTTTTTAATCCTGGAGAAGAGGAGTTTTTGTTATATAAAATTTAGCCATGGATATAATAAATAATTTTTCTGAAATATTCTTATCAGTTTGGAATAAGGGAATTCTTGGAGTTGATATTTTTCAAATTTTAATTGGTATCGGTATATTTTTAGTTTTTCTAGTTTTTAGAGGTCTGATCAGTAAATTAGTTATTAAAAAATTAGAAGTTATATCAAAGAGAACTACAAATAAGCTAGACGACACATTCGTTCGATCTTTAGAAGGACCCGCAAGATTTTTGCCAATTGTGTTAGGTTTTTTTATTGCAAGTTATTACATGACTTTTTCTGCTGAAGGTAGGGATGTTGTAGATACTATTAACAGAACCTTGATAACAATTTTAATATTTTGGGTTATCCATCAAATTATTGAACCAGTATCTTATATATTAAGTGGACTAGATAAACTTCTAACAAGAGAACTTATTGGATGGATAATTAAATCATTAAAAGTACTAATTTTTATACTTGGGTTAGCTGCTGTTCTAGAGTTATGGGGAATTAAAATTGGTCCAATTATTGCAGGACTAGGCTTGTTTGGAGTTGCAGTAGCTCTAGGTGCACAAGACTTATTTAAAAATTTAATTTCAGGAATTTTAGTATTGGTTGAAAAAAGATTTAAAATTGGAGATTGGATTGCAGTTGAAGGAATTATAGAAGGAATAGTTGAAAAAATTGGTTTTAGGTCCACAACGATTAGAAAGTTTGATAAGTCTCTAGCAATTATTCCCAACTTTCAGTTTGCAGAAAATGCAGTGATAAATGTTAGTGAAACTTCAAATTGGAGAGTGAGATGGATAATAACTCTTCAGTATGACTCTACGATTGATCAATTAAAAAAAGTAAGAGATGAAATAGAGGAATATATTAATAAAAGTGAAGACTTTAACCAAGCAACAGGAGTAGCTGTAAGAATAGAAAAATTTTCAGACAGCTCTATTGATTTACTAGTAAGATGTTTCACAAACTCTAATAGTTGGAGCAATTCTCTAGAAGTAAAAGAGAGATTAGCAATTGAAATTAAAAAGATAGTTGAAAAAAATGGTGCTTCTTTTGCTTTCCCAAGCCAGTCTATATATGTCGAAAAAAAATGATAGCAATTTTTTATTTAGTTTTACAAATTTTAAAACTTTACTCGTACGTTGTAATTGCTAATGTGATTGTTAGCTGGTTAATTGCCTTTAACGTTTTAAATACTCAAAACAGATTTGTTTATTCTATATTAGAATTGACCTATAGACTTACAGATCCAATATTAAATAAAATCAGACGTTTTATACCTAACTTAGGATCTTTAGACATATCCCCTGTAATTCTTCTTCTATTGATTTGGTTTATTGAAATGTGTATGAAGCTCTACATCGCGCCAATGATTTTTTAGAAAGATAAAATGATTTTAATAGATGGAAAGAAAGCTGCTGCAGAGTTAAGAGAAGAGCTTAAGCACGAAGTCACAAGATTAAAAGCCAAATATAATAAAGTACCAGGTTTAACAGTTATTCTTATAGGAGATTTAACTCCGAGCCAAATTTATGTAAGAAATAAAGAAAAATCAGCAAATGAGGTAGGTTTAAAATCCGAAGTTATTAAATATCCAGATTCAGTAGAGGAAAAAACAGTATTAGAAAAAATTAAAGAATTAAATAAAGACGAAACAGTTTCAGGAATTCTAGTTCAGTTACCACTCCCAAAACATATTGATAAACAAAAAGTTATTGAAACTATTTTACCGTCAAAAGATGTTGATGGATTTCATCCAATGAATGTAGGAAATCTTTCTTCTGGATATGAAAGTTCAGTGCCATGTACTCCTTTAGGTTGTTATTTATTAATCAAAAAAGTTGAGCCTAACTTAAACGGAAAAAAAGCAGTAATAGTTGGAAGATCAAATTTAAATGGAAAGCCAATGACACAACTTCTTTTAAAAGAAAATTGCACAGTTACGGTAACTCATTCAAAAACTAAAGACCTAAAAGCAGAATGTTTAGAGGCAGATATAATAGTTGCTGCTGTTGGAATTCCAGAGCTTGTCAAAGGTGACTGGGTCAAAAAAGATACGATAGTTATTGATGTAGGTATAAATAAAACTGATAAAGGTATTGTTGGAGATGTTGATTTTGATGAAGTTTCTAAAAATGCAAAAGCATTAACGCCGGTCCCAGGTGGTGTTGGACCTATGACAATCGCTTGTTTATTGAAAAATACTATAGAGTGTTTCAAAAGATCGCAAATTTAGCAATTAAATCTCACAATTTATTCTGTTACTCTAAGATATGAAAAAACCAAAGTATCCGTACAGGATTGCCATAATTTTTCTTTTACTAACTTTTCCAACAATTGGAGCCACTCAACTCGGTTGGTACCTTCACGATCAACAAACAGGTTTTGATTATGGAATGATAGTAGGCACTGTATCAGTAATCTATGCAGCTTATTTATTGTACGAAAAAAAATGGAGAGAGGAAGATGAAGATTAGTTTATGGAAAAAATAATTTTTTTTGGATTAGTAATCCCTATTATGGGTTACGTTTTATATTTAGGTGGCATGGCAATTATGAATGGATTTAATGCTAAGGAAGCCAATAGAGCTGAAAAAGAAGAAGTTGAAGAAGAAACTAAGACAACCATATCAGCTGATAACGGTTCACTGAGTGATGAATTAGCAAAATTAAATAGTTTGCGAGAAAGTGGAGTGCTTACTCAAGAGGAGTTTGAGAAAGCAAAAAATAAATTATTAAATACCTAAGATGTTAAGAATTATTCCCAATAAAAATAATATTGGGGCTGAGATTGACACTGATCTTCAAAAACTTTCAAAAGAAAATTTCAAAATCATTATGAATGCTCTAAATAAATATGGCATGATCTTTTTTAGAAGACAAAATCTTTCTTCTAAACATTATGTTGAGTTTGCTAAAAATTTTGGAAAACTCGCAGATTATCCTAGATTAAAAGGATTAAACAAAAAATATCCTCAGATAACTGTTGTTCAAAGAAAAGAAAGTGATAAGGGGCCAAGTTTTGGGGAGCAGTTTCATACAGACTCTATTTATACAAAAAAACCACCAAGATTTACAATGTTGTTATCAAAATTAGTTCCGAGAAAAGGAAAAGCAAATACAGAATTTTGTTCGCAGTACTATGCTTTTAAAGATTTAACAAAATCTATGAAAAGAAAGTTATCAAGCTTAAAGGGTGTCTATTCCTCGGAAGGACCAATTTCAATTACCACAAAAGAGAGAGTGAAAGAGAAAGGGAAGAAAATAAAAGAATTAAAATCTACTCATAAAATTATAAGAAAAATTAGTTCAAATTATGCAATTTACTCTAGCCCAGGTCATCTAGTTGGATTTCAGCCAAAAATAAAAAATACAATTAATTTAAAAAAAAAATTATTCAAACACCAAATTAAAAAAAAATTTCAACACTCATTAGAATGGGAAAAAAATCAATTAGCTATTTGGGATAACAGATCCATGTTGCATCAAGCAACACCTTTTAAAGGTAATAGAATTATGCACAGAATAACAATTCTTTAATTTTTCTCCATTAACCATAAGTTATTACTTGCTAAAAAATAAATTTTACCATTTATAGGATGTACTTGAATGTCTCTTAGTCTTCCAATCTTATCTTTAAAGATTAAATTTTCTTTAACATTAGATAGATCAGAAAAATCAATTGTTCTTAATGATTTATCCTTCAAAGAAGTTACTAAAGCGAGACCATTCCATTCTTTAAATTCGGAACCTTTATAAATTGTGATGGCGCTAGTTGCAATTGAAGGAACCCAATATTTAATAGCTTTTGTGAAGCCAGGCTTCCATTTTGGTCCAATTTTGCTTCCTGAATAATTTGTTCCACCCCAGCCTAAAATTTTCCATCCATAGTTTTCACCTTTTTTTACCTGACCAAACCAATCGCCTCCTTTAGCACCGTGATTACTCATATAAATTTTTCCATCATAAGGTGACAATGTTAACCCTTGAGGGTTTCTGATGCCTATTTGATATATTTCTGGCAACCAATCTGATTTTCCCTCAAACTTCGGATTATCTTTAGGTATACTTCCATCTAAGTGTATTCTTATAATGCTACCCGGATGTTGAGTTGGATCTTGTGCAATCATACCTTGTCCTCTTTCACCAGCAGATGCAAATAAATAATTATCTTTAATAGCAAGTCTTGATCCAAAATGATAACCAGAGTCTATTGGTGGATTAGCTTGAAAGATATTTTTAAAATCTAATTCTTGTTTATTTAATTTCGCTTTTGCAATTGAAGTGCTAGTTTTCCAATTAACTCTATTTTCAGTATAAGAAATCCAAACGGTGTTGTTTTGATAAATAATATCTAGTAATCCTCCTTGACCATACTCTAAAAAATTCAAATTATGTTTCACTTCTAATATTTCTTTTGTAGCAATATTTATAATTTTTATTTTTCCACTTTTTTCAGTAACTATAATTTCATCTTCACTGATAAAAGATGAGCCCCATGGATCTTCAAGTTTAGCAATATTTTCAAAGTTTAAATTTGCAGAAAAACCATTTGACCATAGAAAAGTAAAAAAAATTATAGATAAGAAAAATCTAATCACTTTATGACAGTTTAGATCTACCACCATCAACAGCAATTATCTGACCTGTAACCCACGAACTGTCTTCAGTAATTAAAAATTTAGCTAATGAAGCTGAGTCTTTGCCTTCACCCAACCTTTTTAAAGGATGAGCCTTTGCGATACCTTCTGCTATTGCTGAATTTTTTAACATTGGTTCTGCAATTTTGGATTTTGTTAGACTTGGAGCAACACAGTTTACTCTGATGTGTGGAGCAAATTCTGCAGCAAGAGAAACTGTTAAACCTTCAACCGCTGCTTTTGTAGATGCGATGATAGCATGGTTGGTAAAACCTCTTTGTGCAGCAACAGTTGAAAACAAAACAATTGAACCTTTATTTTTTTTTAGGCTTTCTTGATAACCTTTAATTACTTCAACTGCTGAATATAAATTTAATTTCATACATTTAGTGAAATCTTCTTCCTTTACCATTCGTAAAGGTTTTAAATCAATTGAACCAACACAGTAAGCAATCCCTTTTATTTCTGGTACATCAGCTTTGACTTTTTCTATAAAGCCTTCTTCTAAAACATCAGCAACAGTAAATGAGCATCCCAACTTACCTGCAATAGCGCTTACTTCACTTTCGTTTCTTGCGACTAAATGAATGTCATTTCCAGAATTTTTTAATTGTTCTGAGAGGTTAGAACCAATAGATCCTGTCGCACCGAAAATGAGATATTTTTCTGACATAAAAATTTTTATTAGTTATATTTAATCATGAAGTTATTTTTTATACTTGGTAATCAGTTATTTCCAACAAAATACATCGACCGCTACAAAAAAGACCATACTTTCTTTATGGCAGAAGACAAAGGTTTATGCACTTATGAAAAACATCATAAGCAAAAAATTCTATTGTTCCTATCCTCTATGCGGTCCTACGCAGATAGTCTTAAGAAAAATAAATTTAAATTAGAATATTCAAAAATTGAAGATAAAGAATTTAGTGAAGATTATTTAAAAAAATTAAAAAAAATTATTACCCAAAAAAAAATCAAAGAAGTTTCTAGCTTTGAGATAGAAGACAAACCCTTTGAACAAAAGATTTCCATGTTTTTTAAAAAGGAAAAGATTAAATGGAATATCCTCCAAACACCAATGTTTTTAAATTCTCGTGAAGAATTTAAAAAATATCTAGGAAACTCAAAAAAACCATTTATGGCATCCTTCTACAAAGAGGTAAGAAAAAAATCTGGAATATTAATGGGTTCTGATGGCAACCCTATAGGTGGTAAGTGGAGTTTTGATGAAGACAATAGAAATAAATTACCTAAAGATATTTCAATACCTAAATTTCCTAAAATTAAAGAGACAAATCATACAAAAAAATTAAAACCTATTATTGAAAAGTTATTCAAAGACCATCCAGGTGATACAGATCATTTTTGGTTTGCAACAGAATATGATGATGTTGTCAAACTTTTGAATTTTTTTATAAAAGAGAAATCAAATTTATTTGGTGACTATGAAGATGCTGTAGATCAAAAAGATAATATTCTTTTTCATAGTGCTCTAAGTCCTTATATCAATCTTGGCTTAATAACGCCCGAATTTATAATTCAAAAAGTTTTAGAGTTTCATAAAAAAAATAAAATTAGAATGAATTCTCTTGAAGGCTATATACGTCAGGTAATTGGTTGGAGAGAATTCATGCGAGGAGTTTACCAAGGTTATTCAAAAGAAATGGAAAATGGAAATTTCTTTAAACAAAATAGAAAAATGAAAAATTCATGGTACGAAGGAAATACAGGTCTCCCCCCATTAGATTATGCGATTAAAAATGCTGTTAATCATGGCTGGTCACATCACATAGAAAGATTGATGATTTTGTCCAATATTATGAACTTGTGTGAGATCAAACCCACTATTGTTTATAAATGGTTTATGGAAATGTTTGTAGACTCATCTGACTGGGTGATGGTTCCAAACGTTTATGGGATGGGACTCTTTAGTGACGGAGGAATTTTTGCAACCAAACCTTATATATGTGGATCAGCATATTTTATGAAAATGATGGATTTTAAAAAAGGAGAGTGGTGCAACACGATGGATGGACTTTATTGGAGATTTATAGACAGAAATAGAAAATTTTTTTTAAAAAATCCACGTTTATCAATGATGGTAAGGATATTTGATAAAATGAAAGCAGATAGAAAAAAATTAATTTTATCTGAAGCTGAAAAATTTATTAAACAAAATACCGCGTAGTGAAAAAAGAAAATCTGCCGTCCAAAATTTGTTTAGTTTGCCAAAGGCCTTTTAAGTGGAGAAAAAAATGGAAATTGAACTGGGAAAAAGTCAAATATTGCTCAAAAAGGTGTTCTAATAAAAAAATTTAAATATGAATTTGGAAAAATACAAATGGAAAAGTAGAATTTTGCTTGTAATTACGCCAAATTTTAAAAACCAGTCATATCATAAAGTAAAAAAAATATATCAAAGCAAGATTAAGGAATTCCATAAAAGATATGTAAAATTGATTTGCAAATCAGATAAAAACAAAACTTTTTCAATTAATCTTATTGGTTTTGATGGAAAATCAAAAAAAATAATGAATGATTTAAAGCCCAAACTAGTTTTCCAAATAATTGACAAGATGCCATTAGGTAAAAAATTTAAACCAATTAATCTATCTTTATATTCTGATTATAATCCTAAAACCACAACGCATGGATTGGGATTTAAAAATAAAGAAAAAGCTCTATTCACAATTAATACAATTAAAAATAGATCTACGAAGTATCAAGTAAATGTAGTTTCAACCATGCTAGGTAGAGCTAAAAATCATCCAAACAAAACTAAAGATATGGGTGGCGCTATAAAAGTATTTGATGATTGGTTGAAAATATATAAGAGAAAAAAAAATGAAAAGTAAGATGTCTAATTTTTTAAATAAAATAATAATTTTAACAATTTTAATAATACCCAACATTGTTAATGCAGATTTTTTTGAGGATATAACTGATAAAATTGTAGATAATCCAAAAAGACTTAGTTATGGCATTTCTGTTGCCGATATAAATCAAAATGGAAAATATGAATTTATAGTTACAGGATTTGGTTATCCTAATTTAGCTTTATCATACGATAATGGAACATTAATCAATATTGCTAATCAAAATATATTTTCTGATGAATCTAGAAAAACTATTGGTGTTGCAGCATGCGATGTTGATAGAGATGGTTATGAAGAAATATATTTTCTTAACACAGATTCATATAGTGGAACAAAAAAATATTCAGACAGACTTATAGATTTAGAAGAAAATAAATTTTTAGACATGTTTGAAATTGAAAAAAATAAAGAGGATTTAAATTTAACAGCAGGTAGATCTGTTGTTTGTGTGGATAGGAAAGGTAATGGCGAATATGGTCTCTATGTATCAAATTATGGTGGACCAACGAGGTTTTATGAGATTGAAGATAAAAAGATTAAGGATAAATCAGTTAGCTTAAATTTAGATAAGGTTACAGGTGGAAGGGCAGTTGTTTCAGGGCATATTTTAACAGATAGATCTGATATTTTTGCTGCAAATGAGAGAGGTGCAAATTTTCTTTTGAAAAATAATAATGGGGTTTTTGAAGATGTGGCTTTTGATTATCGAGTAGATGATGTGATCCAAAACGGCAGAGGTACTGCATTATCAGACATACTTTATAGAGGAAGATTAGATATTATAAGTGGAAATTGGCAGGGTTATCACAGAGCTTACGCCTTAAAAGATACTCAATTTAAAGATATAGGTAATAGTAAATTTGATAAACCTTCAAGAATTCGAACAATTATATCTGCTGATTTTGATAACGACGGTTATGATGAAGTCTTCATGAACAACATAGCTGAGCCTAATAAGTTATTTAGGATAATAGAGAATGGAGCTTTTGAGGAAATAATACTGGAAACAGGCCTTGAACCTGATGGGTTTGGCACAGGAGCTGCAGTTGCTGACATTGATGGTGATGGTATTTTAGAATTACTAGTTTCTCGTGGTGAAAGCAAAGAACAGGCATTAACTTTATATAAAGCAAAAGTTGATAAACAGAGCAAATATTTGAGAATTAAACCTCTTAATAAATTTGGAGCTCCAGCGAGGGGTGCAACAGTTACATTATTTACAAATCAAAGAAAACATTCAAAAACTATTGATGCTGGATCTGGTTATTTGTGTCAAATGGAGCCTGTGGCACATTATGGAATTAGAAAAAACGAAAAAAATTTTAAAGTAGAAGTTAAGTGGACTGATGGTACTAAAAATTTAATCAAAATAACTTCGTTAAATCAAACAGTTACTGTAAAACAAAAATGAAAAAAATCTTATTTAAATTCATTTTAATTTTCTTCGTATTCTTTCAATTTGAATCATTTGCAGAAGAAAAAAATTATCATAAAGAATTAATTACTGATTGGTCTAGAATATTTCCAGATCAAAATAGAAACGCAGCTGGACCAAAGTTTTTTAAGTATATTATAGATAAACAAATTACTTATAAAGATTTTACAGAATTTAATAAATTATACTGTGCAGTTTCTGGATCATTAATTGACCCAAATAGCGAACCAGATTTTTTATACGCTAAAGAGAGCAAAAGTGGGGAAAAGATTTGTGGTAATTACTATAAGTGCTGTATTCCTTGCTCGTGCGATATTATGAAATATTCTGAAGTTGAAAAGATGACTCATAAATTTTTGGATGGTTTAAAAGATTTTTATGTATTTACCATCAGAAATCCTTGCAAGAAGAAAGATTTTCCCGAAAGGGTTAATAAAGATTATTTTTGTGATGGAGAAAAAATCAATAATAATCAAGTTTATAATCTTAATGATCGAGTAGTAATAGGTTTATTACATGAAGGAAGAAGCTGCAAAAAAGAAGAAATAGATTTTATTAAAAGTCACCAAGTAACAGGAAGATTTTGTGAATTACGAAATAATACTCCTTTAGAAAATTTAAAAACTGGAATGGGTGATATATTTATAAAGCTTGCAAGATAATATTATTTAATTTGTTCTGATATCTTTTCTGAGCTAGGCTGAATGAAGTGAATATTATCGTATTACAACACATTAAGATAGAAGACCCCGGATACATAAAAGATTTAATGTTAGCAGATGGATTTAATCTAACCACTATTGAGTTAGATGAAGGTGAAAAAATACCCGACGATTTAAATAAATTTGACGGAATGTTTTGTATGGGAGGTCCAATGGATACCTTTATGGAAAAGCAGTATCCATGGTTGGTAGAAGAAAAGAAAAAAATTAAAGAATTTGTTGTAGATTTGAAAAAACCTTATTTAGGATTTTGTTTAGGCTGTCAGTTACTAGGAGAAGTATTAGGGGGGCAAGTAGTTAAATCAAATCCTGCTGAGATTGGAATGATGGACATCAATTTTACAAAAGAAAAAGAAGTTGACGATTTGTTTTCAAAATTTCCTAACCAAATTAAAAGTCTACAATGGCACTCTTACGAGGTGCAGGGCATTCAAAATCGTAAAGATGTCACTTTGTTAGCTTCGTCACCAGTTACAAAATTTCAAATTTTTAAATACCAAAACCACGCCTATGGAATTCAATTTCATATAGAAATAAAAAATACCACAGTCAATGAATGGGGATGTGTCCCAGAATATAAAAAAGCTTTGGAGGATCAGCTTGGTAATGGTGCGTTAGAAAAATTTGATCAATCTGCAAAGGATAACATGAAAGATATGAATAAATATTCTACAATCCTTTATAATAATTTTAAAAAACTTTTATGAACAATAAAATATTTGAATGGGCTGGAGTTATAACTGCAATATTATATTCTTTATTTGTAGCTTTAAATATCGGAATTGAATTTTTTGGTTTTTGCTTATTACTTTTTTCAGCAATTTTAATCGGAATATGGGCTTATAGGGGCGGTCATAAGGGGATTTTATTTCTACAATTTTTTTATGCAACAGCCGGCATTATTGGGATGGTACGTTGGTTTTAATTAAAGCTTGATATTATTTTTGGAATATAATTTTTAAAATTAAAAAAACCTTTGTTGCAATATTGCCAGGAAAATCGATCAAGATCCCTGTATAAAAAATCTAACTTAATATTATTTGAATTTAAATAATCTAAGTTTTCACCAACAGTTGGATATAATCCGTAACAATTTTCAATATTTTTAATTTCATTAATATCAATAACCTCGCATTCGATAGAATTATCTTTTAGTCTTTGTCGTTGGTCATTTATTAAGAGAGACTTAAATTTCACTGCCTTTTCACTAAGCTTGATAGCTCTATTTTCATTTTTAACAGCAACTATATATATTTTTTTAAAATTATTTTCTTTGAAGTCAGTGATTTCAAATGAGAGATTATTCTCAAAAACTACAAGATTTTTTCTCTCAATATCCTGAGGATTGCTGAAATCTTGTCTAATTATAGAGTAAGTTTTTTCTGAAATTTTTGGAGGAGCATTCTCGTTTAATTTGATGTTTTGAAATCTGTTATTGGTAAATTTTTTTATATTCCATTCACTTGCCAGGTAATGCTTACCTTGTGTTTGAATTCCAGCTACCCATCTCCAACCAAGGGTGTTAGATGCAGCATCTCCGTCATACAGATGTTGCATAAAAAACTCAGCACCAAGTTGCCATGGTAATTCTAGAGTGAAAATCCAAATACTCGCAAACCACATTCTGGTATGGTTGTGAAGATAGTTATTTTCTTTGAGTTCATTTACCCAGTAATCAAAGCATTCTATATTTGTTTTACCTTCGATTGCATTTAAATAATCTTTGTTATCTTTGAAATCTTCTCTTATTTTTTTTAGCTCTATTAAATAATCATTCCACACATTTGGTCTTAGTTCTAGCCAGCCTTTCCAATATGTACGCCAAAGAACTTCTTGGATAAACTTTTCATTTTTAGCAAAAGAAAATTTATCAAGGGATTTTTTAATTATTTCTTTCTCGCTTACTATCCCGTGTGTAATGTAAGGTGATAAGCATGAAACATTAGATCTCCTCTCTGGACCAAGATCAAAATTTCTTAATTTAGAGTAATCTATTAAACTATTTTCAATAAAATGATTTAGTTTTTCAATGGCTTTCGCCCTCGAAGCCTCAAACAACATATTTAAGTTACCTAGATTTTTTTTTCTTTAGACCTAGTTTGTCACTATGTCTTAATCTTAGAACAACTATTGCTCCAGCGATCAATAATATAGCAACTGCCTCATAAACAAGAGCTGTAGGATCCATTTCTTTTCCTTGAAGAATAATAAATCGAGCAAGAGCTGTGATTGCAATAAGAAGTGGTAAGGTTATGCTTATTGATTGCTGATTCCAAAAAACTCTTACCATTGCAAGTACTTCTAGATATAGAAACATTAAAAGTAAATCAGCTAAAGTAACTAGTTGATTTGTAAACATATTTAATATTTCAATACCAACAGCAATAACAGTGCTGACTAAAATAATACACATTAACCCCAATTGTAGGTTTTTTGCTATCTTATCCATTATTTATCTTTACTAAATGGTAGCCATTTTTCAAATACTGATTTTGAAGAACCATCATATGGAATCGAGTAAGAATATGGATTTGGACTAGTTAGAACTTCTATTCCTTTTGAAAAGACAAATATAAAAACTATAACAAAAACAATCACCATAATTTTAAAGGGATCAAAATTTTTTGTCTTAAAAACGCTAGCGGAACTTTCTTCGGCTCTGTGAAAATGTTTAAATGTCATATACACTGCAAAAATCAAACCAATATGAGCTAGGAATAGACCTGCCCAACCAAATGCAAAAGTTGTATATGAAAAAACATATAAACTAAAAACAGTGGTCCAAATAAAACTTAAAACTAAAAGAATTTGCAATCGCACTGTTTTAGGCAGAGCCCTCAAATCGTTTTTACTATCATCAAATAAAATGTTTGCTGCCTCTATCATCCAATTTTTTAACGATTCCATTGTTATAAGATATAGTTTTAAACAAATTTGACAAACAATAAATTGACCTAAGATTTATTAAGAACGTAGTTTTTTCTTATGAAAATTAATAAATCTTTCAACATTTGTTTTATTAAAGGTTTTATTTTCTTCAAAAGAAACTTTTCTCATAGAGTAGGCTGCACTCTTAGTTTGTCTAGAAATTATCGTAATATTTCCTTTGTAAAGTTTGAGTTTAACCGAACCATTAACCTTGTTTTTACTTAGATCAACAATTTTCTGAAGCTTAAATCTTTCTTTTGAATACCAGTAGCCATTATAAATAAGTTCTGCATATCTTGGCATAATTTGATCTTTTTTATGCATTGTATCTTTATCTAGAGTTACAGACTCCATTGCACGATGTGCATGCATTAACAAAGTACCCCCAGGTGTTTCATATACACCTCTAGACTTTATTCCAATAAATCTATTTTCAACTAAATCAACTCTCCCAATTCCATTTTTACCTGCAAGTTGATTTAATTTTTCTAATAATTTTGCTGGAGAATTTTTTTTCCCATTCACACCAAATGGATCTCCATTTTTGAAATTAATAGTAACAAAAGATGGTTTATTTGGTGCCTTTTCTGGCGAAACTGATCTTTGAAAAATAAATTCTGGCGCAAAATTTTTGGGATTTTCTAAAAGCTTACCTTCAGTAGAAGTGTGAAATAAATTATCGTCCACTGAAAAAGGAGATGCACCTTTTTTATCCTTTGGAATAGCTATGTTGTGTTTTTTTGCATAATTAATTAGATCAGTTCTTGATTTTAATTTCCAAATTCTCCAAGGAGCAATGACTTTTATTTTCGGACCAAAATAATGATAGCCTAATTCAAATCTTACTTGATCGTTTCCTTTACCAGTCGCACCGTGAGAAACTGCAAAAGCTTTAAATTTTTTAGCAACTCTAATCTGATCTTTAGCTATGAGCGGTCTTGCTATGGATGTACCCAACAAGTAGACACCTTCATAAATAGCATGACCTCTGATCATTGGATAAACATAATCTTTTACAAAGATATCTTTTAAATCTTTAATAATTATTTTAGTAACACCAAATTTTTTTGCATTAGAGATAATTTTTTTTCTATCAATCTCTTGCCCTACATCTGCGGTGTAACAAATTACTTCTGCGTCATAATTTTCTTGAAGCCATTTTAAAATTACAGAGGTATCAAGCCCTCCAGAGTATGCTAGAACAATTCTTTTTTTTGATTTCATTAAACTAACTGCAAGCTTTTCGAGATGCGTTATAAGCTTTAGTAAATCCTAGCAATGAATAGTGATCAATTGTCTGAGAACCCTTTTGATTGTATCCTGTAATCATTATTCTAGAACCTTTTCTCATTTGCTTAATCATTTTTAGTTCAATTTTATTGTCAGCAATCCAAGCAAAGCCTTGCTCTTTAATATCAAATTTAAACTTATTTTTTCCTGAAGCTGCAGTAACAGAGTTACTTTTGTTAAATTCATAGCCTGGGGTGACACTCACTTCATTGGTAATGCTTTCGTTTGGTCTAAAGGCTACAAATAATTTTGCATCTCTCTTGTTTGTTTTTGGAGCTTGCAAGATAGGTGAAGATTGTGCGAAACAAACTTTTCCACTTGCTTCAGAAACTACCATTGCCTCCCAGTCTTTATATTTACCAATTTTTTTTACTTCTTGAGCTTGAAGCTGGTTAAAGCTAGTTAAAAATAAAACAATAAAAAAAACTGTAATTTTTTTAGTTATGGACATGGATTTGGGTAAATTGTTTGAACATGGTTAATTTCTTTAATGACATCATCTGATAGATTAACGTTTACACTTTCTATATTTGTTTTCAACTGCTCCATTGTTGTTGCACCAATAATTACGCTAGTCATAAAGTCTTGTATTTCACAAAATTTTATAGACATTTGACTCATATCAAGATCATGTTTCTTGCTTATATTGTAATAAAGCTCAACTGCTTGCTCAGTATTTGGCTTTCTATATCGTGTCCAAAAATCAAAATCTCTCTCCATTCTAGATCCTTTTGGAAATTTTTTATTTCTATATTTTCCACTTAAATAACCACTAGCCAGAGGAGAATATGATAAGCATCCGATTTCCTCTCTAATTGATACTTCTGCTAATCCAACCTCATAAGATCTATTTAACAAACTATATGGGTTCTGGATTGACATCATTCGGGGCAAATTTTTGTCCTTTGAGAGTTTAAGAAAGCTCATTGTTCCCCAAGGTGTTTCATTCGATAAACCAATGTATCTAATTTTACCCTGATCTATATACTTATTTAATTCTTTTAAAACATCTTCAAATTGGTTCCAATCATTTTCTTGATGAACATAACCTAATCTTCCAAAGTTATTTACTTTTCTTTCTGGCCAATGAAGTTGATATAAATCAATATATTCAGTTTTTAATCTCTTTAGACTATTATTTAAAGCGTTCTCTAAATTACGACCTACAAAACTATTTTCTCCATTTCTTAAATAATCCCGAGCGGGTCCTGCAACTTTAGTTGCAAGAATCACCTCACCTCTTTTTTTGGTTTTCTCAAACCAATTTCCAATAATTTCCTCTGTATCGCCATAAGTTTCTTTTCTAGGAGGTACGGCATATAATTCTGCTGTGTCCCAAAAATTTACTCCCTGTTCCAAAGCAAAGTCCATTTGCTCAAATGCTTCATTTTGGGTATTTTGTTCGCCCCAAGTCATAGTACCGAGACAAATTGTACTTACTTTTAAGTCAGTATTTCCTAGATTTTTGTAATTCATTTGAAAATTATGTTAACGTTTATTAACCTTTTAAGGTATCTTGAATAATTAGTAAAAGGCTATTATATAACATCCATATGGAATTCGATAAAAACGGAATACTAAACAGAGCAAAAGCAGCTCAACAATCAACTGTTGTAATGGATGAGGGCTTAAGAGCCTACATGCTAAAAGTTTATAACTACATGGCAACAGGAATTTTATTAACTGGAATAGTTGCGCTATTAACATTTAAAATGTCAGTCGTTACTAATGATGCTGGATCTATTGTTGGTCTAACTCAAATGGGTAATGCAATTTATATGTCAGGTTTAAAATGGCTTGTAATGCTTGCACCTTTAGGAATTGTTTTTTATATGAGTTTTGGGATTAATAAGATGAGTGCATCAAAAGCTCAGACAACTTTTTGGGTTTTTGCAGGTTTAATGGGCTTATCTTTATCTTCAATTTTATTAGTTTACACAGGAATGAGTGTAACAAGGGTTTTCTTTATTTGTTCAGCAACTTTTGGTGCGATGAGTATCTATGGTTACACCACAAAAAGAGATCTGACTAAATTAGGCTCTTTCTTAATGATGGGATTAATTGGAATAATTATAGCTTCAATAGTTAATATATTTATGAAATCATCAATGATGTATTTCGTGATTTCAATATTAGGGGTTTTGATTTTTGTTGGTCTTACAGCTTACGACACTCAAAAAATTAAAAATATGTACGCAGTTAGTGACACAGGTGAAATCATGGGTAAAAAAGCTGTAATGGGTGCACTTACTCTTTATCTAGACTTTATAAATCTATTTATAATGTTGCTAAGACTCTTTGGCCAAAGACGTTAGTTTTTAAAGTTTTTTCCAATTAGTATTTTTTAATAATAATTTAAGTTCATAAGAGTTTTTTAAAATTTTACCATTTGTATCTGTAATCAAATATTTAAGATTTTTATTTTTTGGCTTAAAATTTTTACAAATTTTATAAATAGCATTTTCAGCTGCATTTCTAAAAACGCTAAAGCTTACTTGCTTGCTAGAAATATTTAGTCCGTAGTCCTTCCACGATCCTTCAGACACCATTTTTGCATATAGATCCAAAATTATTTTAAGTTCATCTTTTTCAAAGAACTGTTTTTGCTCTATTTTATTTTGAGGGTTGTTAATTATTAATTTTAGATTACTGAGCATCAATTTTATGTTTATTAATTAGTGGTATTTGAAATGCAGTAAAAATTATTGTTATTGGCAACATTCCCCATACCTTAAAATTAACCCAGAATTCCTCAGTTTGTGTTCTCCAAACAAATTCATTAAGTACAGCGAGCCCAAGAAAAAACAGCATCCATCTTTTATTTAGTATCTCCCATCCCATATCAGATAAGGGTATGGATTTACCCATAATTTTTTTTAGAATTGGTTCTCTTGTAAAATATTTTCCAAAAAATAATGCAAGAGCAAACAAGATATTAATTATAGTTGGTTTTACATAAATAAATATTGGGTCATTGAAATAAATAGTTAGTCCACCAAAGAATGTAATTAATATTCCACTTACTAATGGCATTGGAGGTATTTTTTTTTCAAAGAACCATACAACTGCTAATGCAATTAAAGTTGCAACTATGAGTGGAGGGATTGCAACGGATAAATTTTTATCATTATTATAATAAAAGAAAAAAAATATTGCTAAAGGCCCGAAATCGGTAATAAATTTCAAAAAAGATTTATTCACTAAAAAGATATTAACATATTTGCCACATCACAAAACATTAATCTTTTTTGCATTGATTTTTATATTTAAATACCCATACTAAAGATAATGCCAATCCAAAAAGCTAAATTTTCAATAGGTGACATTGTTAAACATAAACATTTTGAATTTAGGGGTGTGATTTATGATGTTGATTTTGAATTTAATAATTCAGAGGAATGGTATCAATCGATCCCAAAAAATGTCAGACCGAGAAAAGATCAGCCATTTTACCACCTACTTGCTGAAAATGATGAAATTACATATGAAGCATATGTTTCAGAGCAAAACTTGCTTATGGACGATTCTGATGAGCCAATAAAACACCCTTTAATTGAGGAAATTTTTTCAGGAAAAAAGGGTTCAAGCTACTTTAAGCTTTCAAATTAAGCTTATCAATATTCCAACACATTTAGCTCAAATCTAGGCCATAAATATTCATTATGCTTAAGTTATATTCTGATCAAGGATGTTAAACGTTATATTTAGTCTTATTGTCTCCCCCTCTACATTCTTGATCAGATAACTTTTTCATAATAGAAATTCCAAAATTAATTATTAAATAATAGATATGTTTAAGATCTTTGAACCAAATAAAATTTTTCAAATAACTTCTAAGGCCCCAAAGTATATTTTATTTTTATTTGTTGTTGTTTTGACGGTTGGTTTGACGGAGGCGTTAATTTTGTCACCAGAGGATTACAAACAAAGCGACGCAGTAAGAATTATGTATGTTCATGTTCCATCAGCGTGGATCTCACTTGGAATTTTTTCGTCGATTACTTTCTTATCGATAAGTGGTTTTATTTTTAAGAATAAAAATTTTTTTTTAATAGCAAAAAGTTTAGCACCATCTGGATTTGTTTTTAATATAATTGCTTTAGTTACAGGTGCAATTTGGGGCAAACCTACATGGGGAACTTGGTGGGCATGGGACGCTCGGATTACATCAATGTTAATTTTAGCGTTATTTTTTGCTATGTATTTAATAGCTTGGAGAATTTATGAGAAAGAAGAAAAAGTTTTTAAGATTACTACCTTTATAACTATTGTCGGCATTATAAATGTTCCAATTACTAAATACTCGGTTGATTGGTGGAATACACTTCACCAGCCAGCATCAATTAATATTTTAGCAAAAAGCTCAATACATTCTTCAATGCTTTTCCCGTTATTATTAATGACTGCGGCATTTGCTCTATTTTCGTTGTTAATTTTCTTAATGAAATATAATACAGAACTGATAAAAATTAAAAATAAAGGCTTAGATAGATTATGATTAATGAATTACTTTTTATGAATGGATATGCAGTGTACGTAATGTCTGCTTTTGGCTTTACTCTTTTAAGTTTTTTAGGCCTGTATATGATTACGAAGCTACAATTTGTAAAAGAGCAAAGTAAATTTGTTGCTAAATTTGGGTCTTTAAATCCTGAGAAAGCTAATTCTGCAAAAACACAAAGAATCAATAAAGAAATTTTAGCTAACGCCACAAATAACTAACTTTTGAACCATGTATGGTCGTAAAGTTAAACTAAGATTTTTGTTTGTAACATTAATTTTACTTACATTAATTTTAACAGTTTTTTTAATTCTAAAATCTTTAGAGGAAAATGTAGTATTCTTTCAATCACCAACTGAAATCAAAACATTATCAGAATTAGATACAAATAAAATTAGAGTTGGAGGAATGGTTAAAAAAAATTCAATTAATGTAAATTCTGATGAAGTTAACTTCATTATTACAGATTTTAAAAATGAAATAAACGTAAGTTATTCTGGTGCTGTCCCTAATCTCTTTGCTGAGGAAAAAGGGGTAGTTGCAGAAGGATTTTTAAAAGATAGAAATTTTTTTTCTGCCACTAAAATTTTAGCTAAGCACGATGAAAATTACATGCCACCAGAAGTAAAAGAAGCTTTGGAGGAGAAATAAATTGATTTACAGTGTTGTCGGTCATTACTCACTTATCTTAGGTTTATGCGCTGGCTTAATTTTAATTTTTTTTTCAATTCAAAATTTTAAAAATTCAAATCAATTAAACACTAAAATTTTATCGTTTTCGTTTTTACAATTATTTTTTGTTTTAATTAGTTTTTTGGCTTTAATTATTTCTTTTGTTATCTCAGATTTTAGTAACGAAACTGTATACAACAATTCACATACGACTAAACCACTTTTTTATAAAATTAGTGGAACTTGGGGAAACCATGAGGGAAGCTTACTGCTATGGTTATTGGTTTTAACATTATTTATATTTATATTTTTATTAAGAACTAAAAGTCAACCAATTAAGTATAAAATTTTAACACTAGGTTTTCAGCAAGTAATTATAATTGGTTTTTTTTTATTTCTCATTCAAACTTCAAACCCTTTTAATTATTTATTTCCAGTTCCAGATGAGGGC
This sequence comes from uncultured Pelagibacteraceae bacterium, assembly GCA_902561095.1. GTDB lineage: Bacteria > Pseudomonadota > Alphaproteobacteria > Pelagibacterales > Pelagibacteraceae > Pelagibacter. Next base: position 61,582 of record CACEOF010000004.1, on the reverse strand, counting down.
CTAGGATTAAATCCAATATTGCAGGATCCTGCATTAGCAATTCATCCACCAATTTTATATTTGGGGTATGTTGGCTCCTCTATTATTTTTTCATCTGCTTTAGCTGCTACAACGTTAAAAATGGTTTCAACAAGCTGGGCAGTACATATTAAAAAATGGGTCTTAATCTCCTGGATTTTTTTAACATTAGGTATTTTGCTTGGATCAATTTGGGCTTATTATGAATTAGGTTGGGGAGGATTTTGGTTTTGGGATCCAGTAGAAAATGTTTCCTTAATGCCTTGGCTAGCTTTAACAACTCTTTTACACTGTATTTTAGTACTTGAGAGAAAAGAAATTCTAACTTCATGGGTGATCATATTGTCTATTGCAACTTTCACTTTGAGCATGTGTGGAACATTTTTAGTAAGATCTGGAATTCTAAATTCTGTTCATACATTTGCCAATGATCCAGAAAGAGGTTTATTTATTCTAATATTCTTATTTGCTTTAATTTTTTTGTCTTTATTTATTTTTTTCTTTTTTCATCAAACCACTAAGGATAATTCTTCTAATTTTTTTTGGTTGAGTAAAGAAACCTCAATTTTAGTAAATAACTGGTTTATGATGTACTTTCTGTCAGTTGTATTGATCGGTACAGTGTATCCTATATTTTTAGACGTAATATCCTCTGAAAAAATATCTGTGGGGCCACCATTCTATCACAAACTCATTGCTCCTTTTTTAATTCCTTTTTTATTTGCGATGTCAATTGGTCCAAAGTTAAAATGGATAAAATCTGATTTGAAAAATAAGATCTATCTAATTTCTTTATTAGTAGTCTCTATTTTAATATCATTTTTTATCATCAAAAATTTTGATACAAATATTCTTGTTAACACTATTTTAATCTCCAGTGCACTTTATTTATTTTTTATTACATTGAGAGATTTTTTTAATAAAAAATATAAAAATTTCGCTCAAAACACTGCTCATTTTGGATTTAGTTTATTGATTTTAAGTATTCTATTTAACAATTTATTTTCAAGTGAAATTATAACTAATTTAAAAGTAGGAGAAATATATGAAAATTCAAAAACAAAAATAGTTTTTGAAAGTATAAATCAAAAAAAAGAAAAAAATTATAAATCGATAATTGCTAATTTTAACATTACTAATTCCGAAGGTATAAAGAATAACTTATCACCTGAATTAAGAATCTATAATCAGCCTAATATCACAACTAGTGAGGCAGATATTAAAACCACATTAATGAAAGATAAATTTATTGTTATTAATCTTGTCCAAAATCAGGATTATTTTAATGTAAGATATCAAGTTAAACCTTTTATGTTGTGGATATGGTTATCAGTTACCATGATAAGCTTTGGTGGTTTAATTAGTTTTTTACAGAAAAGAATATGAAAAAAAAATTAATTCCTTATTTAATAATATTAATATTTATAATTATTTTTGCTGTTTTCTACAAAAGTTTAAAAGATACAAACATTTATACACCAGAGACTAAAATCAATAATGATATCCCAATTTTCTCGGCTGATCTTCTGCTTTTAAACGAGAATTCAACATCAACTGAAATTTTTGAATTTGATAAATTCTATTTATTAAACATTTGGGCCTCTTGGTGTGTTCCATGTAGAGATGAACACCCAATATTAATGAGTTTAAGTAAAAATGATAAATTAACTGTCATTGGCATGAACTATAAAGATAATAAAAAAAATGCTAAAAGTTTTCTGGACGAATTAGGAAATCCTTATGAAAAAATCATTGTAGACAAAAATGGGACAAATTCAATCGAATGGGGAGCTTATGGTGTACCTGAAACTTTTATAATTTATAATAACAAAATAATTAAAAAATATATCGGACCAATTAATCAGGAGTTACTGAAGGAAATCCAAAAAATAATAAAATGAAAATATTAAAAAATTTTATAATTATTTTTCTATTACTGACTTTCAATAATCTTTATGCAAATGAAAATAGTGAAAGAAATGAAATAACTAAAAATCTTAGATGCTTAATATGTCAAGGACAGTCAGTTTATGACTCAGACTCTGACTTTGCAAATAGCATGAAAATTTTAGTAGATAAAAAAATAGGCGAAGGTTTGTCAGAAAAAGAAATATATATTTATTTTAAAGAAAAATATGGTGATTGGATTTTGTATGATCCTGGGCTCAATAAAAATACGTATTTACTATGGTTATTACCAATATTGATATTTCTATTTGGAGGTGCAATAATTGTCAAAAGTTTTATACTTAAAAAATAATTATTTATCAGCTATGAATTTAAAGAATTTTTTAACATCTCTGTTCTTGGTTTTGTTTACTCTTTCCGTAAATGCCCAGGAATTAAAAATAAAAAACCAAAATACAGAATTTAATGTTTATACAGGCATGTTCGATTTTAGTGACGATGGTAAAAAATCTACATTACTAGGTTTTCAACATCAAAATGAGAACTTGAATAGGAAAACATTTTTAGGAAATCTTTCCCCAATTACTGGAGCTTTAATTACAACAGATGCAGCAAGTTATCTTTATACTGGTGTACAAGCTCAATATAAAGTGGGTGCTTTAAATGTTACTCCAAGTTTTACTCCTGGACTATATTTTGAAGGTGATGGTAAAGATTTGGGACATATAATTGAGTTTAAAAGTGAATTACAATTTTCACTAGATTTATCAAATACAAGCGAACTAGGTTTTTCATATAATCATATATCTAATGCCAGTTTAGGGGATAAAAATCCTGGGGCAAATAGTTATATGTTTAATTTCTTAAAAAACTTCTAAAAAAACTTATGAATTTAAAAGATTGTCATAATTTTGCAGATTTCAGGAAATTAGCGCAAAAAAAACTACCTTCTCCAATTTTTCATTACATTGATGGTGCTGCAGATGATGAAGTTACTTATGCAAGAAATACAAGTGCATTCGATGATGTTGATTTAGTGCCAAATGTTTTAAGAGGTGTAGAGAATGTTGATTTATCCACAACAATATTTGGCAAGAAATTAGATTTACCCTTTTACTTATCACCTACCGCTTTGCAGAGATTGTTCCATTATGATGGAGAAAGAGCTGTTGGTAAAGCTGCAAAAAAATATAATACCATGTTTGGAGTATCTGCTTTAGCCACAGTAAGTGTGGAGGAAATATCTTCACTCGTTGACACTCCAAAAATGTTTCAGTTTTATTTCCATAAAGACAGAGGTCTGAACGACTCATGTTTAGAAAGAGCAAAAGCAGCTAAATTTGATGTGATGGCTCTAACCGTTGATACAATAACTGGAGGAAATAGAGAAAGAGATTTGAGAACTGGGTTTACATCACCACCTAAACTAACATTATCAAGTTTATTTAGTTTTGCTACAAAGCCAATGTGGGGAATAAATTATTTAACAAAGGGTAAGTTTGAATTACCTCATCTTCAAGATTTTGTAAAAGAAGGTACAAGCACCAACTCTTCAATTGGTAATTATTTTACTACAATGCTTGATCAGTCAATGAACTGGAAAGATGCTGAACAACTTTGTTCTAAATGGGGTGGTCATTTTGCTTTAAAAGGAATAATGAGCGTTGAAGATGCTAAGCGAGCGGCTGATATTGGATGCACAGGAATAATGGTTTCAAATCATGGTGGAAGACAATTAGATGGATCAAGGTCGCCTTTTGATCAACTTGCTGAAATTGTTGATGCTGTTGGTGATAAATTGGATGTAATTTGTGAGGGAGGAATACACAGAGGCACTCATATGCTTAAAGCATTATCATTAGGTGCAAAAGCATGCTCTGGTGGAAGATTGTATTTATACGCTCTTGCAGCAGCTGGACAAGCAGGTGTTGAAAGAGCTTTAGAAAAGTATAAATCTGAATTAGTAAGAGATATGAAGTTAATGGGTTGCACTAAAATTAGTGATCTTAACAGAAGTAATTTAAGATTTAGAACATAATAATCATGAACATAAATGATTGTTATAACTTTGAAGATTTTAGAAAATTAGCAAAAAAAAAATTACCAGCTCCTATTTTTCATTACATAGACGGTGGATCAGACGATGAGGTAACTCTAAATAGAAACACTACAGCATTTAATGATTGTGATCTGGTTCCAAGCATATTAGCAAGTGTTGGCGAGCCTGATTTATCTACAACTCTATTTGGTAGAAAAATTGATATGCCTCTTTTTTTGTCACCGACTGCAATGCAAAGTTTGTATACGCCCGAAGGAGACAAAGCTTCAGCGAGAGCTGCTGAAAAATTTGGAACAATGTACAGCATGTCTACAATGGCATCGTTTTCGATTGAAGAGATTGCAAATATTTCAAGTGGCCCAAAACTTTTTCAATTATATGTTCATAAGGATCAATCTATTACTGACGATTTAATTGACAGATGTAGAAGAGCAAATTTTGATGGGCTCTGTTTAACAGTGGATACTCTTGTTGCGGGAAATAGGGAAAGAGATCATAGAACTGGGTTTACTACCCCCCCTAAATTTACCTTGGAAAGCTTAATAAGTTTTGCGATGCGTCCTGAGTGGGTTTTTAAGTATTTAACAAATAAAAAATTTGAGCTAGCTAATATTAAACACAAAACTGACAAAGGAACTAATATTGCAAAGTCAGTTATAGATTATATCAATGAACAATATGATCCCAAGATGAATTGGAAAGATGCGGAGTATTGCATTAAGAGATGGAATGGCCCTTTCGCATTGAAAGGAGTGATGTCGGTTGATGACGCAAAAAGAGCAATCGATATTGGTTGTACCGCAATAATGATTTCTAATCATGGAGGAAGACAATTAGATGGTTCAAGATCTCCTTTTGATCAAGTGAAAGCGATCTCGGATGCAGTTGGTGATAAATTAGAAATTATACTCGATGGTGGTATTAGAAGAGGAACACATGTTATTAAAGCTTTAGCTGCAGGAGCAACAGCTTGTAGTTTCGGAAAAGCATTTCTTTTTAGTTTAGGAGCAGGAGGTCAAAAAGGCGTTGAAAGATTATTAGATAATATGCAAAAAGAAATTAGAAGAAATATGATTTTGATGGGATGCAAAAAAATTGAAGACTTAGATGCGTCAAAAATAATCTACCGTAACTAATCAACGAGTAATTGTCAGGAATATTCTGAATATTTTAAAAAGGTTTTTTTAAAAATCATGAATAGACATTAGTCTACTTTTCGTCTAGGTTTTCACTTTTAAAATATGATACTTGCTAAAAATTTAGAAAATTTAGGAACAGAATCTGCATTTAGTGTCTTAGCAGAAGCTAAAGCATTGGAGGCGAAAGGTCATCCAATGATTCATCTAGGTTTAGGTCAGCCAGACTTTAAAACGCCGAAGCATGTTGTTGAGGCTGCAAAAAAAGCGTTAGATGATGGACATCATGGATATGTAATGTCTAACGGAATTCCAGAATGTAGAGAGGCTGTAACAAGATGGATTAAAAAACAGTATGACGCCAACGTTGATCCTGAAAGAATTTTGATCATGCCTGGTGGGAAGCCAACGATGAGCTATGCCATTCAATGTTTTGGTGAACCAGGTGCAGAAATAATTCATCCTACACCTGCATTTCCTATCTATGAATCTATGATAAATTATACTGGTTCTACGCCAGTGCCATATGATCTTACTGAAGATAAAGATCTTAAATTTGATCCAGATAAAATAATATCTCTGATCACTGATAAAACTAGATTGTTAATTTTAATCAATCCAAACAATCCAACAGGTAGTTTTGTTGAGAAACCTGTAATAGATTATTTTGCTAAAGAATTAGAAAAGCATCCACATGTTACTATTTTAAGTGATGAAATTTATAGCAGACAAATTTTTGACTATAAAGAAATGCCATCTTTTTTTCATTATGAAGCTCTAAAGGAGAGATTAATAGTTTTAGAGGGATGGAGCAAAGCCTACTCAATGACTGGTTGGAGACTAGGATGGAGTTATTGGCCTAAAGAAATGATTCCTCATGTTAATAAATTGTTAATAAATAGTGTCTCATGCGTAAATGCAGCTGCGCAATTTGCAGGCATTGCAGCTTTAGATGGCCCAGATGACTCGATAAAAGATATGTTAGATAAATTTACATTAAGAAGAAATTTAATTCACAAAGGATTAAATGATTTGCCTGGAATAGAATGCAGTTTACCAGGTGGTGCTTTTTATGCTTTCCCAAAAGTAATAGGTACAGGTATGAATGGATCTGAATTTTGTAAAAAAGCTATGCACGAAGCTGGAGTTGCTATTGTTCCAGGAACAGCATTTGGGAAAACTTGCCAAGATTATGTAAGATTTAGCTTTGCTGCGTCTAGAGATAATATACAGCAAGCATTAGAAAATATAGGTAAGATGCTTTCTAAATAAACTGTATTTTTTCATTTTTTTTTAATAATATTAAGTATTATGAACCAACAAGTTGAAACAGAATTAAAAAGCCTTTTAAACAGCAGATATTCAACATCAGAGTCTGCTCGTGGAAATTATGCAAGAGGAGAGGATACTTACGATCCAATTTTATCAAAAGCGGTAGTTTTTCCAGAAACAAATGAAGAGGTATCAAAAATACTAAAACTTTGTAACGAGCATAAAGTTCCGGTAGTTCCATATGGGACAGGAACATCTTTAGAGGGAAATGTTGTAGGAAATGAAAATGGCATAACTATCTGCTTGGAAAAAATGAATAAAATTTTAAGTGTAAATACTGAAGATTTCGATTGCAGAGTTCAGGCGTGCGTAACAAGAGAGCAATTAAATGAGCATTTAAGAGAAGATGGTGTTTTTTTTCCCATAGATCCAGGAGCAAACGCTGCTTTAGGAGGTATGGCATCCACTTCGGCCTCTGGAACAATGGCAGTAAAATATGGGACCATGAAAACGGTTATTTCTGGTCTAACAGTAGTGTTACCAAATGGAGATATTGTCAATACAGGTGGCAGAACTAAAAAAACTTCAGCAGGTTATAATTTAACAAATTTATTTATTGGATCGGAAGGAACTCTCGGTATTATTACTGAGGTTCACTTAAGATTATCTCCGATACCAGAAAGTATAATGAGTGCGGTATGTCATTTCCCTTCATTAGAGGACGCAGTAATGACAGCTCAACAGGTTATTCAGTACGGTGTTCCAATTGCAAGAATTGAAATGCTCAACGCAGATCAGATGGGAATTTCTATAAATTACTCTAATTTAAAAGACATTCAGGCAGTACCAACATTATTCTTTGAATTTCATGGATCTGAGTCTTCAAATAAAGAGAATATCAACATTGTAGAAGAATTATCAAAAGAAAATAAAGGAAGCTCATTTAAATGGGCCAAAGACTTAGAAGATAGAAACAAACTTTGGCAAGCAAGATGGGATGTATATTATTCTGTGAAAGCTCTAAACAATAATGGAAGAGTTTATTCAACAGACGTTTGTGTTCCAATCTCAAAAATTACTGAATGTGTAAAATTTGCTGAGGAACAAGCAAAAAAATTTGGAGTTAGAGCCCCAATGGTAGGTCATATGGGGGACGGCAATTTTCACGTAGTTCTACCTTATGATCCTCAAAAGAAAGATGTTTACAAACAACTTAGAGCATTTAATGGAACATTAATTAGAAAAGCTTTAGAGCTTGAAGGAACAATTACAGGTGAACATGGAGTGGGACTTCACAAAAAAGAATATTTACTTGAACAGCATCCTGACAGCATTCCAGTTATGAAATCAATTAAAAAAACATTAGATCCGAACAATATAATGAATCCTGGAAAAATTTTTGATTTAAACTAATCTTCAACATGAAAAAAATCCTGATTACTAGAAGATTATTAAGATCTTGTGAGGATAAAGCTAAAGAAACTTTCGAAGCAAATTTTAATTTAAATGATGAATTATATTCTCAAAAAAAATTAATTGAGTTGAGCGAGGGACAAGATGGAATATTGTCATCTTTGACTGATAAATTAGACGTCGAAACTATTAATAAACTTCCAGACTCTATAAAAATTATTTCTAATTTTGCAGTTGGATTTGGAAACATAGACTTAGAAGTAGCAAAGAAGAGAGGCATTGCAGTTACAAATACTCCAGATGTACTTACTGATGCAACAGCTGAAATAGGAATGCTGTTAATATTAGGCGCTTGTAGACGAGCCGCTGAAGGAATTGAAAGTGCTAAAGAAGGTGGCTGGAAGTGGTCAGCAGATTACTTGATTGGAAAGCAATTAACAGGTGCCAGACTTGGAATACTTGGGATGGGGAGAATTGGTCAAAAAATTGCAAAAGTTGCTAAATCTTTAGGAATGATCATTCATTATCATAATAGATCTAAGTTAAGTGCAGATAAAGAAAACGGAGCAACCTACCACGATAATTTAAAAGACTTACTGTCAGTATCTGATGTATTGTCTGTTTGTTGTCCAGCTTCAAAAGAAACAATAGATATGATCAACAAAGACACAATTGAATATTTACCTAAAGGAGCAATTGTAACAAATGTAGCTAGAGGAGATATAATAGATGACGAAGCTTTGATAGATGCTCTTGACAGAAGAAAAGTTTATGCGGTTGGATTAGACGTTTATAAAAATGAACCAAATTTAAATCGTGGATATCTTAAACATAAAAGTGCATTTATTCTTCCTCATCTAGGTAGTGCGACGAAAGAAACTCGTACAGCAATGGCTAATTTAGCAATAGATAATATTGATGAATTTTTTAAAACAGGTAACTGTAAAAATAAAGTTAATTAACAATCTGCAGTTGTATTGATTAAATCTATCATTAATTAAAATTATTCTAAGCTGCTAGACTTATTTTTTAATTCAATCTACAATTTAAAAAAAAAAATTAAAGAGGGATATAATGAAAGCACAGGTGTTACACAAGTATGACCCGGAGATGAAAGAAAAGGTTTGGGTCACAGGTGAAGAGTTACCAAATCCAAAAATAGAGAAAGCTAGCGATGTAATTGTTAAAATTGGAGCTGCAGGTGTTTGTAGAACTGATTTACATATTATTGAGGGTGTTTGGAAACACATTACAGACCAAAATAATGATCTATTACCAATGGTTATGGGACATGAAAATGCTGGTTGGATTGAAGAAGTTGGTAAAGATGTTACAGGATTTAAAAAAGGTGATGCAGTTATTTTACACCCTAAAGTCTCTGGTACAGGAGGAACATGTCTAGATTGCAGAAGGGGAAATGATATGCATGCGGAAGATCCTATCTTTGCAGGTTTGAATGTTAAACACGGAGGATATTCAGAATTACTTCAAACAAGTGTTAGAAATTTAATAAAAATTCCAAAAGTGCTAGGTCCAATAGATGTAGCTCCTTTTTCTGACGCTGGTTTGACGGCGTACAGAGTAGTGAAGAAAGCTACAAGACACCTTCTGCCAGGAGAAACTTGTGTAATTATAGGCGCTGGTGGATTAGGGCATATAGCAATTCAATGTATGAAAGCGATGTGTGCTGCAAATATTATTGTAGTTGAAAAAGCTAAAGCACCTCTAGATCATGCAATGGAGCTTGGAGCAGACCATGGAGTTTTAATAGATGGTAATGAAATAGAGAAGGTAAAAGAGCTTACTAAAGGTAAAGGAGCAGAGGCTGTCATAGATTTTGTTGGTGAAAAAGGTTCAACACCAATGGGAATTAAAATGACCAAAGCAACCGGAACATTTTATATTGTAGGCTACGGTGAAGAAATAAGAGTTTTGGCGATTGATATGATCGATCAAGAGAAAAGTATAGTTGGAAGTCTTGTTGGTACATGGGCTGAATTATACGAATTAATGGAATTAGCTGACAAAGGTTTAGTTAAACTTTCTATGAAAGAATATAAACTTGAAGATGCTAACAAAGCTTTACATGACCTTAACGATGGGAAGATTAAAGGTCGTGCTGTTTTGGTTCCATAATTAACAACAAAAAGAGGGGAAAACATGAAGACAATAAAAACTTACGTAGTAGCACTTATCTCGGCTTTGTTGGTATTAAGTCCTGTTGCGTATGCTGATAAGTGGAGCGATCAGTTTCCACATATCAAGGCTACTGGAGATATTCCAGGTGAGTGTTCTTACGAGTCTATGTCTAAGAAAAATTATAAAGGTAAGACACTTAAAATAAATACACATGCTGTTCCGGTTATGGGGGAGCCAACAGCTTTACATGCTGAGCAATTTGCTAAACTTACAGGAGCAAAAGTCGATGTAACACATACACCTGCTGGTGATTTGTATGCAAAAGCGATGGTTCCATTTCAAGCAGGTCAAGCTCCATATGATATAGTTTTTGGATTTTCAAACTTTATTAATGATTGGAAAAGATACTTAGAGCCAGTTCCAAAAAAATATGTTGAGATGAAACAAATGCAAGACGTTACTCCATCTCACATTGGTATAGCATCTTGGGATGGTGTTATGTATCAGTTTCCAGTTGATGGTGACAGACACTATTTAAAATATAGAAAAGACGTGATTGACAATCCTGAGTATCAAAAAAAATATAAAGCTGATACTGGTAAAGAGTTAAGAGTTCCACAAACATGGAAAGAGTATGGAGAAATGGCTGCGTACTTTAATGGTTGGGACTGGGATGGAGATGGCGAGAAAGAATATGGATCTGCAGAGGTTATGAAAAAAGATGACTTGATGTATGCAGCTTTTTATTCAAGATCTGCCGCTTACTCAAAAAATCCTAAAACTCCAGGTGGTTTTTTCTTTGATTTAAAAACTATGAAACCATTGATTAACAATCCAGGTTTTGTGGAAGCTTTAACAGACTGGGTTGCAGCTACTAAATATGTTCCTCCAGGAGGAATAAACTTTGGTCTTGGTGATGAAATTGGATCATTTGGTGGAGGACAAACATTGTTTAGTTTCTCATGGGATGATGCATTTGTTGCTGCTATGCAACCTGACAGCCCAATTAACAACAAAGTTGGTGCTGCTCAATTACCAGGCGCAATGAAAGTTTGGAATAGATCAACAAACTCTTGGGACGAAGGCTTTAACCAAGCTCCTTTCTTCGTATGGGGATGGGCAGTTGGTGTTGCTAAGAAAAGTAAAGAAAAAGAAATGGCTTTTGATTACTTATGTTTCTTTGCAAACGAAGCAAATCACCAAGCTGACATAGGTATTGGCCGTTTCGGAGTTAACCCATTTAGAAATGATGACTTTAAAGCAGATGTTTGGACTCAAATTGGTTGGGATAAAGATATTGCCCAATCATATGTTGATACCCTAGCTCAGATGGAAGATAGTAAAAATAGAGTTTTCCCTTTGAGAGTTCCAGGTACATTTGAGTTTAACGCTGCATTAGCTACAGCTGCAGCAAAAGCTTTAGCTGGACAGTTATCGCCACAAGCTGCCTTAGACGAAGCTGCTAAGCAGTGGGAAGATATACTTAATAGAGTAGGAAAAGATAATGTAAGAGCGGCTTACTCTGTTGGTGTAGCAATGGAAGATAATAAGCTTTAAAAATACTTTGTGGCCGTCATAACGACGGCCACAACTAACAAATTCCAAAAATTACAATTATGAATTTTAAGCATAAGTACGTTTTTTTATTTCCTGGTTTATTTGTGCTTATAGGAATACTTATTTTTCCTATTATTTTTACTATTAGATTAAGTTTATCAGGCTGGAACAGCTATACGCCTGAAATGAATTTTATAGGAATTACAAATTATATAAGACTTTTTACTGACGACCCAAGATTTTGGGAGTCTTTTTTTAGACTGAGTTTTTTATCAGTTACTACTGTTATTCTTCAATATATTATTGGTTTTGCACTAGCGCTTATAGTTTGGAGAGAAATTAAATTTAAAAGGTTCTTCAGAGTTATATTTTTAATTCCTATGATGACTACGCCTGTCATTATGACGGTAATTTGGAGAACTTTTTTTCATGAGTCCCTAGGTCCTGTAAATGATCTTTTGGGAAACTTAGGGGTAGAGCCTATATTATGGCTCAGTGATCCAGTTATTGCTAAATTCACTGTAATTATTGTTGAAGTTTGGCAGTGGACCCCATTTATGTTTTTATTGTTACTTGCAGGTTTATTATCTCTGCCGAAAGAGCCTTTTTTAGCTGCAGCCATAGATGGCGCAAGTCCTTTTAGAAAGTTTGTGTATGTTACTTTTCCACTAATGGCTCCAATCTCAATTGGGGCAATTATTATTAGATTAATTGAGGCCTCAAAGATAATGGATACAGTTTTTGTATTGACCTCCGGAGGACCAGGTACTGCAACAGAGACTTCGAGTTTTTATATTTATATTAAAGGCTTAAGGGAGTTTCAAATGGGTTACGCTGCAACTCTTTCTTTTACGTATTTAGTTATAATGATCATAAGTCTAACGATCATAGCAAAAGTTTTAACAAAATTAATGATTAAAGAATAATGGAAAAACTCTACAAGTTTTTAAAATATACTTTTATTATTCTTTGGACAGTTTTTATTGTGGCGCCTTTTCTGTGGGCTATTTCTACCTCTTTTAAAGATTTCCAGTCAGTAAATAGTAAGGTTACTTATATTCCTTGGTTAGATTTTGAACCAACACTTGAAGGATGGCGTGTATTAGTTAAGTCACCTGCAAGAGGTGGGGTGGATATTGTTGAACCTTACTTTAATAGTCTTTTTGTAACCTGCACTGCAAGTTTAATAAGTATAGTTTTAGGCACATTAGCAGCCTATGCTTTATCAAGATTTACTTTTAAAGCTGGTTTTGTAAGAAATAACGATATTACTTTCTTTTTTATATCGCAAAGAATAATGCCACCAATTGTGTTATCGATACCCTTCTTTATATTTTTAAGTACGATAGGATTATTAGACAGTTTGATAGGACTAGTAGTAGTTTATATAGTTCTATTAATGCCTATAGCAGTTTGGATCATGGTAGATTTTTTTAACAGAGTTCCAAAAGAGTTGGATGAAACTGCATTAATAGATGGGTGTAATCCTTACCAAGCATTCTATAAAGTTGTACTGCCGAACTCTATACCAGGATTAATTGTTGCGGGTATGTTTTGTATTATATTTGGTTGGATTGATTTTTTCTTTGCATTTATTTTAACATTTACAGAAGTACAGCTATTACCTGTAAAGGTTGTAGCACTTAATTCCTCAATCACACCGTGGTGGAGTTTGTCAGCATCTGCTTTAATATCGGTCGCGCCTTTAATCATCGTTGCTTTTATTGTGGAGAGATATTTGTCTAAAGGAAATTTATCTGGAGCATTAAAATAATGAATTTAATCGGAGAAAATATAACTTATAAGCCAGACGATCAGTTTCATTTAAACAATGTTTCATTTAATTTTAAAAAAGGAAATTTGTATACGATCTTAGGAAGAACTTTATCTGGAAAAACTACATTTTTAAAAACAATCGCCGGTTTGTTAAACCCTAATAGTGGAAATTTATCATTTGAAGATAATGATTTTATTAAAATACCTGTGTGGGAAAGAAATGTAGCAATGGTTTATCAACAATTTATCAATTATCCTCATCTAAATGTTTATGAGAATATAATTTTCCCGCTTAAACAAAGGAAAATAAGCGAAGATCAAATAAAGAAGGATGTAGAAGAAGCGCTTAAAACTGTAGGACTAGTCGGTTTTGAAAATAGGAAAATTCAAGAACTATCTGGAGGACAGCAACAAAGAGTTGCTCTAGCAAGATCATTAGCAAAAAAAGCAAAAATATTATTACTGGATGAACCATTGGTTAATTTAGATTACAAATTAAGAGAACAGTTAAGAGAAGAATTTAAAAGAATATTCACACAAGGTTTATCTGAAGATACTATTTTAATCTACTCTACTACTGACCCACAGGAAGTCATGGAATTAAATGGTGAGGTGATAGTGTTAGATGAGGGTAAAGTTTTACAAAAAGGACCTGCAAAAGAAATTTTTGAAAATCCTAGAACTTTAAAGGTGGCTGAAATTTCAAATGATCCACCAATGAATATTTTGAAGGGAACAAAAAATTCTGAAAAACTAAGTTTTGAAAATATTTTAATTAATTCTCCTTCCCATTTTAAAAATTTAAGTGATCAAGGTTATAATTTTGGGATTAGGGCCTCAGAAATAAAACTAGATGATCAAGGTGAAGAGTTTGAAATAGAACTTGCTGAAATTAGTGGCTCAGAAACTTTATTGCATTTAAAAAAGGGAGAGTCAAAAGTGATAGCTCTTATTGAAGAAGTTATGAATTTTAAAATTCACGAAAAAGTAAAAATTAAATTTAATGAAAATAAATTATATGCTTTTGATCAAAATGAAGAATTAGTTTCTTCACCGTATGGAGTATCTCATGGCTAAAATTGAGTTGTCAAATATTTCTCATACTTATAATCCAAACGATAATAATCCAACTTATGCACTTAATCCGTTTTCTATGACTTGGGAAAATGGAAAAAGATACGCAATTTTAGGGCCATCTGGTTGTGGAAAAACCACAATGTTAAATATCGTTTCAGGATTAGTTAAACCATCGAAAGGAAAAATTTTATTTGATGAAAATGATGTTACAGACCTTATAACGGAAGAGAGAAATATAGCTCAAGTCTTTCAATTTCCAGTTATTTATAACACCATGACAGTATATGATAATTTAGCTTTTCCATTAAGATGTAGAAATTTTTCAGATCAAAAAATTGAAGAAAGGGTTAAATCAGTTTCAGACACTCTTAGATTATCATCTTTTTTAAAGTCTCCAGCAAGAAAACTTACTGCCGACCAAAAGCAACTCATATCTCTTGGAAGAGGACTAGTAAGAGAGGATGTTGCGGGTGTTTTGATGGATGAACCATTAACCGTAATTGATCCAGATTTAAAATTTAGATTAAGAAGAAATTTAAAAGAAATTAACGAACAATACAAAACAACATTAGTTTATGTCACCCACGATCAAAATGAAGCAATGACATTTGCTGACAATATCATTGTGATGGATCAAGGTGAAATAGTTCAAGTAGGACTTCCAAAAGACTTATTTGAAAAACCAAGAACCACGTTTGTTGGATATTTTATAGGCTCCCCTGCTATGAATTTATTTAATTCTGAAATTCTTTCTGATAATTCAATAAAGTTTAATAATGATACCATTAAAACAAAAACTGACTTGTCAAAAATTAAAGACAAGAATGTAAAATTGGGAATCCGATCAGAATTCATTAAAATTGCAACCGATCAAAAAGAAAATATTGTTAGTGTTAAAGTAACAAGAGTTGAGGATTTTGGAAATTTTAAACTCATTACTGGTAAAGCTGGCGATTTAGAGATCAAGTCTAAAGTTGAGAGAGAAATTCCAATATCAACCGAGGAACTAAAACTTCATTTACCTGCAGAAAAATGTTGTATTTACTCTAACGAAATGCTTGTAAATTAAAACTAATACCCAGATGCGTATCCATCTTTTCTAGGATCCGAACCTCCAATTAATTTACCTTTTTTTCTGTCTATTTGGATTGCTTGACCTCCACCATGTGGATCATTAGTAAATTCTACTTTATGGCCAATTGCTTCAAGTTTACTTTTAATATCCTCGCTTATATCATTTTCGAGTTTGTAGATATTATTGAAATGAAATGCTCTTGGATAAGAAATGGCTTCTTGGGGTGTCATATTAAAGTCAAAAATATTATTAAATACATGCACTTGTCCAACAGGTTGATATTGACCACCCATTACTCCAAATGAAAGTATGGTTTTATTATCATTGTTTAAAGCTAAGCCCGGGATAATAGTGTGTAATGGTCTTTTGCCACCCTCAATACAGTTCGGATGATCTCTTTCCACTCTAAAGTTAGTTCCTCTATTGTGAAATAGAATACCTGACTTATTAGATGTAATCCCACTTCCAAACGAGTAGCAAATAGAATTTATAATCGAGACAGAATTTAAATCCTTATCAACCACTGTTAAGTATACAGTTTCAGGGTGATTTGGAATCTTTAGGTCGTTGATTTTATAACACTTGTTTAAAGATATATTGTTAAATAATTCTTGAATATTTTGTTCACTTAGAATTTTTTCTAGATCAATATTTATAAAATTTGGGTCTGCTATATTCTCTTCTCTTATTTTATAACACAATTTTGTTACTTCAGCTTCAAGATGGAATCTTTCAAAACTATCAGGATTAAATTTATTTATTTTTAATTTCTCTAACAACTTTAACATTAATAACACTGTTACACCTGGTCCGTTAGGTGGGCATTGGTGAACAGTCATATCTTTAAAATTAGAGGATATAGTTTTAGATTTTAAAGTTTTTTGAATTGAAAAATCTTCAATTGAATGTAGTCCTCCAATTTCATTTAAGCTCTCTACCATATCCTCAGCTATTGAACCTTGATAAAATTCCTTTATTCCATTTTTTTTAATTATTTTTAGAGTATCAGCTAAAGGAATATTTTTCCTAAGTTCATTATTTTTATAAACTTTTCCGTTTTTTAAATATAATTTTTTAGTAATTTTGTGATTATTTAATTTTTTAAATGACTTTTCCCAAGCTTCAGAAACTTTTTTAGTTACTTTATATCCATTCTCAGCATAATTAATCGAATTTAAAAATAATTCTTCAAAGTCCAACTTGCCATGCTCATCGTGAATAGTTTTCCAAGCATCAAGAGCTCCAGGAATAGTTACGGAATGAGGTGTTGTTAATTCTATTTTATCTATTTTTTTATTTTCAAAAAATTCAAAGTTAGCTTTTTTAGGAGCAATACCTGATCCGTTGTATGAAATTGGATCTTTATTTTCCATTTTAACTATTGCAAAACAATCCCCCCCAATACCAGTTGAATTTGGTTCTACGACTGATAAGCAAATTGATGCTGCAATTGCAGCATCTACTGCATTCCCACCTTTTTTTAGAATATTAAGAGCCTCTTCCGTTGCGAGTGGGTGTGAAGTAGCGGCCATTGCATTTGCAGAAATAGAGTCTAAATTTTTGTTAGATTTCATTAATAAATTCTACAGAATTAATTTCATTTAATACAAATAATTAAAATACAATCTGGAATTGAATAAAACGTCATTAGGGGCAAAACGTCCGACTTTTTAGAAAGACTCTATTGTGAATCTATGTTTAACTTAGACCAGTTAATTAACTAGAGGAGAGAACAAAATGATTAAAAATAAAAAATCATTAAAAGGTACTAAAACACCTTCAAGACGAAAGTTCTTCAAAGCAGCAGCAGCAACTGGTGCAGCAGCAACAGCAGCTGTAGCAATGCCGAATCTTGCTTTGGGAGCTGGTCACATTACTCTTAAGATGCAAGCAGCTTGGCCTTCAGGCGCTAACATCTTTTTTGAAATGGCGTCAGACTACGCAAAAATGGTTAGCGATATGTCAGACGGAAAACTGAAAATTGACGTTCAACCAGTCGGTGCAGTTGTTAAAACTTCTGAAATCGGACAAGCGGTAAGTTCTGGAGTAGTAGATATGGGTCACTGGGTGACTGCATACTGGTACGGAAAAAATCCAGCAGCTTCACTTTTTGGAACTGGTCCTTCATACGGTATGTCATCTCAAGAAGTTATGGCTTGGATGGAGTATGGTGGAGGAAGAAAGTTATATGAAGAAGCAGTAGCAAGTGTAGGATTTAACTACACAGGTTTCTTCCATATGCCTATGCCAGCTCAACCATTTGGTTGGTTTAAAAAGAACGTAACAAAAGTATCTGATGTTAAAGGTATGAAGTATAGAACAGTTGGTCTAGCGACTAACGTTTTGACTGCTATGGGAATGGTCGTAAGACAATTGCCTGGTGGTGAAATCCAACCAGCAATGAAAACTGGTTTGATTGATGCTGCAGAGTTTAACAATCCAACATCAGACTCACAGTTTGGAATGCAAGATGTCTCTAAACACTACCACTTAGGAAGTTTCCACCAATCTCAGGAAATGTTTGAAATTCCTATGAACACTAAGAGACTAAACAGCCTTTCACCTGCTCATCAAGCTATTTTGAGAAATGCTGCATATGCTGCAAACTCAGATAACTACTTCAAAGCTTTAGTTAGATATTCAAAAGATTTAGCTAAATTAATGAATGAGCATAAGGTTAATGTTTACCAAACATCTGACGCTATCTTAGCTGAACAACTAAAAGGTTGGGATAAGGTCATTGGTGAGTTTTCTGGTAAAGATGCTTTCTTCAAGAAAGTAGTAGACTCACAAAAAGCATACGCTAAGAGAACTATGAAGTATCTGTTGATGAATCAACCGAACTATAAATTAGCTTATGAAAATGAGTTTGGTCCAATTCAGAAAGTTAAAATCTAATTAACTTTTAGAAATTTAAAAAGGGGGTTCAAAAAACCCCCTTTTTTTTTAGTTTAATTTAATATAATTATTATTGATGGGATCTTTCATTAAATTTGCTGACACTCTTAGCACTTCAATGGGTAAAGCATTTTCATGGTGTATTGTAATTTTAATGGGAGGAACCGTTTATGAAGTTGTTATGGCTTATGCTTTTAATAAGCCAACCTTATGGAATTTTGATTTTAGTATGCAGATGTATGGTGCAATACTAATGATGTCAGGAGCTTATTGTTTAGCTACAGAAGCTCATGTAAGAGGAGATGTAATTTACAGATTATTTAAACAAAGAACTCAGGCTTGGATAGACTTAGTTCTATATTTTATATTCTTTTTCCCAGGAGTAATTGCATTAGCCTTTTATGGTTATGAGTATGCTGCAATGGCTTGGAAGATAAAAGAAACTAGCTGGAGTAGTCCAGCACAAATCCAGATTTATATGGTAAAATCAATGATACCTTGTGCGGGTATTCTTCTAATCATTCAAGGAGTAAGTGAGGTATTTAGATCACTAATTTGTATTAAAACTGGAGAATGGCCAAGAAGAATGGTTGTAGCAGAAGAAACAGAGGAAATGTTGATGAGAACTTCTCAAGATGAATTTGGAGATAACAATAAGAAAGAAAGTAAAGAAAATGTTATTTAGTCTGACAAATCCTGAAGTAGCCATCTTAATGATGGGGATATTTCTTTTTGCAGTTCTATTAGGTTTTCCAATTGCATTTACTTTAATGGCAATGGGAATTGGTTTTGGTTATTACGCTTATTACGATGCGACCATGATGGAGCATATTTTTGATAACCGAATATTCCAACTCTTTGTTCAAAATACCTATACAGTGATGGATAACAATGTACTTACCGCAGTACCTTTATTTTTATTTATGGGTTATTTAGTTGAGAGAGCAGGAATAGTAGCAAAATTATTTTTTGCAATCAGATTAGCTGCACACAGATTACCTGCATCAATGGCGGTAGCAGCCTTGATAACTTGTACATTATTTTCGACAGCAACAGGAATTATTGGAGCAGTTGTAACTTTAATGGGATTATTAGCTTGGCCTGCGATGGTTAAAGCAGGTTATGACAAAAAATTTGCATCAGGGATTATTTGTTCAGGTGGATGTTTAGGTATTTTAATCCCTCCAAGTATTATGTTAATTGTTTATTCAGTAATTGCACAGTTATCCCCTTTAAGACTTTTTGCAGCTGCTATTTTTCCAGGTTTATTATTGGCAGGTTTATATATTGGGTATGCAGTTTTTAGAGCTTGGTTAAACCCATCAATAGCACCAAGACCTCCTGAGGAGGATATCCCGCCAAGAGCTGAAATTTTAAAAGAAGTTTTAGTATCTTTCGTACCTTTGTTTGGATTAATCATGTTAGTTCTTGGAACAATTTTGGCTGGGATTGCAACTCCTGCAGAGGCAGCAGCAGCAGGAGCATTTGGAGCTCTGATATTATCGTGGTTTTATAAGACTCTTAAATGGCAAAATTTTAAAGAGTCGGTATTTTTAACTGCTAAAACAACAGCAATGATTATGTGGTTATTTATTGGGTCTTGGACATTTTCATCTGTATTCTCTTATTTAGGAGGCCATGAAGTTTTTGAGCATTTCTTTACTTCAATTAATATTTCAACTTGGCAATTTTTGGTTATCACTCAAATCATAATATTTCTTTTAGGATGGCCGCTAGAGTGGACAGAGATTTTAATTATTTTTGTACCTATATTTTTACCTTTACTAGAAATTTTTGGAGTTAATCCATATTTCTTTGCAATGTTGATTGCTTTAAACTTGCAAACATCATTCCTAACTCCACCCATGGCGATGTCAGCCTATTATTTGAAAGGAGTTCAAAAAACAAATGTTGAACTTCTACAAATTTTTAGTGGAATAATGCCATTTTTAGGGATTGTTATTTTTGCAATGTTTCTAATGTACATGTTTCCTGCAATAGCATTATGGTTACCAGAAACGTTATTTGCACAATAAAAAAATGTCAGACATATTTTCGTTAAAAGTTGAGGAGCTTGCCTCAAAGATCAAAGATGCGCAGTTAACGTCTGTTGAGATTTGTGAAACATATCTGGAAAGAATTAAAAAGTTTGAAAAGGATGTGAAGGCTTGGGCTCATTTTGATAAAAAACTTTTACTTGAAAAAGCAGCTGAGTCAGATGAGCATAGAAGATCAGGCAAACCCCTGGGGCCTTTGCATGGAATCCCAATAGCTATAAAAGATATAATTGGTACAGTAGACATGCCAACTGAATGTGGAACTGTCATTAGAAAAGGAAAATCTTTTTCTCAAAATGCAGAAATAGTAGATTTACTTTTGTCAGCTGGGGCAATTGTGATGGGCAAAACAGCAACTTCTGAGCTTGCTTTTCTTGGTCCACCTAAAACTACTAATCCACATGATCATACAAGAACACCAGGAGGCTCATCTAGTGGATCTGCTGCATCTGTAGCTTCTTTTATGGCGCCTTTATCAATTGGATCCCAAACTGGTGGATCTGTCATAAGACCAGCATCGTACTGTGGAGTTGTGGGTTATAAACCCTCTTATGGATTAATTTCTAGAAATGGAGTTCTTAAAACTTCTGATAAGTTAGACCATATTGGTATCTTTGGAAGATCTGTAGAGGATGTTGCGCTACTTGCAAAAGTTCTTATTAAAAAAGATAATTATGATAGTGCTACAGTTCACTATTCAGCCGAAAACATGTTGGATGAAACAAAAAAGGGACCATTGTTTGATCCAAAATTCATTTTTTACAAAACTGATCATTGGAAAATTGTAGATAAAAAATCAAAAGAAGCATTTGAATATTTTATAAAGTCTTTTAAAAAAAATATCGAAGTATTTGATACACCCTCTTACTTTAAAGATATTCACAAGTACCATCAAATAATTCACGAAACTGATTTAGCAAATAACTTTGCTCTTTATTATAAAAAATATAAAAAAAAATTATCAAAGTATATGCAAGATGCGATAGCAAAAGGGAATAAACATTCTGCAAAAGATTATGCTGAAGCAATTGATTTTATGAAAAGAAGCTACGAGTCATATCAAGAAGTTTTTGAAGATTATCACGGAGTTTTGTCTCCATCTAGTCCAGGTGTAGCACCCAAAGGTTTAAAAAGTACAGGCACTGCTGAATTTAATAAAGTTTGGTCTTATCTTGGAACACCTTGTATTTCTTTACCTTTACTTCAAGGCGAAGGAAATATGCCTTTAGGAGTGCAACTAATAGGCGCGAAATATGATGATCACAGGTTTTTAGGTGTTGCTAATTGGTTAGAAAAGGAATGTAATAAATAAAATGAGTAAATTTACAACATTTCTAGGAACCTTGCTTGCTGCTGCATTTTTAATTGGTCTAGCAACTACGTTAACAAGATCAACTATGATTGGTTTTTTCGATGTTCTTCCTGTTTATATTTTGATGGCTATAGCAATTTTCATGATGGTCTACGAAGCTTTCTTCGACAAAAAATAATTTTTAAGTATTAAATTGTCTAAACAAAATAAAAATTTTTTAGCTTTCTCATTGCTTTTTATTCAACCGATTTTTATGTCTTCTAATTTAATAGTTGCTAGAGGTGGTATTGAATTTGTTCCCCCAATTTCTCTAGCATTTTGGAGATGGACTTTTGTTTTTATAATCCTTTTACCTTTTACCTATATATCTTTAAAAAAAAATTATTTTATAATAAAAAAAGAATATAAAAAATTATTTTTCTTAGGTGCTATGGGATGCGGGGTATGTGGTGCTTTTCCATTTCTAGCTGGAGCAACAACAACAGTTACCAATATGGCTATTATTTACACTTCATCACCTATTTTTATAATTTTAATTTCTGTAATTTTTTTTCAAGAAAAAATAAATTTTTTAAAAATAATTGGACTGATTTCTTGTTTAATTGGTGTTTTTGCAATTATTATTAAGGGAGACTTAAACTTATTAATAAATTTAAACTTTACTATTGGTGACCTATGGATGCTTGCAGCAGCTATAGGCTGGGCATTATATTCAATATATCTTTTTTACTGGAAGTCTGAATTATCAATTTTTCAGAGATTTACATTGGTCTCTCTTTTTGGTGCACTCAGTTTGTTGCCTTTTTATATTATTGAAGAGCTTTTAGTAGCTAGAACTACTTTTAATGAACAATTTTATATGTGGGTATTATTTGCAGCTATTTCTCCAGGTATAATTGCATTCACTTTATATACTCAAGCTCAAAAAAGTCTTGGAGCGTCATTAACTGGATTTACACTTTATGTTTTTACAATTTATGGTGCAATTTATGGATATTTTATATTTGATGAAAAACTTCAATCATTTCATTATGTAGGCACAGCTTTGGTGTTTTTGGGTGTTTACCTAGCAAAAAAAAATTATGAAACTAAAACGTAGGAATTTTTTCTTGGAAATTATAATTGGAATTATAACTATTTATCTTTCAATATTAATTCTGCTTTTTATATTTCAGAGAAATCTCATGTACCACCCAGATGAAAATAATTATTTTGGGGATAAGCTAGAAGTCGAAATAGAAAAGGTTAATATTAGAACAAGTGATAACATTAATCTACTGGGCTGGTTTCATAACAAGAGTTTAGATAATTATAAAACTATACTTTACTTACATGGAAATGCAGGAAAACTAGAAAATAGAATATACAAATTAAATCATTTTAAAGATTTAGATGTAAATTTTTTAATCATAGCTTGGAGGGGTTTTAGTGGCAATGAGGGAAAACCCACAGAAAATAACCTTTATATTGATGGAAATAGTGCGATTGATTGGCTTAAAAAAAAGGGTGTAGTTGAAAAAGATATAATTATTTATGGTGAATCGCTTGGTACCGGGATAGCAACAGAGATAGCTCAAAATAAAAATTTCGCTGGATTAATTTTGGAGACACCTTTTACCTCAATGGTTGAAGCTGCAAAAAATTTTTATCCTTACATACCTGTAGGACTTCTTCTAAAAGATAAATACAAAAACAAAGAAAAAATTAAAAATATTAATATTCCTGTTTTGGTCATGCATGGTGAAGCTGATCAAATAGTTCCTTTCTGGATGGGAAAAAAAATATTTGATTTAGCAAATAATCCAAAATATTCATATTTTACAGCATATGATGACCACATGATGGAGTACGATTCTAAGCTAGTTTATGAGCTAAATAACTTTTTAAAAGGATTAAATTAAGCCACATTATAAACAAATATAATTCAAACTCTTTTTTTAATAATTAAGGATGAAAAAATTATATTTATTTATTTTTATATTACTTTCATTCAAAACCTTTAGTTCTGCTAATGAAAATTTATCTTCGGTTGATAATTTATTTCATATTGATCAAATGAATTCTCACAATGAAAACTTTGCTTTATATTTTAAAACACGAAAAAAAGCTATTTTGGCAAAGGGAGAAGATAGTAATTATATAAATGATTATCCCAAAGACCTTTATATTTATAATTATAAAACCAAAATTTCTTTACCATTAATATCTCATGAATGGTTTCCAAGAAAAGCTAAATATTTTTTACAAGAATATGATTTTCCAGTTTTTCCAGATGATTTTGCTTATTATTTATTAAAAGATAACAAAACACTTGTAATGATTAGTGCTGTTAAAAGCTTAAGAGCAAACTTTAAATTTGATATTATAGAGAAGAAATTAGAAATTTATCCGGTTAATGGAAAGTTTGATTTTATTATTTCTTCAATTGCAAAAGGTTGCGATCATTATAATTTTAAGGATAATTATAAATGTAGTTTTTACAAACCTTTAATCTCAAGCACTTTAATTAATTAGTTTGTGTAAAAGCTTCGGCAAACTTTTCTGCTTCAAAAATCTGAAGATCATCTTCCTTTTCCCCTAAACCAAGAGCAATAATTGGTAACTCATATTTTTTTGCAACCGCTAGAAGAATGCCACCTTTCGCTGTCCCATCTAATTTTGTCATTATTAGTCCCGTAATAGGTATAATTTTATTAAATTCTTCAACTTGGTTGATTATATTTTGTCCAGAGGTAGCGTCTAAAACTAAAACTACATCGTGAGGAGCTTCAGTGTCTATTTTTTTTGTTACGTTTGCAATTTTTTTGTATTCCTCCATTAAATTTTTTTTGTTTTGTAATCTTCCAGCAGTGTCTATCAAAACTTGATCGAATTGATTATTTACCGCTTCTTCTATTGCTTTATATGCCACTGAAGCTGGATCAGATCCTTGTGATGATTTAGTAATTGAAACATCTACTTTTTTTGACCAATTTTCTAATTGCTCGATAGCTGCTGCTCTAAATGTATCTGATGCAGCAAGCATTACTTTGTTTCCATTGCCTTTAAATATTTTACTAATTTTTCCTATTGTAGTTGTTTTGCCAACTCCATTAACACCAGAAATAAGTATTGCGTTAAGTTTTCCTTTTTTTTTAAAAAATTCAGAATTTTCTAAAGGTTTCATCAATTTTATTATATAATTTTTTAAAATAATATTTATCTCGTCTGATATATTTTTGTTTGGATCAATTTTAGTTTGGGAAATAATTTCTCTAATTTCTGATGCAGCAGCAATACCAACATCTGATTGAATCAAATAATCTTCAATCATATCTAAAGTTTTGTCATCTATTTCTTTTTTAATGACAATATTTTTTAAACCAGAACTAAATGCTGATGCGCTTTTCTTAAAACCAGATTTAAATTTATCAAAAATTCCCATTAAATTTTTATGTTAATTTCTTTAATATCAGAAACGGGTCCTTTCATGTGAATACTATTATTTTCATCAATAAATATTGTTAACTTTCCAGTAGAGAACTCTATATCTACTTTATTACCTGAAAGTCTATTTCTCAATGCAGCAAAAGCAGTAGCACAAGCTGCTGTACCACAAGCCTTAGTAAGACCTGCTCCTCTTTCCCACACTTTAACTTTAATCAATTCCTTATTCACAACTGTTGCTAAAGTGACATTGCATTTTTCTCTAAACAAAGGATGATGCTCAATTTTTGGTCCAATTTTTTTTAATTCAAAATTTTCGTTATTATCAACAAAAAAAATGACATGTGGGTTCCCAACATTTACTGCTGTACCTCCAGTATGATTATCATTATTTAGATCAGTTATTTTTATATTAAGGTTATTGGTATCTAATTCTTCAGAAAGTGGAATTTCATTCCACTTTGTTCTACCTTTACCAATCTCTGTAGAGACTAGTTTTTCTCCCAATATCTCAGATTTTAACTCACCAGATTGTGTAGTTAAAGTAATTAATGATTTATTGTTTTCTTTAGCTAACAAGTCCGCAACGCATCTTGTTCCATTTCCACATGCTCCAGAAGTTCCACCATCAGAATTATAAAATTCTAGAGATGCATCAGAACTATCATTTTTATTTATTAATATTAACTGATCACAACCTATAAATTCTCTATCACAAATTTTAATAATTTGTTCTTTACTTAAATTAGTAATTTTTTGCCTATTATCTATAATGACAAAATCGTTACCTAAACCATCCATTTTAAACGCTTTGATATCCATATATAGATATTTAACTTATTTATTGACTTTTTGAACCTCTATTATAGGTTGTTTCCGTTTCCGCAAAAACATTAACTTTGCGGTGTCTTTGGAAACAAAGAGATCGACACTAGTCAGCGAGGCTTCGCCCACTAGTGCGATTACTGCTGTGTAAAAATATGTTTGAAAATTTAACAAATAAATTTGAAGAAATCTTTTCTTCTTTAAAAAAATCACCTTCACTTGATGAAGCTCAAGTTGATGAAGGTTTAAGAGGAATTAGACAAGCTCTTTTAGAAGCTGACGTATCTTTAGAGGTTGCTAAAGATTTCATTGAAAAAGTTAAGCCAAAAGCTCTAGGCCAGGAGATTATTAGATCAACTTCACCAGGGGATATGGTTGTCAAAATTGTCTACGACGAACTTGTAAGTTTGTTGGGAGAGGCTAATAGCGATATAAATCTTAATATGGTTCCACCTGTCCCAATGATGTTGGTAGGACTTCAGGGATCAGGTAAAACGACAACAACAGCAAAACTTGCCAAATATTTAGAGAATAATAAAAAGAAAAAAGTAATGATGGTGAGTTTAGATATTTATAGACCAGCAGCTCAAGAGCAACTTAGATCTTTAGGGGAACAGAATAATATTCTAACTTTACCAATCGTTGAAGGGCAGCAACCAGCAGATATTTGTAGAAGAGCAATTGGTGCTGCTAATTTGAATGGTGCTGAAATAATTCTTTTCGATACTGCTGGAAGAACTCAAATTGACTTACAGATGATGAGTGAGATTAAACAAATTGAAGCTGTAATTAATCCAACAGAAACATTCTTAGTAGCGGATTCTTTAACAGGTCAAGTTGCAGCATCTGTTGCAAAGGAGTTTAAAAATACAGTTAATCTATCAGGAATTATTTTGACTAGAGCTGATGGTGATGCAAGAGGTGGTGCCGCGGTCAGTATGAAATATGTTTCTAATGTTCCAATTAAATTTTTAGGAATTGGGGAAAAAATTGATAATCTTGAGGTATTTCATCCCGACAGAATAGCTAACAGAATTCTTGGAATGGGAGATATAGTTTCTCTTGTTGAAAAAGCGGCTCAAGATCTTGGTGAAGAAAATATTAAAAAGGCTGAAGAAAATTTAAAAAAAGGTCAGTTTTCAATGCAAGATTATTTAGCTCAATTGAGACAAATGAAAAAAATGGGAGGCATAGAAGGAATAATGTCATTTATGCCAGGAGTTTCAAAAATTAAATCTCAAATGGACTCAGCTGGAATTGATGAAAGTATTATTACTACAAATGAAGCTATTATTTTGTCTATGACAAAAAGGGAAAGAGAGAACCCAAAAATAATCGATGGTTCTAGAAAAAAAAGAATTGCTAATGGCTCTGGTACTAATCCAGCCACTATCAATAAATTGTTAAAACAATTTAAAATGATGTCTGAAATGATGAAAAAGATGTCAAAAGGAAATATGAAGGGTATTTCTGATAATGGAATACCACCCGAGCTATTTAACCAATTAAAATAATTAAAGGAGAAGATATGTTAAAACTAAGATTATCAAGAGGAGGAACCAAAAAGCGTCCAGTATATAAAGTCGTTGTAGCTGATAGCCGTTTTGCGAGAGACGGAAGATTTATTGAGAAAGTCGGATTTTTTAACCCTCTTTTACCTAAAGATAAAAAAGAAAGATTAGGTCTTGAAGCTGAAAGAATTAAATATTGGTTAGGTCAAGGTGCAAAACCAACAACTAGAGTTGCTAGGATATTAGGAGAAAATGAGTTAATGCCAATGCCTGCAAACGGCAATAACCCAAATAAAGCTATTCCAAAAAAAGAGAGAAATAAAAAAGAGGACGATAAAAAAGAAGAAGCTCCTAAAGCAGATGCAGCACCAGCAGCAGAAGCTCCAAAGGAAAAAGCTCCTAAAGCAGATGCAGCACCAGCAGCAGAAGCTCCAAAGGAAGAAAAAAAATAGTTTAAAAATTATTTATGTGGCAAGCTCAAGTATTTACACTCTATCCAGAAGTTTTCCCTGGTCCTCTCTCTAAAGGATTATATGCAAAAGCTATGTCTAAAAAGTTATGGAATTTAAAAGTTGTTAATATAAGAGATGCAGCTGAAGATAAACATAAAACTGTAGATGACACACCTTATGGAGGTGGATCAGGAATGTTACTCAAAGCAGATGTCCTTGCTAAATCAATAGATTTAAACAAAATTGATGGTGAAAAAATCTTATATTTGTCTCCAAAAGGAAAAAAATTTGATCAAAGTTATGCAAAAAAATTGGCGACTACAAAATCCTTATCATTAATTTGTGGTCATTTTGAAGGAGTTGACGAGAGAGTATTGTCTACAAGAAACATTGAGGAAGTCAGTATAGGAGATTATGTGCTGTCTGGAGGCGAAGCAGCTGCATATGTTGTTATTGACAGTGTGCTTAGGCTTTTACCTGGGGTATTAGGAAACGATAATTCTAAGATCGAAGAAACTTTTGAAAATGGTCTATTAGAGTATCCGCAATATACAAAACCTCAAATTTGGGAGGAAAAATCAGTACCAGATATACTATTATCAGGTGATCATAGTAAAATTAAAGACTGGCGTTTGTCTCAATCTGAGGCTATAACACGCGACCGAAGACCAGATTTATGGGAAAAATATAAGAAGAACTAATTTGATTAATGCTAACATGAAAACTATTGAAGAAATAAATCAACATAACGTCAAGAAAATACTCTCTGAGAAAAAAATTCCAGATTTTTACCCAGGTGATGTTGTTAAGGTCGGTGTTAGAATTACTGAGGGTAAAAAAGAAAGAATTCAATATTTTGAAGGTGTCTGTATTGCAAAAAAAAGTAGAGATTTAAACTCTTCTTTTACAGTAAGAAAGATTTCATTCGGAGAAGGAGTAGAAAGAACTTTTCCATTATATGGAACATTAATTGACTCAATTAAAGTAATTAGATCTGGTAAAGTAAGAAGAGCAAAATTATACTACCTTAGAGATAGAACAGGTAAATCTGCTAGAATTGCTGAAAAAATTAGAAAAAAAATTGGTATTGATATCGATGTTAAACCAGTATCTGTTACTGCAGAAAACGTGGCCCCAGTAGTTAAAGTTCCAGAGAAAGAAGCTCCTAAAATAGATGCAGCTCCTGTATTAGAGGAGAAAAAAGAAGAAACGCAATCAGAAAACATTTCAGAAAAAAAATAATTTTTTAAATGGCTAAAACCCTTTACGACAAATTATGGAATGATCATCTAGTTGATCAACAATCAGATGGAACCTCATTAATTTTTGTAGGTCGACATCTCGTCCACGAAGTTACAAGCCCACAAGCATTTGAAGGTTTGAGAAATTCTAGAAGAAAAGTAAGACATCCAAATTTAACATTAGCTGTTGCTGATCATAACGTGCCAACCACAGATAGATCTAAAGGCATCTCTGATCAGGAGTCGAAAATTCAAGTTGATACTTTAGCAGCTAATTGTAAAGAGTTTGGCATACAACTTTTTGGAATGGATGATAAAAGACAAGGTATAGTCCATATTATTGGACCAGAACAAGGATTTACCCAGCCAGGAACAGTGATAGTTTGTGGAGACAGTCATACAGCAACACACGGCGCATTTGGTGCCTTAGCATTTGGAATTGGAACTTCAGAAGTTGAACATGTTTTAGCAACTCAAACATTAGTACAGAAAAAAGGAAAAAATTTTAGAATTAACGTTAATGGTGAGCTTCCACTAGGAGTTACCTCTAAAGATGTAATATTACAAATCATCGGAAAAATAGGTACAGCGGGTGGTACGGGATATGTATTAGAATATGCAGGTGATGTAATTAAATCACTTACGGTTGAACAACGAATGACCATTTGTAATATGACAATAGAAGCTGGCGCAAGAGCAGGCTTAATAGCCCCAGATGAAAAAATTTTTGAATATTTAAAAGGTAAACCTATGTCACCTAAAGGTGAAAGTTGGGATAAGGCATTAGAAGAATGGAAGCAATTAAAATCTGATGATGATGCAGTTTTTGATAAAGAAATAACTATAAATGGGAACGAGATATCACCAATGATTACATGGGGAACTTCACCAGAAGATGTTATTACAATAGAACAAAAAGTTCCAAATCCTAAAAATGAGACAGATGAAGATAAAAAAAATTCTATAGAGAGGTCCTTGAAATACATGGGTTTAAAACCTGATATGGCCGCTACAGATATAAAGATTGATAAGGTTTTTATAGGAAGCTGCACAAATGGAAGAATTGAAGATTTAAGAGAAGCTGCTAAAATTTTAAAAGATAAAAAAATTTCTTCAAATGTTGAAGCGATGGTGGTTCCAGGATCAGGTCTTGTTAAAGAACAAGCAGAACAAGAAGGATTAGATAAAATCTTTATCCAATCAGGATTTGATTGGAGAGAACCTGGTTGTTCAATGTGTTTAGCGATGAATGCTGATAAACTTAAGCCAGAAGAGAGATGTGCCTCTACATCAAACAGAAATTTTGAGGGAAGACAAGGAAGAGGTGGCAGAACACATTTAGTAAGTCCTGGAATGGCTGCTGCTGCAGCAATCTCTGGTAATCTTGAAGACGTGAGAAAGTTTCAAGACTAATGCAAAAATTTAGTAAATTAAAGAGTATTCCTGCATACCTATCAACAGCCAATGTTGATACTGACATGATTATTCCTAAGCAGTTTTTAAAAACTATCAAAAGAACAGGACTTGGAAAAAATTTATTTTTTGAGATGCGATATGATGATCAGGGTTCAGTAGTAAGTGATTTTGTATTAAATAAGGATCCGTATAATAATTCTAAAATATTAATAACAGGCAAAAATTTTGGCTGCGGTTCTTCTCGAGAGCACGCACCTTGGGCTTTATTAGATTTTGGAATTACTTGTGTTATAAGCTCAAGTTTTGCAGATATTTTTCATAATAATTGTTTCAAGAATGGAATTTTACCAGTAACTCTAGATGAAGAAAAAATAAGAGAGTTATCTGAATACGCAAATAGAAAAGAAGAAATTTCTGTTGATCTAGTTGAGGAAAAAGTTCTTTATGGTAACAATGAGGTCACCTTTAAAGTAGATCCATTTAAAAAAAAATGCTTACTTGAGGGATTAGATGAAATAGCATTATCTCTTAACAAATCAAATAAAATTGAAAGTTTCGAAAATAATTTGAAGTCTCAAAAGCCTTGGATTTTTAATGATTAAGGTAAAAAAAAGAAAAATTCTTTTATTACCTGGTGACGGTATTGGTCCAGAGGTAATAGACGAAGTTAAAAAAATTATTAATTGGTTTAATGATAAGAAATCCCTTGATTTTGAAATAGACGAAGATCTTGCTGGGGGTTGTTCTTATGATAAACATGGTACTCCAATTACTGACGAAGTATTTTATAAAGCTTTAGAGAGCGAAGTTGTTATGTTGGGTGCAGTAGGTGGACCTAAGTGGGATGAAGTTGAATTTTCAAAAAAACCTGAAAGAGCATTATTAAAATTAAGAAAAGAATTAAAGCTTTTTGCAAATTTACGTCCAGCAATTTGCTTTGAACAACTAGTAAGTGCTTCAACTTTAAAACCAGAAGTAGTTTCAGGATTAGATATAATGATTGTAAGGGAGCTTACAGGTGGAATATATTTTGGTGAACCAAGAGGAATTAAACCAATAGAGAATGGAGAAAGAAAAGGAATTAATACACACACATATACTACAAGTGAAATAGCAAGAGTTGCGCGTATTGCATTTGACCTAGCAAGAAAAAGATCAAATAAAGTAACTTCCTGCGAAAAGTCAAACGTGATGGAAGCAGGACAGTTGTGGAAAGAGGAGGTACAGGAACTCCATGACAAAGAGTTTAAAGATGTAGAATTAAGTCATATGCTTGCAGACAATTGTGCAATGCAGTTATTAAGAAATCCTAAACAATTCGATGTAATTGTAACTGATAATTTGTTTGGTGACATGCTTTCAGACCAAGCTTCAATGCTAACAGGCTCTTTAGGTCTATTACCTTCGGCATCTTTAGGTGCAAAAAATAAAGATGGTGAAATGAGAGCAATGTATGAACCTATTCATGGTTCAGCACCAGATATTGCGGGTAAATCGATAGCAAATCCAATTGCTTCTATTTTAAGCTTCGCTATGGCTTTAAGATATTCTTTGGATTTAGATAATGAGGCTGATGCATTAGAAAAAGCAGTACAGCAGGTATTAAATGATGGATTAAGAACCAAAGACATTCTATCGGACGGAATGAAAGAGGCATCAACTTCAGGGATGGGTGATGCGATAATTTCAAAATTGCAATAAATCTATAATTATTCTAAACTTTAGAAATGCCAACTTATACAGCTCCAGTAAAAGACATGATGTTTCTATATGAAAAGTTAAGAGACAATAAAAACTATAATGAGTTAGAAAAATATAATGAAGTTAGTTCTGATTTAGTAAAAGATATTTTAGAAGAAGCAGCCAAAATAAATCAAAATTTAATATTACCACTTGCAAAAATAGGAGATGAAAATCCTGCAGTATTAGAAAATGGAGTTGTAAGAACCCCTCCAGGTTATAAAGAGGCCTACCAAAAATATATAGAAGATGGATGGACATCATTATCTTGTGATCCAAAATATGGCGGTCAAGGGATGCCTAAAACTGTGAGCGCGTTTTTTGATGAAATGTTATCATCTGCAAGCTTATCATTTAAACTTTATAGTGAATTAAGTATTGGAGCTTATAATTGTATCAATCGTCATGCTACAGAGGAAATAAAGAACAAATATTTACCAAAAATGGTTGAAGGTAAATGGAGTGGAACGATGTGTTTAACTGAACCAGTTTGTGGAACTGATTTAGGACTTTTAAAGACTAAAGCTGAAAAACAACCCGATGGAACATATAAACTAAGTGGTCAGAAAATATTCATCACCTCTGGGGATCAAGATCTTACAGAAAATATTATTCATCTGGTAATTGCTAGAGCTACAGACTCTCCAGCTGGAACTAAAGGCATAAGTTTATTTTTAGTACCTAAATTTATAGTCAATGAGGATGGAACTGTTGGTCCAAGGAATGGGATATCAACGGGATCTATTGAAAGTAAAATGGGAATAAAAGGTTCGGCCACATGTGTTTTAAATTTTGATGATGCAACTGGTTATATGATTGGAGCCAAAGATAAAGGTTTAAGTGCTATGTTCACAATGATGAACTTAGAGAGAATAGTAGTTGGTATTCAGGGTTTAGGCCTATCTGAAATTGCTTATCAGAACTCACTTGCATATGCGAAAGAGAGAAAACAAGGAAAAACAAATAATACCAAGTCTACTAATGGTGCAGATTTTATAATTGAACATGCTGATATAAGAAAATCTTTATTAAATATGAAATCAATAATTGAGGGAGAAAGAGCATTATGTTTTTGGTTGTCTCAACAAACTGAAGTTAGTCTTTATCACCCTGATGAAAAAATAAAACAAGAAGCATCAGATTATGTTTCCTTAATGACACCGGTAGTAAAATCATTATTTACTGATTTAGCTATGGAAATAACAAATGATGCGATGCAAATCCACGGTGGGTATGGGTATACAAAAGATCAAGGAATAGAGCAATTGTATCGAGATAATCGTATTACTCCTATTTATGAAGGAACAAACTCAGTTCAAGCAGCAGATTTAGTATTTAGAAAATTATCAAATAAAAATGGCAATATAATTGAACGATTTTTAGATATGATTAAGTCTGAGTGTGAAAGTAAAAAAGGAGAAGTTGAAACTTTTTCAAAAGAATTAAATCATTACCTGGATATATTATCTAAGTTTACAACTTGGATCAGTAATCAAAGTAAAATTGAAAAAGACGATGTAAGTGCGGCAGCAAATGATTATCTAAGAACATTAGGATACGTCTCAATTGCTTATTCTTGGATTAAAGTTTTAGAAGTTAGTTTTAATGACTATGAAAAAAATAAAGACTTTTACTCAGATAAAATTAATACGGCTAAATTTTATTTTGAAAAGGTGTTACCTAGAGCAGAATATCATTACAAATCTGCAATTTCAGGTAGTTCCAATATTATGAAATTTAAATTTATTTAGGATGAATCATTACGATACTAATTTGGACAAAAATGAAGCTAACCATGTTCCTTTAACACCTTTAACATTTTTAAAAAGAGCAACAGAAATTTATCCAAATTATGAAGCAATCGTTTATGAAGACAGAAGTTATACTTGGAGTAAAGTTTATCAAAGAGCTGTAAAATTTGCTAGTGCATTATCTAAAATTGGAATTAAGAAAGGTGACACAGTTTCATTCTTAGCTTTTAATACACCCGAAATATTTGAAGCTCACTACTCTGTTCCAATGACAGGTGCAGTTTTAAATACAATTAATATTAGATTAGATGCAAATACTATCAATTATATTTTAAATCATAGTGATGCAAAAGTTTTAGTTGTGGACAGACAATTACACGTGGAAGTTAAAAAAGCTTTAAAAAATTTAGATAAAAAAATTACAATTATAGATATAAATGACAAATATGCAGACCAATCAAAGTGTGAAAAAATTGGTGAGCATGAATATGAAAATTTTCTAAATACTGGTGATGAAAACTATAACTGGCAAATGCCAGATGATGAATGGCAGTCTATTTCTTTGAGTTA
Organism: uncultured Pelagibacteraceae bacterium; assembly: GCA_902561095.1. GTDB lineage: Bacteria > Pseudomonadota > Alphaproteobacteria > Pelagibacterales > Pelagibacteraceae > Pelagibacter. The sequence continues at coordinate 26,953 of CACEOF010000004.1, read as the reverse complement.
TACTTCAGGCACTACAGGAAATCCAAAAGGTGTAGTTTATCATCATAGAGGTGCTTATTTGATGTCTACAGGAAGTTCAGTTGCATGGAATATGCCTAACAGATTAAATTTCTTAACAATTGTCCCAATGTTTCATTGCAACGGTTGGTGTTACCCATGGACGATTCCGATGTTGAATGGAAGGACTATTTGTTTAAGAAATATAGATGTTAAAAAAATATTCGAACTAATTGACAAATACGACGTAACACATTTTGGTGGAGCGCCTATAGTTTTGAATATGATTACTAATGCTCCAGAAGTAGATCGAAAAAAATTAAAAAGTAAAGTTTATGTTTTAACTGCTGGAGCGCCTCCACCTAGTATAATTTTTAAAAAGATGAAAGCCTTAGGTTTCGAGGTAATGCATGTATATGGTTTAACAGAAACTTACGGGCATGTTACCCAATGTGCTTGGAATAATGAGTGGAATGATTTTGATGAAGATAAACAAAATGAAATTAAAGCAAGACAAGGAGTAAGATACCCAAATACTGAAGGTGTAACTATTTTAGATCCTCAAACTATGAAAGAAGTTCCAAAGGATGGCAAAACTATTGGTGAAATAATGATTAGAGGAAATATAGTAATGAAGGGATATTTTAAAGATAAAGAAGCTACAGATAAAGCGATGAAAGGTGGCTGGTTTCACACTGGAGATTTAGCTGTTATGCATCCTGATGGATATATAAAAATACAGGACAGATCTAAAGATATAATAATTTCTGGAGGTGAGAACATTTCATCAATAGAAATCGAAAATACTCTCTCTAAACATCCATCAGTTTCTATAGCTGCAGTGGTTGCAAAGCCTGATGAGAAATGGGGTGAAGTTCCATGTGCTTTTATTGAAATGGTTAAAGACAAACCAGCAAGTGAAAGGGAATTAATTGATTTTTGTAAAGAAACTTTAGCAGGATTTAAAGTACCAAAAAAAGTAATATTCTGTGAGTTACCAAAAACTTCTACAGGAAAAATTCAGAAGTTCGAACTAAGAAAGCAATTCTAGGTAAATTTGATTTTTCAAGTAGAAAATAAAAATGTTCATGCATCAGATGCAGGTCAAGGTATTGACCCAAAAAAACAAACAATTGTATTTTTGCACGGGAGTGGGATGTCACATATTGTTTGGTCTTTAACGGAGCAATTTTTTTCAAATCAAAATTTTAATGTTTTATCAATAGATTTACCTGGACATGGAAATTCTGATGGTCCCTGTATAAATAGTATAGAAAAAATTACAGATTGGTTAGAAAAAGTGTTTAATCAATTAAATCTCAATGATTTAGTTTTAATTGGACACTCTCAGGGATGTTTAGAAATTTTAGAATTTACGTATAAATACTCAACTAGAATAAAAAAATTAATTTTTGTTGGTGGTTCTTATAAAATGCCTGTTCACCCAGATTTAATTGAATTAGCAAAAAATGGTGACTCAGATGCTGTTAAATTAATGATGAAGTGGGGGTACGAGGGGTCAAAAAAATTTATTGGTGGCAATCCAATTGAAAGGATAATTCAATCACCTAGAGACATCAGTGAAATATTGGCAGTTGATCTTATTGCTTGTAACAATTATTCCAACGGTAAAGAAGCGGCTGAGTCAATTAATTGTCCAAGTATGTTTATATTTGGTGCCCTTGATAAGATGGTTAATATTGAGGTAGGAAAAAAATTTTCAAATCTGGTAAAAAATTCATCTACTCACATCTTCGAAGGCTGTGGTCATATGATTATGATTGAAAAAGCATTTGAAATGAGAGAAAAGGTCCTAGAATTTTTAAAAAAATGAAAAACTTTTCTATAGCAAAATCAAGAAGATTACGAAGCACACCTTATACCGACAGAATAGAAGCTCATGGTGTAAGTAGCTACACAGTCTATAATCATATGTTGCTTCCAGCATCATTTAAATCGTTAGAAAGTGATTATCAACACTTAAAAAAATATGTGCAAGTTTGGGATGTTGCAGCAGAAAGACAAGTTGAGATCTCTGGAAAAGACTCGTCTAAATTAGTTCAATTAATGACTTGTAGAGACTTATCTAAATCAAAAGTTGGAAAATGTTATTACGCTCCATTAATTGATAATGATGGACTTTTAGTGAATGACCCAATAATTAATAAACTTGCAGAGGACAAGTGGTGGTTATCTATAGCTGATGCAGATGTAATATTTTTTGCAAAAGGACTTGCAGCTGGCAATAAATTTGAAGTTGAAATTAATGAACCAAATGTAAACATCTTAGCTGTTCAAGGACCTTTGGCTGATGATTTAATGTCAAAACTATTCGGTGAAGATATTAGAAAATTAAAATTTTTTAACTTTGATTATTTTAAATTAAAAGGTCACAAATATTTCATTGCAAGGTCCGGATGGTCCAAGCAAGGTGGATTTGAAGTATATGTTGATAATGACATCGCAGGTCAGAATTTATATGATTATTTATTTGAAGAGGGAAAAGAATTTAATGTTAAGCCAGGTTGCCCCAATTTAATAGAGAGGATAGAAGGTAATTTGTTATCTTATGGAAATGATTTTGACAATAGAGATAACCCCTTTGAGGCAAATTTTGATAAATTTATTCATTTAGACAGTGACGTTAATTTTTTAGGTAAAAAAAAACTTAAAAAAATAAAAGAAAAAGGAATAAATAGAAAACTTATGGGTGTAAAAATTGATCATGATAAAATTGATATGTATTGTGAAAAGACTTTATTTGCTGATAACAAAGAAATAGTTGGATATGTTAGATCAGCAACTTATTCACCCACATTTGATAAAGTTATTGGAATTGCAATGATTAATAAACCCTACTGGAATACAAAAAATCAGTTTAATATAGAAATAAATGAAAAAATATATGTGGGTACTGTTTGTGATTTACCCTTTGTTTAAAAATAAAAGTCATTTAGTGTTATGAATATAGCAATTGTAGGTGCAACAGGAAATGTTGGTAGAAAAATAATAGAAATATTAGAAAAAAAACAAATAAATATTGAAAATCTTTTTTTATTGGCTTCAAAAAAAAGTGAGGGAAAAAAAATAAGCTATAATGGAAAAGAACATACGGTAACTGATCTTGAAAAATTTGATTTTTCCTCTGTTAAAATTGCCTTTTTTGCAGCAGGTAGTGGAGTAGCTGAAAAATGGGCTAATACTGCTGCTAAAAAAACTATTGTTATAGATAATTCAAAATATTTTAGAAAAGACCCTGATATTCCATTGATTGTTCCGGAGGTTAATCCAAAAAAATTATCTGATGTAAAAAATAAAAATATTATCGCTAATGCTAATTGTTCAGTGATTCCAGTTGTTGTGGCCTTAAAACCTTTGCATGATTTGTATAATATAAATCGTATAGTTGCATCTACATATCAATCAGTATCTGGAGCAGGAAAATCAGCTATGGATGAATTGTTGTCTCAAACAGAGAATTATTTTCAAAATAAAAAAATAGACTCAAAACATTTTACTAAACAAATAGCCTTTAATGCAATTCCTCATATTGATACTTTCTTAGAAAATGGTTACACAAAAGAGGAACAAAAAACTACTGACGAAATAAAAAAAATTTTAGATAAAAAAATTAAAGTTACCTCCACTTGTGTGAGAATACCTGTTCTTGTTTCACACTGTATTAGTGCAAATGTTGAATTTAATAAAAAATGTGATTTAGATGAAATAAGAAAGGTTCTATCCACATCTTCAGGGTGTAAGGTTATTGATCAACATCAGGACGGGGGCTATATAACACCAGTTGAGGCAGAGGATAAATTTGAAACTTTTATTTCGAGAATAAGATTGGATGAGTCTCAAGAAAATACAATAAATTTGTGGATCGTATCAGATAATTTAGTTAAAGGAGCGGCATTGAACGCAGTACAAATTGCTGAAAGTTTGATTACAAATGATTTTTATGGAAAATAAAAAACCTTTATCCCCACATATACAAATTTACAGATGGCATATTTCATCTTTAGTATCTATTTCCCACCGTATAACTGGAATTATTAATATTATAGCTATTTCTTTTATTTGTTTATGGTCCTCATTACTTATTTTGGGTGAAAGTAATTACAATATGATAAATTTTTTTTTAAGTTCTATTTTTGGAAAATTTATTACTTTAGGTATTGTTTGGTCATTTAGTTTTCAAATATTAAGTGAGATCAGACATCTTATTATGGATATGGGCTATGGATTTGAGTTACAAACAACAAAATTTACCGGTCTACTAGTTATCTTTGGCTCTTTTATTTTAACTGTTGTCATATATTTAATTGGCAAATCTTTTTTTTAATATGAATTTTTCAACAAAAAAGTGGATTTATATAAAGATATCTTCAGCAATTCTAATTCCACTCATGCTGTGGTTTATAATAAATTTTGTATCTATTTATGACCAGTCATATTCAGACGTGTTGAATTTTTTTACTAGTAAATTAAATAAGTTTTTATTCAGCTTATTTATTATATTTGCGTTCTTTTTCTCTTCTTTAACTATAAGTGAGGTTTTTGAGGATTATATAAGTAATGAAAAAACCAAAAATGTCGCAAACAGACTGCTATATATTTCTGCTATAAGCATTTCATTTTTAACAATAATAATTATATTTAATCTAAAATAATGAGTGCTTATAATATTATAGATCATGAATATGACGCAGTTGTCCTCGGAGCAGGAGGGTCAGGCCTAAGAGCTGCAGTTGGATTGAGTGAAGCAGGTTTAAAAACTGCTTGTATCTCAAAAGTTTTTCCTACTAGAAGTCATACGTCGGCTGCTCAAGGTGGTATTTCAGCCGCTTTGGGAAATATGGGTGAGGATGACTGGAGATGGCATATGTACGATACGGTAAAAGGTGCCGATTGGCTTGGGGATCAGGATAGTATTGAGTATTTATGTAAAGAAGCACCAAAGGCTGTTCTAGAGTTAGAGAAATATGGAGTCCCTTTCAGTAGAACTGAAGAGGGAAAAATATATCAAAGACCATTTGGTGGAATGACAAAAAATTATGGAAATGGAATTGTTCAAAGAACTTGTGCAGCAGCAGATAGAACAGGACATGCAATTTTACACACTCTTTATGGACAGGCCCTCAAACATAATACAGAATTTTTTATAGAGTATTTTGCTTTAGATTTATTAATGAAAGATGGAGAATGCAAAGGATTAATAGCTTGGAATCTAAATGACGGAACAATCCATAGGTTTAGAGCACATACAGTAATTATTGCAACAGGTGGATATGGTAAAGTATATTATTCTGCAACATCCGCACATACTTGTACTGGAGACGGAAATGCAATGGTGTTGAGAGCAGGTTTACCTTTACAAGACATGGAATTTGTTCAATTTCATCCCACAGGAATATACGGTCATGGTACGTTGATTTCAGAAGGTGTAAGAGGTGAAGGTGGATACTTAGTAAATTCTAAGGGTGAAAGATTCATGGAAAGATATGCTCCAAATGCTAAAGATTTAGCATCAAGAGATGTAGTTAGCAGATCAATGGCTATAGAAATTAATGAAGGTAGAGGTGTTGGAAAAGAACAAGATCACGTTCATTTACATTTAAGTCACTTAGATAAAAGTGTAATTGAGGATAGGTTGCCAGGTATTACTGAGGCAGCAAGATTATTTGCAAACGTGGATGTAACTAAGGAGCCAATCCCAGTTGTTCCTACTGTACATTATAATATGGGCGGGATACCAACTAATTATAAAGCAGAGGTTTTAACAGTTAATGGATCGCAGAAAACAGTACCAGGGTTGATGGCAATTGGAGAGGCTGCATGCGTATCAGTCCACGGAGCAAATAGACTTGGCTCTAATTCCCTAATTGATCTTGTTGTGTTTGGAAGAGCAGCAGCAAAAAGAGCATCCGAGTTAATAAAACCAGGAACTCCACATGAGGAGATTTCAGAGAATGAAACTCAAAAATGTTTAGATAGATTTGATAGACTTAGAAATGCCCAAGGAGAAAATAGTACTGCAGAATTAAGACTTGCAATGCAAAAAACGATGCAATCAAAATGTGCAGTTTTTAGAACTGAAAAGAATTTAAAAGAAGGCGTTAATGAAATTAGAAAAACATATGATAGTATGGATTCAATCTCAGTAAAAGATAGATCGTTAGTTTTTAATACCGATCTAGTTGAGACTTTAGAATTAGATAATTTAATTAGACAAGCTGTAACTACGGTTGATTCAGCATATCACAGAAAAGAAAGCAGAGGAGCTCATGCAAGAGAGGATTATCCAAAAAGAGATGATCAAAAATTTATGCAACATACTCTTGCTTGGTGGGATGGAAAGAACTCTAAGATAACATACAGACCAGTTCACAATTCTACTCTAACTAATGACGTTCAGTACTTTCCTCCACAGGAAAGAGTTTATTAAATGGTTCAGATAAGTTTACCTCAGAATTCTAAGGTAAATAAAGGTAAATACTTCAAAGATAAAACTGGTTCAAAAAACATTCGTAAAGTTAATGTATATAGATGGGATCCGTCTACAGATGAAAATCCAAGAATTGATACCTATGAGGTTGATATGGATAATTGCCCATCAAAAGTTTTAGATATTCTAAACAAAATTAAAAATGAAATAGATCCAACTTTGGCATACAGAAGGTCTTGTGCTCATGGTGTTTGTGGTTCATGTGCAATGAACATGGGTGGTAAAAATGGTCTTGCTTGTACAAAACCTCATGCTGAAATTGATGGTGATATAGATATTTATCCTTTACCTCATTTAAAAGTGAAGAAAGATTTAATAGGTGATTTGGATGGTCTTTATAAACAGTATGAGTCCATTGAGCCTTGGTTGAAAAATAACTCTTCTAAAGAAACAACAGAAATTTTTCAATCTAAAGAGGATAGAGCAAAATTAGATGGCGCTTATGAATGTATTATGTGTGCATGCTGCTCGACTTCGTGCCCAAGCTATTGGTGGAATGGTGATAAATATTTAGGACCAGCAGTGCTTTTACAAGCTTACAGGTGGATAGTTGATAGTCGAGATGACGAAAGAAAAGCACGACTAAAAAAAGTTGCTGATGAACTTAAACTTTATAGATGTCATACTATTCTAAATTGTACCAGCGCTTGTCCTAAGGGGCTAAATCCAGCAAAAGCAATTGCTGAAATCAAGAAAATGTTAGCTACAGCTAATGTTTAAATAGACTAATAAGTATTTTTGTTTTAAAAGATCCTACTCATGAGGTTAATTGAACACTTTGTTGGCGGAAAATTATTTTCAGGTTCTTCTGATAAAAAAGGTAAAATTTTTAATCCAGCTACAGGTGAACAAGAGTCTGAAGTTAAGTTAGCTTCAAAATCAGATTTAGATCAAGCAGTTGAAATTGCAAAAAAAGCATTTGAAACATGGTCTCTAAAGCCTGCTCTTCAAAGAGCGAGAGTAATGTTTAAATTTAAAGAGTTAATTGAAAAAAATTCTGATGAATTAACAAAACTAATTGTTTCTGAGCATGGAAAAGTTTTTGAGGATGCCAGAGGCTCTCTAACTAGAGGACTTGAGGTTGTCGAATTTGCTTGTGGAATACCTCATTTATTAAAGGGTGAATTTTCTGAAAATGTTGGAACAAATGTTGACAGTTGGTCAATGAGACAGCCTTTAGGGGTGGTTGCAGGGATTACCCCATTTAACTTTCCTGCTATGGTACCAATGTGGATGTTTCCAATAGCAATCGCTTGTGGAAATACATTTATTTTAAAGCCATCTGAAAAGGACCCTTCTTGTTCTATTATGTTAGCTCAATTACTTACAGAAGCAGGTCTTCCGGAGGGAGTATTTAATGTAGTTAACGGTGATAAAGATTCTGTAGATGCAATATTAGATAACTCAGATGTAAAAGCAGTAAGTTTTGTAGGCTCAACTCCAATTGCAAAGTATATTTATGAAAACTCAGCTAAAAATGAAAAGAGAGTTCAAGCACTAGGTGGTGCTAAAAATCATTTGGTGGTAATGCCAGATTGTGATTTAGATGGAGCAGTAAATGGTTTAATGGGTGCAGCTTATGGTTCTGCAGGCGAAAGATGTATGGCCCAATCAGTTGCGGTCGCTGTTGGTGATATTGGAGATGAGCTAGTTTCAAGATTATCTAAAAAAGCTGAAGCTTTAAAAGTTGGCCCTGGGATGGATAAAGCATCTGAAATGGGTCCTTTGGTGACAAAAGAACATCTAGAAAGAGTTAAAGGATATGTAGATTTAGGTGTTGAGGAGGGTGCTAAACTAGTTGTTGATGGAAGAAATCTTAAGCTTCAAGGTTATGAGAATGGATTTTATATTGGTGGATGTTTATTTGATCATGTTAATAAAGATATGAGAATATACAAAGAGGAAATATTTGGCCCAGTATTGTCGGTTGTTAGAGTTAAAACTTTTGAAGAAGCTGCAAAATTAATTAACGACCATGAATACGGAAATGGAGTAAGTATTTATACTAGAGATGGAGATGTTGGAAGGACTTTCGCCAGTAAAATACAAGTAGGCATGGTTGGTATTAATGTTCCTATACCAGTACCTATGGCCTTTCATAGTTTTGGAGGCTGGAAAAGATCCTTATTTGGAGACAGTGCAATGCATGGTATGGAGGGAATAAAATTTTATACAAAACTTAAAACAGTAACATCCAGGTGGCCTTCTGGTATTCGTTCAAATGCGGAATTTGTAATGCCAATAATGAAATAAAAGGAAAATAATGACAAAAATATCTTTAATTGGCGCAGGCCAAATTGGTGGAACACTTGCTCACTTAATTGGTACAAAAGAATTAGTAAACGAAGTAGTATTATTTGATGTAGCAAGTGGTATTGCAAAAGGAAAAGCTTTAGATATAGCTCAATCATCATCTGTCGACGGTTTTAATGTAAAATTCTCAGGAACTGATGATTACAAAGATATTAAGGACTCAGATGTAATAATTATTACCGCAGGTGTCCCTAGAAAACCAGGAATGAGTAGAGACGACTTACTTGGAATAAATTTAAAAATTATTAAACAAGTTGCTGAAGGAGTTAAACAAAACGCCCCAAAAGCTTTTGTTATATGTATCACTAATCCATTAGATGTGATGGTTATGGCGTTTCAAAAATTTTCTGGTTTACCAGCTAATAAAGTTGTGGGTATGGCAGGTATATTGGATAGTTCTAGATTTAAATTATTTTTATCTCTAGAATTAAACGTCCCAGTAAAAGAGATTGAGGCAATGGTGATGGGTGGACATGGTGATACAATGGTACCTATGCCAAGATTTACAAAAGTCTCTGGACAACCCTTACTTGATTTAGTCAAAGATGGAAAAATTTCTCAAGAAAGACTTGAGGAAATAAATCAACGAACAAGAGATGGCGGAGCTGAGATAGTTAAGTTTTTAGAGAAAGGTTCAGCGTTCTATGCTCCTGCAGCATCAGGTGTTCAAATGGCTGAAGCATATTTAAATGATCAAAAAAAATTATTACCATGTGCGGTCCAATTAAATGGAGAGTACAGTGTAACTAATGTTTATGCTGGAGTGCCTGTTATTATTGGAAAAAGTGGTGTTGAAAAAATTGAGGAAGTCAGTTTAGATGATAAGGAGAAAAAAGAATTTATGCACTCAATAGATGCAGTAAAAGCTCTATGGGAAGCTGCATCAAAAATAGATCCTGATCTTTCCAAATAAAAATGAATATTCACGAGCACCAAGCCAAACAAATCCTAAAAAAATATGGTGCAGTAGTCCCAGAGGGAGTATTTGCTTTAAATGTTGAGGAACTAATTGAGAAGGTAAAATCACTTAAAACTGAAAAATACGTTCTCAAAGCACAAATACATGCTGGTGGAAGAGGAAAAGCAGGAGGTGTAAAAATTTTAAATACAATTGATGAGCTAGAATTAGCAGCTAAAGAGTTGCTTGGAAAAACACTTATTACTCATCAAACTGGCCCAGAGGGAAGAGAAGTTAAAAGATTATATGTTGAGGAGTCTTCAAACATAGAAAAAGAATTTTATTTATCTTGTCTTGTAGACAGAGCTACTTCAAAAATTGCTTTCATATCAAGCGATCAAGGAGGCATGGATATTGAAGAAGTAGCAAGTAAAACGCCAGAAAAAATTTTAACTACAAAAGTTAATATTAATGAAGAAATTTCAAATACTGATTGTGAAAAAATTATAAACATTTTTAATTTAAATAATGATGCAAAAAACCAAGCAATAAATTTAATTAAATCAATTTATAAAATGTTTATAAGCACTGATGCTAATATGGTTGAGGTCAATCCTTTGATTTTGACTAAAGAAGAAAAAATAATTTGTTTAGATGCAAAAGTAAATTTTGATTCAAATGCCTTGTTCAGACATCCTGAAATTGTTGAGCTTAGAGACCTAAATGAGGAAGATCCAACAGAAATTGAGGCAAGCAAACATGACCTTGCTTATATAAAATTAGATGGAAGTATAGGCTGTATGGTCAATGGAGCAGGTTTAGCAATGGCTACAATGGATATAATAAAATTATATGGAAAGGAACCGGCCAATTTTTTAGATGTAGGAGGGGGTGCATCAAAAGAAAAAGTTTCTGCAGCTTTGAAAATTATTCTTTCTGATAAGAATGTTAAAGGCATCTTAATTAATATTTTTGGGGGAATTATGAGGTGTGATGTACTTGCACAAGGAGTAGTAGATGCTGCTAAGGAGATAAACATTAGTGTTCCTTTAGTGGTAAGGCTTGCAGGTACAAATTTTAAGCAAGGTAAAGAAATACTTGATAATTCTGACTTAAAGTTAATATCAGCAGAAAACTTAGATGATGCAGCAAAAAAAATTGTTGAGGCGATAAAATAAATGTCAGTATTAGTAAACAAAAATACAAAAGTTATTTGTCAGGGTTTCACAGGATCTCATGGCACATTCCACTCTGAACAAGCAATAAAGTATGGAACAAATCTTGTGGGCGGAGTAACACCTAAAAAAGGAGGTCAAAAACATTTAGAAAGACCAGTTTTCAATACAGTATTAGAGGCAAAAAATGAGGTTGGAGCAGACGCTACTATGATCTATGTTCCAGCAAAATTTGCAGCTGCTGCAATCATTGAGGCAATTGATGCATCAATAGATCTTATAGTTTGTATAACAGAGGGCATCCCAGTTCAGGATATGATCAAAGTAAGACAAAGTTTGGCTAGCTCAAATAGTCGTCTTATAGGCCCAAATTGCCCAGGAATAATTACGCCTGATGAATGTAAAATAGGAATAATGCCTGGAAATATTCATAAAAGGGGATCGGTTGGCATCGTTTCTAGATCAGGAACGCTAACTTATGAGGCAGTAGCACAAACTACTGAAAATGGTCTCGGTCAATCAACTTGTATTGGTATTGGAGGAGATCCAATTAACGGTACAAATTTTATAGATTGTTTAGATTTATTTTTAAATGATGATGAGACAGAGTCGATTTTAATGATTGGAGAAATAGGTGGTACAGCAGAGGAAGAGGCTGCAGAATTTGTTAAAAATCACAAAATTAAAAAACCTATAGTTGGATTTATAGCAGGAATTACAGCTCCGCCTGGTCGAAGAATGGGTCACGCAGGGGCTATTATTTCTGGAGGCAAGGGCGGGGCAAAAGATAAAATAAAAAAGATGGAAGAATGTGGGATTATAGTTGCAGAATCACCATCAATAATTGGAAAAACATTGTTTAACAAACTGTCTAATTGAAAAATACCATTAGAAGGATATATTAACTAACAAAGATGTCTTCATCAAAAAATCTTGAATTTGAAAAAACTTCATTCTTAAATAAGTCTAATAGTGCATTTATTGAACAAATGTATCTTAAATTTATCAACAAAGATCCTGAATTACCTGAGAGCTGGGCAAATTATTTTGAGGGTATAGGTGAAGAGATAAAAGTTATTGCTTCTGAAATAAATGGACCATCATGGGGACCTTCAAAAGTAAAAATAGATGTTGATGAATTACAAAAAAAAATAGAGATAAAAGGTGACAATAAAGTTAATGATGAAACAGATTCATCAGTAAAATTTAATTTTCAACTACTTGCGGACTCTAATAAGGACTCCATCAGTGCTGTTGCTTTAATACGTGCCTATAGATTAAGAGGACATTTATTAGCAAATCTAGATCCTTTAGAAATGAGAGAATCTGAGTATCTTGATGAATTGCATCCTGAATTTTATGGTTTTAAAAAACAGAATTATGAAAAGAAAATTTTCTTAAATGGAGTAATTAATAAAAAGTACGCAAATATTAAGGAGATATTAAAATTTTTAAAAAAAACATATTGTGGAAATATCGGTTACGAGTTTATGCATGTTTCAAACCCAGTTGAAAGAAAGTGGTTTAGAGACAGGATAGAGCAGGATCAAAATGCTTTAAATTTTACCAAGAATGGTAAGGAGGCAATACTAAATAAACTTGTACAAGCAGAAGGTTTTGAAAAATTTTTAGCAACAAAATATGTTGGTACAAAAAGATTTGGTCTTGATGGAGGTGAAAGTTTAATACCAGCCCTAGAGCAAATAATTAAAATTGGTGGACAAAATCAAATTAAAGAGGTCAAGATTGGAATGTCTCATAGAGGTAGACTCAATGTTTTAGCAAATGTATTACAAAAGTCATATAAAAGAATATTTAATGAATTTGCAGGGGAATTAAGCCCAGATACAGAGGATAGTGCTGGTGATGTAAAATATCATCTTGGTGCATCTTCAGATAGACAATTTGACGGAAACTCAGTTCATGTTAGTTTGACAGATAATCCCTCTCACCTAGAGGCTGTCAATCCAGTTGTTTTAGGACAAACAAGAGCTAAGCAATTTTTTCATAAGGATAAAGAGAGAAATAAAGTTATACCTATTCTTATTCATGGAGACGCAGCTTTTGCTGGTCAAGGAGTAGTGGCAGAATGTTTTGCCATGTCAGGACTTCCTGGCCATAATACCGGTGGTACGATTCATATTATAGTAAATAATCAAATTGGTTTTACTACTAGTCCAAGATTTGCTAGGTCTTCACCATATCCATCAGATGTTGCAAAAATGGTTGAAGCTCCAATTCTTCACGTAAACGGAGATGACCCAGAGGCAGTTGTTTATGCGACTAGAATTGCCACTGAGTTCAGATTAAAATTTAATAGAGATGTGGTGGTCGACCTCATTTGCTATAGAAGATTCGGACATAACGAAGGGGACGAACCCTCATTTACCCAACCATTAATGTATAAAAAAATTAGATCACATCCAAGTGTTTATAAGATTTATGGAAGCAAACTAGTTAACGAAAATTCAATTACCCAAAATCTTTTAGACCAAAATGTAAAAGGATTTAAAGATTTATTGGATGAACAATATAAAAGTGCAAAAGATTACAAACCAAAAATAGAATGGTTTGAGGGGTCTTGGTCTAGATACAAACCTGAAAAAGGTAAAGATAAAAGAGGTGTGACTGGTTTTGATGAAAACCAATTAAAAGAAATTTCAGACAGAATTAACACTATACCTACTGAAATTAATGTTCATAAAACTATTTCTAAAATTTTGAACATAAGAAAAAATTCAGTAGACAAAGGTTTTGATATTGATTGGTCTACAGCAGAAGCACTAGCTTTTGGCTCTTTACTTGAGGAAGGTTATCCAGTTAGGTTAGTTGGTCAAGATTCTGGTAGAGGAACATTTAGTCAAAGACATTCAGTTTTAAGAGATCAGACTGATAATTCTAGATATATTCCACTAAATAATATTTCAAACAAACAAAAAAAATTTGAGGTCGTTGATAGTTTTTTATCCGAACTTGCAGTTTTGGGATTCGAATATGGCTATAGTTTAGTTGAGCCTAATACGTTAACTTTGTGGGAAGCTCAATTTGGAGATTTTGCTAATGGTGCACAAGTTGTAATTGATCAATTTATTGCATCAGGTGAAAGAAAGTGGAATAGAGCTTCAGGATTAGTGATGTTATTACCTCATGCTTATGAAGGACAAGGACCAGAACATTCCTCTGCAAGATTAGAAAGATTTTTACAACTGTGCTCAAATGATAATATGCAAGTATTAAACTGTACCACCCCTGCTAATTACTTTCATGCTCTACGAAGACAAATGCATAGGGATTTTAGAAAGCCATTAATAATTATGACACCAAAATCTTTATTAAGAAATAAATTCTGTGTTTCAAATTTACAAGATTTTAATAAAGAAAATACGTTTCATAGAATATTATGGGATCACGCAATTGATCCAAAAGTTGATGGTTTTATTAAGCTCAAAGACAGCTCAAAGATAAAAAAAGTAATTTTATGTTCTGGGAAAATATATTTTGACCTTCTGGATGCTAGAGAAAAAATAAAAAAAGATGATGTGATAATTTTTAGAATTGAACAACTGTATCCTTTTCCTGCAAAAGCTCTTGCAAATGAGCTAAAACCATATGCAAAAAATGCTAACTTTTTTTGGTGCCAAGAAGAGCCTAAAAATATGGGTGCATGGTTTTCAGTTAGAGATTATATCCAATGGACATTAGAAAGTTTAAAGGCTAATAATAACAAAATTTCTTATATAGGAAGAAGCCCAGATGCAAGTCCAGCAACCGGATATGCTAAAAGGCATAATTCTCAACAGCAAGAAATAATTAATAAGGTATTTAAATAATTTATAATGAGAGAAAAAATTGTAGTTCCTGCACTTGGTGAAAGTATTACAGAAGCAACAGTGGCTAAATGGTTAAAAAATACAGGAGACTCTGTTGATGCAGACGAACCAATAGTTGAACTTGAAACAGATAAAGTAAATTTAGAAGTCCCCTCTCCAATAACAGGTGTACTAACTGAAATAAATTCTAAAGATGGGTCAGTAGTTGAAGTGGGAGCTTTATTGGGTTCTGTTTCTGAAAATGGTAGTAGCGTTAAACCTAGTACTAAAAAGAACGAAGAAGTTGAAAAAGAAGAAACTAAATCTAGTGAAAATAATGTGATTAAATTAGACCCGATTAAAAAGGAACCAAAAGTTTTTGAGGAGATTTCTAAATCAGAGGAGCAAAGTGAAAAGCCTTTAGTATTAACGGACGAAGTTGAAGAAGTACCACCAGTCATTAAAAACATTAAGGACAAAACATTATCACCTGCTGTTCGAAAAATTGTTGCTGAAAACAATATAGACTTAGCTACTGTTCAAGGCTCTGGAAAAGATGGACGAGTTCTAAAAGGTGACTTAATAAGTATGATGGGAGTAAACCCAAAACCTTCAGATAGAAAAATTCAATATGGTCAAGAAGAAAGAATTAAGATGACCAGACTTAGACAAACTATTGCTAAGAGATTAAAGCAAGCTCAAGAAAATGCAGCTTTACTAACAACATTCAATGAAGTTGATATGACAAATATTATAGAAATGAGAAAAGAAAATAAGGAAGATTTTCAATCTAGGTATAATATTAAACTTGGCTTTATGTCGTTTTTTGTGAAAGCATGTGTAGTTGCCCTAAAGAATTTTCCAGCAGTGAATGCAGAAATTGATGGGGATGAAATAGTTTACAAAAATTATTATAATATTAGTTTTGCAGTAGGAACTGACAAAGGTTTAGTTGTGCCAGTTTTAAGAAATGCAGATGAGTTATCTTTTGCTGATATCGAAAAAAATATTAAAGAAATTTCTGAAAAAGCAAAAGATGGAAAGTTAGTAATTGAAGATCTTCAAGGAGGAACATTTACAATAAGTAATGGTGGAGTTTATGGGTCTATGCTTTCAACACCTATATTAAACCTTCCACAATCTGGGGTACTAGGAATGCATAATATTGTTGAAAGACCTGCCGTTGTTGATGGAGAAATTAAAATAAGACCAATAATGTATTTAGCATTGTCGTATGATCATAGAATTATTGATGGTAAAGAGTCAGTGTCATTTCTTAAAATGATAAAGGAAAATTTAGAGGACCCGAGAAGGTTGTTTTTGGATATTTAGATGTCAGAAAAATTTCAAGCAGTAGTAATTGGTGGTGGACCTGGTGGATATGTTTGTGCGATTAGACTTTCTCAATTAGGATTGAAAACAGCATGTATAGAATCTAGAGGTTCTTTAGGAGGCACCTGCTTAAATGTTGGCTGTATACCATCAAAGAGTTTATTAAATTTATCTGAGGAATTTCATAAAGTTAAGGGATTGGCTAACAAAGGGATAGAAGTAGGAGATGTTAAGCTAAACCTTGATAAAATGATGAAAAGTAAAGATAAAGCTGTAACTGTTCTTACAAAAGGGGTTGAATTTTTATTTAAGAAAAACAAAGTAACTTATTTCAAAGGTTATGGTAGTTTCAAATCTCAAAACGAAATTTCAATTAAAGATAATGAAAATAAAGAGACTATTATACAATCTGAAAAAACTATAATAGCAACAGGATCTGTAGCTACTTCATTACCAGGAATTGAAATTGATGAGCAAAAAATAGTTTCTTCGACTGGTGCATTAAAGCTTGAAAAAGTTCCAAATAAAATGGTTGTTGTGGGCGGTGGTTATATTGGATTAGAAATGGGATCGGTTTGGTCAAGACTGGGTTCTGAAGTACAGGTGGTAGAGTTTTTAGATCACATCACACCAGGTATGGACAAAGAAATATCCTCAGAATTTATGAAAATTCTAAAGAAACAAGGCATAAAGTTTAATATGCAAAATAAAGTTGAAAAAATTAAAAAAAATAAATCTGGAGTAACAGTATCCACTGTAGATAAAGATGGAAATAAAAATGATTTAGATTGTGATGTAGTTTTAATTTCTGTTGGCAGGAAGGCAAATACTGAGGGCTTAAATTTAGAAACTGTTGGAGTTGAACTTGACGATAGAAAAAGAATTAAAACTGATAAATCGTTTAAAACAAATTTAGAGAATATATATGCAATTGGTGATGTAATATCAGGACCTATGCTTGCTCATAAAGCTGAAGATGAAGGTATTGCTGTTGCTGAAAACATTGCAGGACAATCAGGGCATGTCAATTATGATACTATTCCAGGTGTTGTATATACCACACCAGAAGTTGCAGCGATTGGTAAAACTGAGGAACAATTAAAAGATTCTAAAATGAAATATAAAGTTGGAAAATTTTCATTTATGGCTAATTCAAGAGCAAAAGCTATTGATGATGCAGAAGGATTTGTGAAGATTTTAGCTGATGAAAAAACAGATAAAGTGTTGGGTGCTCATATAATAGGCCCTCATGCTGGTGAGTTGATTGCTGAAATTGGCGTTGCTATGGAATTTGGAGCTAGTTCAGAGGATATAGCACGTACATGTCATGCTCACCCAACTTTTTCAGAGGCAGTAAAAGAGGCAGCTTTATCAGTTGATAAAAGAGCAATACACTCTTAATTTTTTTTCATATTATAAAATATGAAATATCCGATTCTGTTACCAAATATATTTAATTATCCATTCACATATGAAAGTAATTTAGATTTAAAAATTGGTGAATATGTATCAGTACCCTTTGGCAAAAATAAAGTTACTGGAGTGGTATGGGATAAATTAGAAGAAAATGAACAAAAAAAATTTAAATTAAAAAAAGTTTTTAAGAAATTAAAAGTTAAACCACTAAAAAAAACAACTATAAACTTTTTAAATTGGTTTTCAGAATACAATATTATTCCAAAGGGCATGGCTTTAAAATTGATGCTATTGAGCAACAATGCAATTGAAGACGATATAAAAAATAATTTTCAAGTTTTTGAAAGCAATATAAAAAATAATTCAATAAAACTCTCTGAGGACCAAAAGAAATCTCTACAGGAAATGGTCATTTTAAACAATAAATTTAGAGTACACGTATTACAAGGAACAACTGGATCTGGAAAAACTTTTGTTTATTTTGAGGCATTAAAATCAACAATAAAGAAGGGATTTCAAGGCTTAATATTATTACCAGAGATAGGACTAACGGGGCAATTTGAGCAAAAATTTGTTGAATATTTTGGTTTTAATCCAGCTGTCTGGCATTCGGGAATATCAAAAAAGAAAAAAGAAATAATATGGAATGGAATTTCTAATGGAAAAATTCAAGTTATAATTGGAGCAAGATCGTCTTTATTTTTACCATTTAAAAAACTTGGAATAATTATTGTTGATGAAGAACACGATCAATCATTTAAGCAAGATGAGGGGACAACTTACAACGCTAGAGATATGGCAATAGCCAGAGCATCATTTGAAAATATTCCAATAAATCTTATAACTGCAGTTCCATCTGTTGAAACATATGAAAATATAAAAAAAGGAAAATATGGTTTATCTAGATTAAACCAGAGATATCAAAATGCTTCTCTCCCTAATTATGAAATTGTAAATTTAAATAATTCTAAGTTGGAAAAACAATCGTGGTTATCAAATGAAATTGTTAAAAAGGTAAATTCTCATTTAGAAAAAAAGGATCAAGTTTTATTTTTTTTAAACAGACGTGGGTTTTCACCACATGTATTATGCAATAAATGTTACACAAGTTTTTCATGCCCAAACTGTAGTATCAATTTAGTTTATCATAAAAATAAAGGTAATTTGCTTTGTCATTACTGTGGATATAAATCTCATTTAAAAAGAGAATGTTCAAAAGAGGGAAATTGTGAATTTATTTTTAGTGGCCCTGGTGTTGAAAGAATATCAGATGAAGTAAAAAGAAAATTTCCAGATAAGAAAATTGAAATCTTTTCAAGTGATACAATGAATAAAAAAGACTCAATGGATAAGTTGGATAAAATTATTAAAAATGAAACTAATATTTTAGTTGGAACTCAATTAATTTCAAAAGGATTTCACTTTCCAAGTTTAAATTGTATTGTAGTTGTAGACATCGATCTTTCATCTCAAGGACACGATTTGAGAGGAGCTGAAAAGAATTTACAACTTTATCACCAACTTTCAGGAAGAGCCGGAAGAACTGGAAAACCCGCTACGGTTTATTTTCAAACTTACAATCACGATACAAAAGTTATTGATGATATTACTAATAAAAATCCTGATATTTTTTTAGAAAGAGAGTTAGAGATTAGAAAAAAAAATAAACTTCCACCTTTTCAAAGATTTATCTCACTAATTCTTACAGGTGAAAATGAACATAAATTAGAAACAGAGGCTTTAGGATTTAAAAATTTTATAGAAAATAAAATTGAAGGAAAAGTATTGGGCCCAGTAAATGCACCCATATTTAGATTGAAGAGAAAATTTAGAGTTAGATTGTTAATAAGAGGAATTAAATCAATGAAAGTACAAAACTCAATCGCAAAAATTATACCAAATTATAAGTTTGCGACTGGAATAAAACTTTCAGTTGATGTTGACCCTATAAACTTCAATTAATAACTAAAAAAATGCCTTTTTAACAAATCGGTTACTTGAAGACATAAAGGTCATATGCTAATTAAAGCCTGATTTTAATTTAATCTTCAACATTATAGAGGAACAAAGTTGAGCAAAGACACGGGATTTTCAGTTACTTCAGCCGAAAGATATTCGCTTGCACTTTATGAGCTATCCAACGAAAGCAATCTTTTGACTCAAATTGAGGAACAGTGTTCATCTGTCTTAGAATTGATAAACACAAGTGATGACTTTAAAAGTTTAATTAAAGATCCAACAACAAAACAAGATGATTTATTAAAGATTACAAATTCAATTTCAGAAAGTTATAAATTTCAAACTTTATTTAAAAATTTTTTAAATTTTTTAATTCAAAAAAGAAGGTTCTTTTTTTTAGAGAGAATTCTTAAAAGTTTTGTTGGGATATGTTCAAAAAAAAGAGGTGAACTTAAGGCAGAATTAAAATCAGCAAAAGAATTATCTAATGATGAAATAGCTAAAATTACAGAGGAGCTCACTAAAAATTTTAGCTCAAAAATAAAATTAAACTACAAATATGATAAAAGTTTAATAGGAGGTTTAGTACTTCAAGTAGGAAGTACTATGGTTGACACCTCAATTAAAAATAAATTACAACAAATTGAAAACAGAATGATAGAGGCATAAATGGAAATTAATCCTTCAGAAGTTACAAAAATATTAAAAGAACAAATTAAAAATTTTGGTGAAAAGACAGAGGTTACTGAAGTCGGTCAGGTAATATCCGTTGGAGATGGTATTGCTAGAATTTATGGCTTAGATAATGTTCAGGCTGGTGAGATGGTTGAGTTTGCTGATGGTTCAAAAGGTATGGCTCTTAACTTGGAAAGTGAAAATGTTGGTGTTGTAATTTTTGGTGACGACAGAAATATTAAAGAAGGTGATGTAGTTAAAAGAACAGGAAATATTGTTGATACACCAGTAGGAAAAGAACTTTTAGGTAGAGTGGTTGATGGTCTTGGAAATCCAATTGATGGAAAAGGTGCGCTTGATAAAAGTGTTAAAAAAACAAGAGTAGAAGTTAAAGCCCCTGGTATTATCCCGAGACAATCAGTTAGTGAACCAATGCAAACTGGCTTAAAATCAATTGATAGTTTAGTGCCAATTGGAAGAGGTCAAAGAGAATTAATTATTGGAGATAGACAGACAGGTAAAACTGCTGTTGCTGTCGATGCAATTATAAATCAGAAAAAAATTAATGAGTCTGGTGATGAGAAACAAAAATTATACTGTATCTATGTTGCAGTAGGTCAAAAAAGATCAACAGTAAGACAAATTCAAAAAACTTTAGAAGAAGCTGGAGCAATGGAATACACAACTATTGTTGCTGCTACAGCATCAGTCTCAGCGCCATTACAATTTTTAGCTCCTTATACAGGATGCGCAATGGGTGAATATTTTAGGGATAATGGAATGCACGCGTTAATTATTTATGATGATCTATCGAAACAAGCTGTTGCATATAGACAAATGTCTCTCCTTTTAAGAAGACCTCCAGGAAGGGAAGCTTACCCAGGAGATGTGTTTTATTTGCACAGTAGATTATTAGAAAGAGCTGCAAAACTTAGTGATGAACATGGTGGAGGTTCATTAACTGCACTTCCAATAATTGAAACACAAGGAGGTGATGTTTCTGCATTTATTCCAACAAATGTTATTTCAATTACAGATGGCCAAATATTTTTAGAAACAGAGCTTTTTAACCAAGGTATTAGACCAGCAATTAACGTTGGATTGTCTGTATCGAGGGTTGGATCTTCAGCTCAAACAAAAGCCATGAAAAAAGTATCAGGCTCCATGAAACTTGAGTTAGCTCAGTACAGAGAAATGGCAGCTTTTGCTCAATTTGGATCAGATTTAGATGCTTCTACGCAACAGCTACTTAATAGAGGTTCAAAATTGACAGAACTTTTAAAACAGAAACAATATTCACCACTGACAGTCGCAGAGCAAGTTGTATCTGTTTTTTGTGGAGTTAAAGGTTATTTGGATGACATAGATTTAAAAGATATTGCAGAGTTCGAAACAAAAATAATTGAAAAATGCAAATCTGATAAGCCTGAAATAATTGACTCTATCCAAAGTTCTGGAAAACTTGAAGAAGATAAAGAAAAACTATTGGTAGAAGTAATCACGCAACTTAAACAAACTTAAAATCATAATAAAAAATGGCAAGTTTAGACGATTTAAAAAAAAGAATAGCAAGTGTTAAGTCTACACAGAAAATTACAAAAGCTATGAAGATGGTTGCTGCAGCAAAACTTAGAAAAGCTCAAGAAAGTGCAGAAAAGGGAAGGCCTTACTCAGAAAAAATGAATAATGTCATTTTAAACTTGTCTAGTGGAATATCTGATAAAGAGAATGCTCCAAAACTTTTATCAGGAACAGGGAATGACAAGGTTCATTTATGTGTTGTAATGACATCAGATAGAGGACTATGTGGGGGTTTCAATTCTAATATAATTAAAAAAGCCAAAAGTTACTTCTCTAAAATATTAAGTGAGGGAAAAGAACTTAAAATCATAACTGTAGGCTCAAAAGGAAATGATCAGTTAAAGAGAATGTATGGTGATAAAATTGTTGAAAATATTTCTTTTAAAGAGTCAAAAAATGTCAATTACTTTGATGCTGACAAGGTTGGTAAGATAGTAATAGATAAATTTGAGAGTAGTGAATTTGATATATGCACTATTTTTTATAACCAATTTAAAAATGTGATCACTCAAATTCCTCAGGCCCAACAGATAATCCCTTTGAATAGCGAAGATAGTGAAGAGAATACTTCAGAGGAAAGTTATGAATTTGAACCAGATGAAGATGAGATTTTAAGCAATTTATTGCCAAAAAATATTTCAACACAAATATTTAAAGCAATGTTAGAGAATTCAGCTAGCGAACAAGGATCAAGGATGAGTGCAATGGATAACGCAACTCGAAACGCAGGTGAAATGGTTGACAAACTTACTATCCAGTATAATAGAAGTCGTCAGGCAGCAATTACAAAAGAACTAATAGAAATCATATCAGGAGCAGAAAGTTTATAATTATGAGCAAAGGAATAATCACACAAGTTATTGGAGCAGTAGTTGACGTAAAATTTGATGGAGAACTTCCAGAAATTCTAACAGCATTGGAATGTAAAAATGGGGATAACAGGTTAGTTTTAGAGGTTGCTCAACATTTAGGTGAAACAACAGTTAGAACAATTGCGATGGATGCTACTGAAGGACTAAAAAGAGGTGATGAAGTAATAAATACTAATGCTCCTATTCAAGTACCTGTTGGACCTGAAACTCTTGGAAGAATTATTAATGTAATTGGTGAGCCTATAGATGAAAGAGGGGAAGTTAAAACAAAAGAAAGTTGGCCAATTCACAGAGCAGCCCCTGAATTTAATGATCAGTCTACTGAAACAGAAATTCTTGTAACTGGTATTAAGGTTATTGACCTGTTAGCACCTTATGCAAAAGGTGGAAAAATTGGATTATTTGGTGGAGCTGGAGTAGGTAAAACAGTCTTAATTATGGAATTGATAAATAACGTTGCAAAAGCACATGGAGGATTTTCAGTTTTTGCAGGAGTAGGTGAACGAACTAGAGAAGGAAACGACCTTTATCATGAGATGATGGATTCTGGAGTAATAAAAAAAGATGGTCCTGGATCTAAAGCTGCACTAGTTTATGGACAGATGAACGAGCCTCCAGGGGCAAGAGCAAGAGTAGCGCTCACAGGTTTAACAGTTGCTGAGTATTTCAGAGACCAAGAAGGTCAAGATGTCCTTTTCTTTGTTGACAACATTTTTAGGTTTACTCAAGCTGGCTCAGAAGTTTCAGCATTGTTAGGAAGAATTCCTTCTGCAGTTGGCTATCAACCAACACTAGCTACAGACATGGGAAATCTACAAGAAAGAATTACAACAACAAACAAGGGTTCAATTACATCAGTTCAAGCAATTTATGTACCAGCTGACGACTTAACTGATCCAGCTCCAGCAACTTCATTTGCACACTTGGATGCAACAACTGTACTTTCAAGACAGATCGCTGAAATTGGTATATATCCAGCTGTTGATCCATTAGACTCTACATCCAGAATTTTGGACCCAAGAGTTGTGGGAGACGAACACTACAAGGTAGCAAGAGATGTTCAAAAAATATTACAATCTTATAAGTCACTTCAAGATATTATTGCAATTCTTGGAATGGATGAATTATCTGAAGAGGATAAATTGGTAGTTGCTAGAGCCAGAAAAATCCAAAGATTTTTATCTCAACCGTTTTTTGTAGCTGAAGTTTTTACTGGTTCACCTGGAAAATTAGTTGATTTAGAATCAACCATCAAAGGTTTTGATGCTATTTGTAAAGGTGAATACGATCATTTACCAGAAGCAGCATTTTACATGGTTGGTACTATTGAGGAAGCCATTGAAAAAGCTAAGAAAATGGAAAAAGAAGCAGCTGCTTAATGAGTGAAGAATTTAAAATTGAAATTGTAAATCCAGAAAAATCTTTTTTAATAAAAGATGACGTTTCTGAAGTTGTTGTACCTGCCTATGAAGGAGAAATGGGAATATTAAAAGATCATATTTCAATTATTTCTTTTTTAAAGCCTGGAATTATTAAAATTTTATCAAAATCAGGTGACGAAAGTTATTATATTGAAGATGGTATTGTAGAATTTAAAAATAATAATCTTTCAATTCTAACTAGCTCTATATTTAATATAGCTGATATGGATAAATCCAAACAACAAGATTTATTGAAACAAGCAGAGGAAGAATCTGGTAAGGAAGAAATAAGTGACCAGTCTAGGTATTTAATTGATCAAAAAATTGAAGTTTTAAAAACGCTCAATTAGATTAATTTTTCAACTTTTTCTTGTACTTCTTTGTAAACATGCAACTTAAAATCTACTACTACTTTAGTTAGTTGATCTAGCTCTATCCATTTCCAATCTAAAAACTCTGGATGATGTGTGTTAATATTAATTTCCTTATCTTCACCAGTAAATCTCATTAAAAACCACTTTTGTTTCTGCCCTCTATATTTACCCTTCCAAATAATACCTAGCAGACGCTCTGGAAGTTCATAAGTTATCATACCATCTAACTCTTTGATTAGTTTAACACTTTTGATACTAGTTTCTTCTTCTAGCTCTCTATAAGCAGCCTTTAAAAAATCTTCACCAGAGTCAACTCCTCCCTGAGGCATCTGCCAAAAATCTTTTGGATTATCAATTCTCTTTGCTACGAATACTTTGTTTTCTTCATTTAAAACTACAATTCCCACGCCACTTCTTAGTGGTAAGTTACTATATTTCTTATCCATGTTATCCGTTGAGTAACTTAATGGCGTAACTTAGTTGATTGTCTGTGTCACTCTTTATCTTAAAATCATCCCCGTCTTCATTGATTTCTATATCAGGTCTGACACCGACCTCAGAAATAGACTTTCCAGACGGCAGATAATATTTTGCAACAGTTAATCGTATAGCACCTTTATTTTTAAGTGGAATGATAGATTGTACAGATCCTTTTCCATAACTGTTTTCTCCAACAATTATCGCTCTTTTATGGTCTTTAAGTGCACCAGCCACTATTTCAGAGGCAGAGGCTGAACCGTAATTAATCAATACTAACAATGTTTTTCCATCTGTAATATCTCCTTTTTTAGCAAACCATTTTCTATTTTCTGATTTTTTTCTACTTTTTGTAGATACTATCTCCCCATTATCTAAAAAAAAATCTGTGATTGTTATAGCTTGAGACAATAGTCCTCCAGGATTATTTCTTAGATCTAAAATAAACGCATTTACACTTTCATTTTTTTTTAATTTTTTAATCTGTTTTTCAATTTGATCGCTACTATTTTCATTAAATGATGTAAGTCTTATATATCCTATATTATTTTCTAAAATTTCAGATTTGACTGATTGAATTTCTATTATTTCTCTAACAATATTAAATGTTAGTGCTTTTTTTTCTCCTCTTCGCCTCACAGTTAGTTCTATTCCAGAACCAACCGGCCCCCTCATCAAATCTACGGCTTCTGCTAAGGATTTACCTTGTACTTGAATATTATTTATTTTTACAATGTAGTCACCAGCTTTTAGTCCTGCCTTTGAAGCGGGTGTATCATCTATAGGTGATATTACCTTAACTACACCAGCCTCCATACTTACTTCAATACCTAAACCTCCAAATTCACCACTAGTCTCCGTTTGCATCTGTTCAAGAATTTTTGGTGACATATATGCAGAGTAAGGATCAAGAGATTGAAGGAGACCATTGATAGCCGAGTCCATACTTTCAGACTGATTTATCTCATCTACGTATTCTTTATTTATTTTTTCTAGGACTTCACCAAAAAGATCAATTTTTTTATAAATATCAGTCTCAGCAGTATTTACGCTGCTATTAAAAAAAAAAATAGATAAAAAAATTATTAAATATGTTTTAAATAGTTTCATATCAAAACTTTTTCTTTCGGAATAAATTCTGACCAAATTTTTTCAAGTTCATAAAATTTCCTTTTTTCAGGATGAAAAATATGAACAATTAAATCTATACCATCAACTAATTTCCATTCATTACTTTGTTTACCCTCAATCTTAGAATCTGGAACTCCATTTTTTTTTAACTTTTCTAAAACTTGTTCTGATAATGACTGAATGTGTCTTGAAGAGGTGCCGCTGGCAATAATCATATAATCAGCCATAGAACTCTTATCTTTTAAATCAATTGTTATTATATCCTGTGCTTTATTAAGATCGAGAGTGTTGATTACAATCTTTTTAAGATCTGAAATTTTATCCATTAATTAAATTTAGACTATCAAATTTTTCTTAATTGAGAAGATGAAATGTTGACTTTTTTAAATTCAATAAATTTAAGTACATCTTTATTAAGCTGCTTAAATGTCTTTGATTTTAATGAATTTTTTTTATAACCATGACGATCAAATACTAAAATATTGCATTTTTGTGAAATTAATTTCGACTTATGCCATTTGTGGAAGTTAATTAAATTATCTGCACCCATTAAAAAATAGATTTCAATATTTTTATTTCTTTTTAAGTGATTGATGAGATCAATGGTTTTGTTTGATTTAATTAAATTTTCATAAAATTTCACTTTTATAAATGAATTTGATCCAATGATACTTCTACATTCTTTAATTCTTTTTAAAACAGTTGTTTTACTTTCAGCTTTAAAGGGATTTTTTTTTGTTATAGCCCAGATTATATTCTGAAGTTGAAATCTCTTTTTTGCTTCTTTGGATATTGCTAAGTGTCCTTTATGTGCAGGATCAAAAGAACCTCCCAGAACCCCGATTTTGATTTTTTTAGTATTCAATTTATTTTCTTGTTTTTCCTTTACTCGTAATTTCATATTTATAAGAAACTAATTGATTTAATCCCACAGGTCCTCTCGGAGGTAATATATTTGTAGAAATTCCTACTTCTCCACCGAATCCAAATTCTCCACCGTCAGCAAATTGAGTTG
>CACEOF010000003.1 GCA_902561095.1 uncultured Pelagibacteraceae bacterium | reverse complement strand
TTGATTTTGGAAGAGATAGACATGGATTTCTATCTTTTAATGACATCCAATCAGATTATTATCAGATACCAAAGGCTGATTTAGATAAAATTAAAGAAGAAGAAGAGAAAGCTAGAGAAGAACTTTCAAAACAAGTTGAAGCTAAAGAGGAAGAAAATATTGCAGAGGGAAAACTGGAGATAGATGATCCTATTGAAAAAGAAATAGAAAACCAGACAGAAGATAAAGAAAATGTAACAGAAAAGAGTAATACCGAAGAGGAAAAAGATAAAAAGAAAGAAAATAAGTTCAAGTTCAAAAGATATAAAATTCAGGAAGTTATTAAACCAAATCAAGTAATACTTGTTCAAGTAATAAAGGATGAGAGAGGTCAAAAAGGGGCAGCTTTAAGTACTTTCATTTCTATTGCTGGAAAATACATTGTTTTAATGCCAAATACAGCAAAAGGAGGGGGGATTTCTAGAAAAATATTTAATCCTTCTGACAGAAAAAAAATAAGAACTATTTTAAATGAAATCGAAATTCCTAAAGAGATGGGATTAATAGTAAGAACTGCAGGAAGTAATAAGACCAAAAATGAAATTAATAACGATTTAACAACTCTTATAAAAACCTGGAGCCAAATAAAAGATAACGCAATTAATTCCATTGCCCCTTCACTTATTCATCAAGAAAGTGAAATCATCAAAAGAACTTTAAGAGATATGTTTGACGAGAATACCCAAAATATTATTGTAGAAGGTACGGAAGGTTATAAAAAGGCTCAATCATTTATGAAAACAATGATGCCATCCAGTGTTAAAAGAGTTAAAAAATATAGAGGAAAAGTTCCTCTATTTATACAAGAAAATATTGAACAAAAATTAAATCAAATTTTTGACTCGAAAATTAAACTTAAATCAGGAGGTTACTTAGTAATTAATCCTACTGAGGCATTGATTTCCATTGACATAAATTCAGGAAGTTCAATAAAAGGAAAAAATGTCGAAAGTACAGCGTTAGACACAAACATCGAAGCGTCAGAGGAAATTGCAAGACAAATTAAAATAAGAGATTTGTCTGGATTAATCATAATAGATTTTATTGATATGCTAAGTTACGGAAATAGAAGATTAGTTGAAAGGAAACTTAAAGAAAAATGTAGATCAGATAGAGCTAGAATACAAATAGGTAGAATAAGTAATTTTGGTCTTTTAGAGATGTCTAGACAAAGATTAAGAGAAAGTGCAATTAAATGGAAAGTTACGTTGACAGACGAGTCTTTTGCACAAAAATTGCTTAAAATAGTTGAATTAAAATCAGTTTTAAATAAAGCAAAATTTGTAGAATTAAGAGTTTGTAAAAAAATTTCTGACTTTTTGAAAGAAAACTTTGTTAATGATTTAATTTATTTTGAGAAAAAAAATAAGATAAAACTAGACATAATTAGCGACAATTCTTTAATTATACCAGAATATAAAATGAATTTTCAAAACAAGTCTAAAAAAACAATTGAACTAGATGAATATTATGAAAAACTAAAAAATTTAGAACTACAAAGTAATGAAGATAAAATAATCCAAAAAAAAGAAAAAAAAACTTATAAAAAAACTTATAAAAAAAAAAGATTTTATAAAAAAGTTAAATAATTCCCTCAGTTGGAGATGAGGGATTTCCCATCAAAGTTTTAGCTATTCTGCCTGAGTTGTAAGATTGTCTTCCAGCTAAAACTGCATTTTTAAAAGCTAGGGCCATTTCAAATGGTTTTTTTGCTTTTGCTATTGCTGTATTTACTAAAACACCGTCACAACCAAGCTCCATTGCAATCGTTGCATCTGATGCCTGACCTAAACCCGCATCAATAATAACAGGAAGTTTAGTTTGTTTTAGAATGATTTGAATGTTAATTTTATTTAATATACCTAATCCAGAGCCAATTGGAGCTGCCAAAGGCATAATTGCGTCTGCACCAGAATTTTCTAAACGTTTTGCCATTAAAGGATCATCATTACAATAAACCATTACTCTAAATCCCTCTCTAGCAAGGACCTCAGTTGTTTTTAGAGTTTCAATCATGTCTGGAAATAAATTAGTTTTATCTCCTAAAACTTCAAGTTTCACCAACTTCCATCCTCCTATTTCTCTTGCTAATCTTAGAGTTCTTAAAGCATCTTTTGAATTAAAACATCCTGCTGTATTTGGTAGATATGTGATTTTTTTTGGATCAATATAATCCATTAAAAGTGGTTTATTTTTGTTTGAAATATTTACACGTCTGACAGCAACTGTCACAATTTCTGTACCCGACAGTTTTATCGCCTTTGCACATTCTGTCATGCTTTTGTATTTTCCTGTTCCAACTATTAATCTTGAATCAAATTTTTTATTTGCAATTATTAATTTATCTTTTTTCAAATTATCCTCCTCCGATAAAATGAACTATTTCAATTTTATCACTTTTTTTTAATTTTATATTACTAGTTCTTTTTTTATCAATAATTTCTTGATTTAATTCAATTGCCACTTTTTTTATTGGAATATTAAGATTATTTAGAAGATCAGACAACTTAGAGTTATCTAAAACTGTTTTAACTTTACCATTTACTTTAATTTTTATTTTTTTCATCGTATATAAGTGCTGAATGACCAATAAAATAATTATTATTAATGGACCAAATCTTAATCTATTAGGTGAAAGAGAACAATCACAATATGGATCAGGTACTTTTAAAGAATTAAAAGAGAAATGCTTAAAGAAATCAAAAGAAATTGGTTTAGATGTAAACTTTGCTCAATCAAATTTAGAGGGCGAAATTGTAAATATCATTCAAGAAGCCAGAAAAGAATACAAAGGAATGATAATTAATGCTGCAGGGTTTACACATACATCAGTAGCTATTAGAGATGCTCTTAGCTTATTCAAAAAACCAATAATCGAATT
The DNA here is from genome assembly GCA_902561095.1 of uncultured Pelagibacteraceae bacterium. Lineage (GTDB taxonomy): Bacteria > Pseudomonadota > Alphaproteobacteria > Pelagibacterales > Pelagibacteraceae > Pelagibacter. Next base: position 102,428 of record CACEOF010000003.1, on the reverse strand, counting down.
ACATATATCCAATATCTATAAAAGAGAGGAGTTTAGACACAAATCTTTAATAAGTGACATAGCAACTGGTGGTATTTTTGGTTTAGGTACCGAAGGTTATATTTTAGCCATAATTTCTATACAAAACATCTTAGATAATGAAAATCGATAAAAAAATTATTAAAGAATTAAACGAGTATTTAGAAGAGTTCAATCTTACTGAAATAGAAATAACTGAGAAGGATACTAAAATTAAAGTATCAAAAAATATTAAATCTAATATTAATCAGCCATCAATAGTTTCAAATAACCAACAAACTGAAAAAAATCTTTCAGAAAATAATCAAAGTATTAAAAATGGGACTGAAGTCACATCTCCGATAATTGGTACTGCTTATCATGCACCTGAACCAGGTGCAAAAAAATTTGTCGAACTAGGTAAAAAAATTAAAAAAGGTGATACGATAATGATTGTTGAAGCAATGAAGACAATGAATCATGTGCCCTCCTCATCTGATGGAGTTGTTAAAGAAATATGTGTCGATGACGGCCAACCAGTTGAATTTGGTCAAACCCTTATTGTTTTAGAATAAATAATGTTTAAAAAAATTTTAGTCGCTAACCGTGGTGAAATTGCGGTCAGAATTATTAGAGCTTGTAAAGAATGGGGAATATTGACTGTTGCTGTCCATTCTGACGTTGATCGAGATAGTATGCACGTTAGACTTGCCGATGAGAGTGTATGTATCGGCTCACATCAACCTCAAAACAGTTACCTAAATATTCCCGCATTGATGTCAGCTATAGAATTAACTAATTGTGAAGCTGTTCATCCTGGTTATGGTTTTCTCTCAGAAAATCCTAATTTTGCAAAAATATTAGAGGAAAATAAAATAAAATTTATTGGAGCTTCTTCTAAGTTAATTGCGATGATGGGAGATAAAATAAAAGCAAAAAAAATTGCAAAAGAAAATGGATTACCAGTAATCGAAGGTTCTGAGGGCGGTGTAAAAGATATATTTCAAGCTAAAGAGCTTTGTAATAAAATTGGTTTTCCTATTTTAATTAAAGCCTCAGGTGGTGGCGGTGGAAAAGGTATGAAAATTGTTTATAAAGAAGAGGAATTCGAAACGTTATTCTCAACAGCTAAATCAGAAGCACAAAAATATTTTGGAAATGACGAAGTTTATATTGAAAAATTCTTTCAAAATCCCAGACACATCGAAGTACAAATTCTTGCTGGTAAGAATCGTGTTGTGCATCTTCATGAAAGAGATTGTTCAGTACAAAGAAGGCATCAAAAACTTATTGAGGAAACACCTAGTCCAGTTTTAAACAACGAAATTAGAAAAGACCTTTTTGAAAAAACAGTGAATATGGTTAAAAATATTGGTTATATGGGTGCCGGTACAGTCGAATTTATTTATGAAGATGGTAAATTCTATTTTCTTGAGATGAATACTAGGGTACAGGTAGAACATCCAGTTACAGAGATGGTTACTGGAATTGATATTATCAAAGAGCAAATTTGGATTGCTTTTTCAGGCGAAACAGCTTTACAACAAAGTGATATTAATCCAAGGGGTCATGCAATTGAATGTAGAATTAACGCTGAAGATGCCAGTAAAAATTTTCAACCATCGCCTGGTACTATTGGAATGTGCCATCAGCCCTCTGGTTTTAGAACAAGAGTAGATGGAGCCATATACCAAGGTTATAAGGTAACCCCCTATTACGATAGTATGATTTGTAAGTTAATTTGTCATGGTCGAAATAGATCTGAGGCAATTCAAAGAATGAATAGATCTCTAGATGAATTTGTAATAGAGGGAATTATTACAACTATTCCTTTACATAAAAAACTATTAAATCATAAAAAATTTATCGAGTCTGACTTCAATGTAGGCTGGATAGATAATGAAAAAATTATTTAATAGCAACTTACAAGCCAAATATCATAAACTGGATGATCAAAAGGAGTTATTGATGGGCTTGAAGAAAACATCCATCCATTAAAAACAAAAACTTCATCGTTATTTGAATTATTAAGATCAATAACCTGCAGATAAGCAGTAATTTCTGGATTATCGTCAAATTCTGAATTTTTACATTTTAAACTTTTTATAGATAAGTCTTTAAATGATACCAAATCACCATTTTTTAATTTCAAAAGTGTATTTTTAGAGCTTATTTTATCCAAAATTTTAATGTCTGTATAAATACCTTCTAAATTGCTTTGCGAAAACGCAATTGAAAACATAGAAAAATAAACAAAAATTATTAAGTTTAATTTAAGACTATTCTTGCCAACTTTTATATTTTTTTTTAGCTCCATCTTTATTTTTATTTGGATAGTATGCTTGATCAGTGCCTGTCAAATTAGATTGGTGAGGTTTTTGCCATTTATATTTTTCAAGAATATGTTTTTTTTCTATTTTATTGGGAGTAAAATGCATCCATGAATACCACTCAACCGGGATTTTTGATGCATCAATTGTATCAGCATATATAACCCACCTATTCCCTCTTTTGCTTTGATAGTATTTGTTACCTAGCTCATCTGTTCCAATGAGTTTTCCAAAAAAAATAGTTTTTAACCTTGTGCCAAATGTGTCTTGATTCCACCAAATGAAAATTTTTTTTAAAAGTGTCAACATAATTATTTTATAGTTTTTCAATTAAAAATTGTAAAATTTAAATTAGACTAAAATTTCAATAAGTATATAAATTTAAATGATTCATTATTCAAATTAATTATAAATAAAGGTTTAATGTCAAAATATCTAGTTGAAACGTATTACACTTGTACATTTAAAGTCAATCATTACTTAGATGATATAAATGAAGCAGAATTAAAAAATCTAGAAAAAAGAGATGATGGAAAATTTGAAGTTTTAGATGTTAAATTGGATAATAGAAAAACAAAAAGCCTTGACCCTAAAAATAATAAAATTGTAGCTGGTAGAGAAGTTGAAATATTAAATAATTCAGAAAATCTAAATTCAATTAACAAAGAAAAAGTAGTAACTAAGCTTAATAAAACGTCAGAAAATGCTGGGAAGAGATTTGGTATGCCTGACAGAAGAAAAGGATATATTCAAAAGGCAACGATTGGGGATCATAAGGTTTATCTGCATACAGGAGAATATGAGGATGGAAAAATAGGAGAAATTTTCATTGATACGAGCAAGGAAGGAGAACTAGTAAAAGCTTTAATGAATAATTTTGCAATTGCGGTATCTCTAGGATTGCAATACGGAGTACCATTAGATGAATTTATAAGTGCATTTGTTGGAACAAAATTTGAGCCATCAGGTAAGGTTTCGGGGAATGATAGAATACTTAGTGCAACATCTATTTTAGATTACATTTTTAGGGAATTAGCGATTTCTTATCAAAATAGAGAAGATCTTGCTCACACACCTTCTATTGGTGGAAACGATACAAGTAGTTTTGAGGATCAAAATTCAGAGGATCAAAATCAACTACTAAAAATTGTTAAAGACATCACAAGTAAAGGATTTGTAAGAAATAATTATAAAAAAAATCTAGTAGATCTATCTGATATAAAAATTAGCTTAAAAGGGAAAAAATAGTTTTTTAAATTTTAGTTTTTAAGGAGAGATTTAATTCTTTCAATTGTTCTTGATCAATCTCTGATGGTGCGTTCATCATTAAGTCTTGAGCGTTTTGGTTCATAGGAAACATGGTAACTTCTCTTATATTTTTTTCATTTGCTAAAAGCATTACAATCCTATCTATACCAGGTGCAATTCCACCATGTGGTGGTGCGCCATAACTTAATGCGTTAATCATTCCACTGAATTTTTCATCCACCTCCAATTTATTGTAGCCGGCAATTGAAAAAAGCTTATACATTAATTCAGGTTTATGATTTCTTATTGCACCAGAAGATAACTCTACTCCATTACAAACTATGTCATATTGGAATGCAAGAATATCAAGAGGATTTTCAAAATCTTTTTCTTTTAAATCACCTTGCGGCATAGAAAATGGATTATGGCTAAATTTTATCTTATTTGTTAACTCGTCTTTTTCAAACATAGGGTAGTCAACTATCCAACAGAATGCAAAAATATCATGATTAATTAAACCTAAATCTTTTGCAATTTTATCTCTAGCTAGTGCTGTTATTTTTTCTAATTCATTTTGCTTTCCACAAGCTAAAAAAATACTATCTCCTACCTCAGATTTAGTAATTTTCATTATTTCAAGGAGTGCTTCTTCAGAAAAAAATTTTCCAACTGGTCCTTTAGCTAAAATTTTATTATCTTTATCAAAAGTAAAGTATGCTAATCCTGAAGCACCTTGCTCTTTAGCCCATTTATCTATGTTATCAAAAAAACTTCTAGGTTTATCTTTTGTATCTTTGGTAGTGATAGATCTGACTTTAGATCCAGAACGTACTAATTTTTTGAAAATATCAAATGATACATCTTCTCTGTTAAATATTTCTGTAATATCATTTATGATAAGGGGATTTCTTAAATCAGGTTTATCACATCCATACTTAATCATCGCCTCAGAGTAAGGAATTTTTGGAAAAACATCATACATTAATTTTTTGTTGGAAAAATTTTTAAAAGTATTTACCATAAGTCTTTCTACTATATTGAATACATCCTCTTGCTCGACAAAAGACATTTCTAAATCTAGTTGATAGAATTCACCTGGACTTCTATCGGCCCTAGCATCTTCATCTCTAAAGCAAGGAGCTATTTGAAAATATTTATCAAAACCAGATACCATTATTAATTGTTTAAATTGTTGAGGAGCTTGTGGTAGAGCATAAAACTTTCCTGGATTTAAACGACTAGGTACAAGAAAATCTCTGGCACCTTCAGGACTTGAAGAAGTCAAAATTGGAGTTTGAAATTCTAAAAAACCTAATTTTATCATTTCATTTCTTATGTAAGAAATTACTTTTGATCTTAAAATTATATTTTCATGTATTTTTTTTCTTCTTAAATCTAAAAATCTATATTTTAGTCTTATTTCTTCTGCATATTCTTGATCGCTAAAAACAGGCATTGGTAATTCCTTACACGCACCTAATGTTTCATATTCAAGTATTACAACTTCAATTTCTCCAGTCTCAATATATTTGTTTTTGGTTTCATCTGAACGGTTTACAACCTTGCCATTAACCTTAATTACCGTCTCTAACTGAGTATTTTCTAATTCTACAAAATTTTTATTTTCTTTATCAATTATGCACTGTGTGATTCCATAATTATCTCGTAGGTCAATAAATAATAAGTTTCCATGATCTCTTTTTTTGTTTATCCACCCAGAAAGAGTGACATTTTTATTAACGTCCTTTTTTCTTAATTCGTTACACGTATGTGTTCTGTACTTATTCAATTATTCTCCTAGCGCCTCTTTTATAATTTTAAAGTCGATTGGCTTTTTTCTTTTTAAACTAATTTCGTCGATTTTATATATGAAATCAGATATTTTACCATAAGATCTACTTATCCTTTTAATAATAAAATCAATTAATTTTTTATTAATTGAGATCTGACGATCAGATAAATTTTTTAATATCAAAGCATACATTAAATCATCTTCTGGTTTTTCTATTACTGATAAAAGAAAATTATTGGCTCTTGAATTTAAATCCCTTAGTGAAAATTTATATTTTACAATAGGTTTGGTAGATGTAACTATTAGATATTTATTATCTTGCTCTATAGTATTAATTAACGTGAATAATAAATTTTCATCAATATTATCTATCAGATCTTCAATAATAACATTTTCATATATTTTAATTTGTTTTAAAAAATTATTACTAATTTTATCAGAAGAAATTTTGATACCCTTAAATTTTTGTACAAAAATATTTACCAGATGAGATTTACCAGAAAAATTTTCACCAATTAAATTAACAAAATTTTTTTCCCATTTCGGCCAACTATTTAAAAGTTTAAATGAATATTCATTGCTTTTAGAAACATAAAAATCTTGGTCATTGAAATTTTGTTCATAATCGAAATTAAGTATCTGCTGATTTAGGTTATTCATTTCATGATCCATATTTTATTAACGGTTTCAAATTCATAATCATTATTTTTCATGACCTCGATAAATTTGTCAGGTGTCCCATTAAAAATTATTTTATAAATATTATTTTTGTTATCAAATTTATAAATATAAAAATTGTAAATTAAGTCTAAGTTAGAAAGTTTTTCCTCTAATTGATAAATTTTTATATTATTACTGTTTTGAACAGAGATTGTTAAAGGTAATTTAACTGATGTGTTTATTTCATTTTGGGATTTCCAATAATCTTCAAAAGTAATTTTTAAAGTTTCTATTAATTTATTAATTTCAGCCTCGTTATTAAAATCGATATTTTTTATTGGAGTATTTTTCAAGTTTGTTTGCTCATCAATACTAATTTTATTTAAAAGCCTGGTTTGATTAAAGTCTTTAAAAAATATAGATATGATATAATTTTTAATGTTATATTTTTTAACTATTTTACTAAATTCAAAATTTTCTAAATTTTTAATATTTTTTTTTACTAAATTTATATCTTCAAGATCTTCGGTCGGTAAAATATAATTTAAAAGATGGTATTGTTTAATATTAGAATTCCATAGATTATATATATTATTATCTGAAAACATTTTTATTTGATTTTGATTTTGATCAACAATTATTGGTATAAAAATAATATCTTTCTTTAATGGTAATGATGGAAAAATATTTTTCTTCTCTAACAAATCAAAAACAATTTTTTTATTAAAGGATACATTTAGTTTAATATAATATATTTCATCAACAAATTTTTCCTCTTTAATTGAAAATGTATCAATCATACTTTTGATTTGATTCAAATTTATTTGTTTTAGCTTATGATGATCCTCGGACTGAACAGTGGATAACATTAATTGATTAAAAGCTCGAATAAAACCTTCGTCTATTATTTTGTTTTTGTCAAAATTAATCTTAAAAGGGGTAGATAATTCAACATCATTTATAGAAAACGTCTTAGCATGACTAATCCCTGTGGAAAAAAAAATATTTAATACAGCAAGAAATAAAAAAAAAATATATAACTTTTTTAATTTTAAATTTTGAAAAATATATTTCATAAACCTTTTTAATGAATAAAAAAAAATTTACCTATAAAAAAAGTGGTGTTAATATCAAAGCTGCAGATAATTTTGTTAATTTCATTTCTAATGTTTCATCAAAGAAAAAAGGCAAAAAAAAGTTTTCAAATATTGGCGGATTTGGGTCTATAACTAACATTCCTAATGGAATACTCCAACCCAGAATTGTGGCTTGTACAGATGGTGTTGGTACTAAAATTGAGATAGCAAATATACTAAATAAGTACGATACAATTGGTATAGATTTAGTTGCGATGAGTGTTAATGACTTAATAGTTCAAGGCGCTAAACCTCTTTTATTCTTAGACTATATTTCAATTAATAAAATTGATTTGAAAAAACTTAAATCAATAATAAAAGGAATTCTTAAGGGCTGTAGAATTTCTGGCTGTGAATTAGTTGGAGGTGAAACAGCTGAAATGCCTGGCACATATGAAAAGGGTAAATTTGATATTGCAGGTTTTGCTGTAGGTGTAGTGGGTAAAAATAAAGTTTTAACTAAAAATAAAATAAAAAAAAACGATCTTATCTTAGCTGTGCCATCAAGTGGTTTGCATTCTAATGGCTTCTCATTAGTAAGGTATATTATAAATCAAAAAAAAATTAATATAAAAAAAAATAAATTTTTAAAATCTGAACTTTTAAAGCCTACTAAAATATATGTAAATGAAGTGCTAAAATTAATTGATAAAAATTTAATTAATGGTTGTGCAAATATTACTGGGGGAGGTTTATCAGATAATATCAAAAGAATAATTCCTGATAAATTGGTTGCAGATATCAATTTAAATCAAATAAAAACTTTAAACATTTTTAAATGGTTAAAAAAAAAAGGAATATCAGAAAATGAAATGCTAAAAACGTTTAATTGTGGAGTTGGATTTTGCTTAATAATAAATGCTGAAGATTTAAACAAAGTAACAAAATATTTTTCAAATTACAATAAACCTTATGTAATTGGCAAAATTTCTGAAGGTATAAATAAGGTAAAATTAAGTGGTTCGATTAACTGGTCTTAAAAAAATAAAGTGTTCAGTATTCATTTCTGGAACTGGAAGTAATCTAAAATCATTAATTCAATTTTCTAATAAAAAAAATTCGCCTATATCAATAGAATTAATTATCTCAGATAACTTTAATGCTAAAGGGTTAAAATTTGGAAAAATTTATAAAATATCAAATAAGGTTTTTAATTATAAAAATAAATCAATTGCTGAAAAAAGAATATTTTCTGAAATTAAAAAAAAGAAGATTAAATTAATCTGCCTCGCAGGGTTTATGAAAATTCTATCCAAAAAATTTATAAAAAATTTTAAAGGTGAAATATTAAATATTCATCCTTCTTTACTTCCTAAATATAAAGGGTTGAATACTCATCAACGAGTAATATCAAATGGTGAAAAATATTCTGGTTGCACTGTTCATTTTGTTAATTCTAGATTAGACTCTGGTAAAATCATTCTCCAAAAAAAGGTTAAAATTAGTAAAGGTGAAACAGCTAAATCTTTAGCAAAAAAAATTTTAATTCAAGAACACATTCTATATCCAAAAGCAATTAAGAAAGTATTTAGTCTTTAAAAAAGAAATTAATTTCAATTTTCGCGTTCTCAATGCTATCCGAGCCATGTACAGAATTTTTATCTATAGATATCCCAAATTTTTTTCTGATAGTACCCTCTGCAGCGTCATTAGGGTTAGTAGCTCCCATGAGTTCTCTATTTCCACTCACTGCGTTATCTTTTTCAAGTACCATAACAACTATAGGCCCTGAGGAGAGATATGCACATAAATCGTTGTAAAAAGGCTTAGTTTCGTGCACTTTATAAAATCTTTCAGCTTCTGATTTTTCAATTTGGATCTTTTTTTCTTTTATGATTGAAAAACCTTTATGTTTAAACATTTCTTTAATTTCGTTTTCTAAATTTCTTTCAACTGCATCTGGTTTTATAATTGACAAAGTTTGTTCTAAATTACTCATAATATTTCTCTACTAGTTTATTTAATAATCTAACTCCATACCCTGTTGCACCACCCGAATTTAGAGCTCCACCGTATTTTGAAAAAGCCATACCAGCTATATCTAAATGAGCCCAGGGTGTTTTATTTAAAATAAATCTTTGTAAAAACTGTGCTGCTGTAGTTGAGCCAGCTCCACCAACATAATTAATATTTTGCATATCAGCATTTTTAGAGTCTATTAATTTGTCATAATTTTTATTTAAAGGCATCCTCCAAACTTTTTCTTCTGTTTCTTCGCCTGACTTAATTAATTGATTTGATAACTTATCGTTATTAGAAAATAATCCAGCATATTCTGAGCCTAAGGAAACAATAATAGCTCCTGTCAATGTAGCTAAATCAATAATAAATTTTGGTTTATATTTCTCTTCAGTATAAGTAAGTGCATCTGCTAATACTAATCTACCTTCTGCATCAGTATTCAAAATCTCAACTGTTTTACCGCTATAAGATTTTACAATATCTCCAGGTCTTTGTGCATTTCCACCTGGCATATTTTCTACAAGACCTACAACACCTATTGCATTAACTTTTGCTTTTCTCATTGCTAAACTTTTCATTAAACCTACAACTGTAGCAGATCCAGCCATATCATATGTCATGTCTTCCATAAATTTTGCTGGCTTTAGAGATATACCACCGGTATCAAAACAAACACCTTTACCTACAAAAGCAATCGGTTTAGAATTATCTTTTAACCCCTTCCATTCCATTGTAACTAGATAAGATCCTCTAATACTTCCTTGACCTACACCTAATAAAGTATGCATACCTAATTTTTTTAGTTTCTTTTCATTATAAATATTTATCTTTAAACCATTTTTTTTTAAAGAATTTAATCTTTTAGCATATTCATCAGGGTGCAATATGTTTCCTGGTTCGGAAACTAAATCTCTTGCATAAAATGTTCCGTACTCAATAGCCATAAAATTTAATTGGTCTGCTTTGGATGGTATATTATTTCCAGTAACAGTAATTATTATTTTTTTTTTGTTTTTTTTTGATTTATATTTTTCGAAAGTATAAGATTTCAATTTTATACCATGCAAGAAATTTCCAATTAAATTTTTCGAATTATCTTTAATTGTGTCTGAATTAATAATGAAATTATTTTGTTTAATATCTTTAATTTGATCGTAAAATTTTGCTCCAAGGGTTTCAACTTCAGAGTTTGAAAGATTTTTTTTGATTGAAACTAAAATAATTTTTTTTTTTGAACTTATATCGTAAAAGATTATTTTATTATTTTTATCACTTACTTTGAGTAAATCATAAATAAATACATATTCTTCACTAGAAATATGCTTTTTTAAATTTAATAGATCAAAGTTTTCATTAATAAATAGCACTAGATTGTCTATTTTATTATTTGAATATTTTTTTTTATAATTAATTTGTAAAGACATAAATTTTAAATACACTCATTGCGAGTAGAGTGTTATATATATTTAAATTATCATATTTCAATGAAAAAAATTTTATTCAGAAAATTATTATTTGATTGTTTAAAATTTTTTCTCATTACTATTATGGGAATAAGTATTATCGTTTGGGTATTTCAAGCAGTTAATTATCTGGATATTTTGGTAGAAGATGGAAGAAATTATATTGTTTATTTTCAATTTACTTTTTTAAATTTTCCAAAAATTTTTAGTAAGATATATCCATTTGCGTTATTTTTATCTTTTTATTATGTCATATCAAAGTATGAAAATAATAATGAATTAGTAATATTTTGGAGTCATGGGATAAGTAAAATACAAATTATTAATTTTATATTTAAAGCTTCATTTTTTTTTATGATATTACAAATACTCTTATTAACTTTTTTAGTTCCAAAAACACAAGATCTAGCAAGATCAACATTAAGAAATTCAAATGTTAACTTTTTTGACAACTTTTTAAAACCAAAAAAATTTAATGACACAATAAAAAATGTGACAATTTATAGCGAAAATAAACAATCAGATGGGAGCCTCAAAAATATTTATATAAAAAAAACTACAAGTCCCACAGAATTCGAAATTTTGTTTGCAAAAACTGGAGTAATAAAAAATTTAAATAATAAACAAATCCTTGTGCTATTTGATGGACAAAACATCAAAAGTAGAAATAATAAGTTAGATAGTTTTAGTTTTTCTAAATCTGATTTTAATCTTTCAAATTTACAGTCAAATACAACAACATATAAAAAAACACAGGAAAATTCATCTATTGAATTAATCAAATGCTATTACAATCTAATTTATAAGAAATCAAAAAATAATGAAAACTTAAAGGTTGAAAATTGTTCAATTCAAAATTTATCTAATATACTCGGAGAACTTTACAAGAGGATAATAATCCCTTTTTATATTCCAATACTAATACTTGTATCTTTATCATTGGTAACTATTACTAAAGAAAATTCAAATTTTCAAAAAATTAAAATTTTTATTTTTTTAATTGGGTTTTCTATTATTATTTTTTCAGAGACTACCATAAGATTTGTTGAATCTGATTTATTTGCAAACTTTAAGTTAATAATAATTCCAATTCTGATGGTTTTTATATTTTATCAAATCATAATTTACATTGATAATTTAAAGTTTAAAAAAATTTAAAATGAGTACATATGTTCAATTTTTGATATTTACTTTTTTCAGATCTTTTTTAAATATATTCTTAATAATGTTTGGAATGGTATTCATTTTAAATTTATTGAGTGAGCTAGATTTTTTCAGGAATTTAGAGGTAAGCAATCTATTCCCGCTCTATCTCTCTTTGCTAAATTCAGGATCGTTAATCTTTGAGTTATTTCCTTTTATTTTCTTAATATCTACACAATTCTTTTTCATAAGTTTTTTTAAGAATAATCAATTAGATATTTTTAAATACTCCGGATTAAAAAATATAAGTATAATAAAAATTATAAGCTATTTAACTTTGTTTATAGGATTTATAATAATAATTTTTTTTTATAATTTATCCTCAAATTTTAAAAAAATTTATTTGGAATTAAAGTCTAATTATACCACCGATAACAAATATCTTGCTGTTATAACGAAAAATGGTTTATGGATCAAAGACAAGATTGATGAAAAAACATTGATAATCAACTCATCTAAGATAGAGTCAAATTTTTTAATCGATACATTTATAAGTGAATTTGATAAAGATTTTCAAATTATAAGAAATATTGAAAGTGATAAGATAAATGTAAAAAACAAAGAATGGGTAATCGAAAATGCTAAAGTATTTGTTGAAAATAAAACTACCACTTTAAAAAATCTAAAAATAAAATCAAATTTCGATTATGATAGAATTCAAAGTTTATTCTCAAATTTATCATCATTATCTATTTTAGAATTATTTAAACTTAAAGAAAATTATAGGTTACTTGGATACTCAACTGTAGAAGTTGATGTCCAAATAAACAAATTGGCATCGTATCCTTTTTATTTACTTCTTATGACAATATTATCATCAATTATAATGTTAAATTTTAAGAATTTAAGAGGTTCAAGCATAAAAATCATCATTGGATTATTTTGCTCTGTTTTAATTTACTATATAAATAATTTTTTTTATGTACTCGGAAATACAGAAAGAATTCCACTTTTAATTTCAATTTGGATACCTTTGATAATACTAAGTATGATAAATATTATAATGTTAAGGAATATTAATGAAAAATAATTTTAAATTTATAATATTAATTATTAAATTTTTTTTAATTTCATTAAGTAACCTCCATAGTAGTGAGCAATTTAATTTTGATATCACAGAAGTAGAAATTTTAGAAAAGGGCAATAAATTTAAAGGAATAAAAAGAGGAACTATTACTACTGACAATGGAATAATTATAGATGCTAATCAGTTCATTTATAATAAAATTACAAATATTTTAAATGCAGAGGGTGAAGTTAAGATTTTAGACAAAATAAATAAATATGTAATATACTCAGACACACTTACTTACTTTAAAAATGAAGAAGAAATTTATACTAAAGGAAATTCAAGAGCCATTGATAAACAAACAGTAATTACTGCTGATATATTTGAATATTATAAAAGTTTAAATATTATTAAAGCAAAAAAAAATGTTATAATTGAGGATCCTGATGAAGATATAATTATTTTAGCAAATGATATAACATATCAACAAAATCAAGAAAATATTTTAACAAAAGGAATTACTGAAGCTAAAATTCAAAAAAAATATACTTTTTTTTCAAAAGATGTTTTGTTCAATCGAAATTTAAATGAAATAAGCTCTAGAAATAAATCTCAGGTTTATGACGATAAATTTAATTTTTATGAATTAGACGAATTTAAATTCTATCAAGATAACTCTTTCTTAAAGGGTAAAAATGTAATTATAACCTCAGACATTAATTTACCTAAAGAGTATTCTGATCAGTATCAATTTGCTAGTGGTTTTTTTGATCTTAAAAAAAATAATTTTGACGCTTCCGAAACTAAAATTACGATGAAAAAAAATATATTTGATAATATTGAGAATGACCCAAGATTAATTGGTATTTCCTCGTCTAAAAAAAATAATATTACTCAAATTAATAAAGGTGTTTTTACTAGTTGTAAAAAAACTGAAAATTGCCCACCGTGGCATATAGAAGCAAAAAAAATAACACATGATCAAACTAAGAAACAATTAACTTACGAAAATGCTTTACTAAAAATTTATGATCTCCCAGTGGTTTACTTTCCAAAATTTTTTCATCCAGATCCAACTGTAGAAAGACAATCTGGAATATTAAAACCAATATTGAATGAGTCACAAATTTTAGGATCATCGTTGAGAGTTCCTTATTTCCGTGTCTTATCTAAGGAGTCGGATATAACTCTTACACCAAATGTTTTTGATACTGATATTTTAATGTTGGAAACTGAATTTAGGAGAAAAAAAAAATATTCGACATTATTGGCTGATGTTGGGTATGTTAAAGGATATAAATCATCTTTGTCATCTAAGAAAAAAAATATTTCTCATTTATTCACCAAGTATAAATTAGATCTTAATTTAGATAGCTTTATTTCAAGCAAACTAGATTTAAAACTTGAGAGGGTAACAAATGATACATATCTTAAGGTATTTGATAGTAATTTAACTCAAAATCAAATCAAACCAAGTAATAAAGATCAACTGACATCTTCATTAGATTTATCTTTTGATCATAAAGATTTTAACTTTTCTACAGGATTAACTAGCTATGAGACCCTAAGTGGAAAAGATAGCGACAGGTATCAGTTTATACTTCCATACTATAACTTCTCAAAAAATTTATTTGCAAATCAAGATTTAATAATTGTTAACCTAGATTCTTCAGGTAGTAACAATTTAAAAAATACAAATAACTTACGATCAAGAATTATAAATAATTTGTCTTTTGAAAGTTCAGATTTTATTTCAAATTTAGGATTTAAAAATAACTTCAAAATACATACTAAAAATCTAAATACAGTCGCAAAAAACGATAATCTTTATAAATCTAGTCCCCAAATTGAGTTAATGAGTATTTTTCAAGCAATTTCAAGTGTTCCATTAATAAAACTTGGTAAAAATTATGACACATTTATTGAGCCAAAAGTATCTTTTAGATTTAATCCGGGTGATATGAAAGATTATTCTAATACTAGTAGAAAAATAGGAGCTTCAAATATTTTTAGTATAGACAGATTAGGTTTAAGTGACTCTTTCGAAGAAGGGAAATCTTTGACTGTTGGATTAGATTACAGAAAAGAGAATATAGAAAATATCAATAAATATTTTGAATTTAAAATTGCGTCTGTTTTTAGAAACGAGAGTGTTGAAAAAATTCCATCCTCAAGTTCAATTAAAGAGAGTGGTAATTTAATAGGATCAATAAGAAATAATGTTAATGAAAGTTTTGATTTTACATATGATTTTTCAATAGATAATGACTTGGAACATTTTGAATATAATTCCTTGAGCGCAAATTATAAATTAAATAATTTTTCTACTGCAATTAAATTTATTGAAGAAAATGGTAAAATAGGTGATGCAAATTCCATAGAAAATAGCTTTATATATAACTTTGATGAAAATAATTATTTATCATTCAATACTCGAAGAAATAGAAAAATAAGTTTTACAGAATTTTATGATTTAATATATGAGTATAAAAATGATTGTTTGACAGCGGGAGTAAAATATAAAAAAACTTACTATCAAGATAGGGATCTTCTACCGACAGAAGATTTTATGATTTCAATTACAATTTTCCCTTTAACTATCTATGAAAAAAGTTTTGATAGAACACAACTTAACCTAAATTAAAAAGTGAAAAAAAAAAAAATATTTTTTATAATAATTCTTTTTTTCTTTAAAAATCAAATTTTATATGGAATTGAAAATAAAATTCTTTTTAAAGTAAACGATGAATTGATTACAAGTATAGATATTTTTAATATGTCTAAATATCTAAAAGCACTCGATCCGGATATTGGTAATTTAAACGATAATAAAATATTTGATTTAACAAAGAACTTAATTATTAAGGAAAAGATTAAAAAATTCAAAATTCAGGAGGAAGGTATCTTATTTAATGTAACCGATGAACAGCTAGATTCATACATAAATTCTATTTTTTTATCAGAGAGAATTTCAAATCTCAGAGATTACAAAAATTTTGTTGAATCTCTAGGATTAAATTTTGATTATATGAAGGAAAAGTTAACCATTGAGTTAATATGGAATGGTTTAATTTTCAAAAAATTTTCGTCTAAAATAAAGATAAATAAAGATGAAATTAAAGAAAAAATTTTAATTAAAAAAAATAAAAACATCTCATCATATTTATTGTCTGAAATCGTATTTGAGGTATCAAATAAAAGTGAAATAAATACGAATTATAATAGAATAATGTTAGATATCAAAAATCTAGGTTTTAAAAAAGCAGCTTTAATTCATAGTATTGCTAGGTCTGCTGATAATGGAGGTGACATAGGGTGGGTTGATGAAAACGCCCTTAATAATAAAGTTCTTAAAATTATTAATAAACTTCAAATAAATGAAGTTTCAAAACCTATTACGTTACCAGATGGATTTTTTATAATAAAATTAAGAGAAAAGAAATCTATTGAAAAAAAATTAAATTTCGATTTTGATAAAGAGTACAATAAACTTATTCAAATAAAAACAAACCAACAACTTAATCAATATTCAAATTTATACTTTAACAAAGTTAAGAAAGAAATAGAAATTAATGCATTCTAAAAACTGTATACTCATATTAGCTGGTGAGCCAAATAGTGTATTTTTAGAAATTTTTTTTAAATTTTTAAAAATTAAAAGCTCTAGAAGCCCATTAATATTAATTGCTTCTTTAAATTTGGTCAAACTTCAAATGACAAAATTAAAGATAAAAAAAAAAATTAATATCCTAAATTCAAGTCATATTTTTAAATCTAAGATTGATAATAACAGTATCAATTTAATAAATGTTGATTATAATCCAACTTTAGCTTTTAACAAAATTTCAGCTAAATCTAACAAATATCTCGAAAACTGTTTTAGGATGGCATTTTATATTATTAAAAAATATAAAATTAAAAAATTTATAAATGGACCGGTTAATAAAAGAACTTTTCTAAATAGAAAGTATCCAGGAATCACAGAATATATTTCATATAATTTTAATATAAAAAATCAAGCTATGTTAATTTATAATAGAAAATTAGCAGTGTGTCCTTTAACAACTCATCTACCAATTAAATTAGTATCTAAACAAATAAATAAAAAAAATATTTCTCAAAAAGTTTTTTTGATAAATGATTTTTATAAAAAGAAATTTGGTATCAAGCCTAAAATTGCAATTTTAGGTCTTAATCCTCATTGCGAGAGTGTTGATAAATTTAATGAAGATGAAAAGATAATTAGACCAATAATTAATACCTTGAAGAAAAAGGTTAATGTTTCTGGTCCCTATTCTGCTGATACTATTTTCTTAAAAAACAATAGAAAAAATTTTAATGTAATTATGGGAATGTATCACGATCAGGTACTAACCCCACTAAAAACACTTTTTGAATACGACGCGATTAATATAACTTTAGGTTTACCATTTGACAGAATATCTCCAGACCATGGTCCTAACCAAAAAATGTTAGGTAAAAATCTTTCTAATCCTTTAAGCTTGTTGAAAGCTATCCAATTCTTGGAAAAGCATTGATTAAGGCTAAAAAAAGTTTAGGTCAAAATTTTTTAATAGATAGAGATATTTTAGAAAAGATTACAAATATTATTCCAATAAAAGAAAAAAATATCCTTGAAATAGGTCCTGGTACAGGAAATTTAACATCCTACATTTTAATGAAGAAACCAAAAAAAATTATAATTGTTGAGAAAGATAAAGATTTAGCAAAAAAACTTGAAGAAAACTTTAGAGATGAAGTATCATTAATTAATAATGATATTTTAAAAGTTGATGAAACTTCTTTGTTAAAGGAAAAATTAACTGTATTTGGTAACCTACCTTATAACATTTCTACAGAAATATTGAGTAAATGGATTGTAAATTTAAATAAAACTGTTTGGTTTGATCATCTTATTTTAATGTTTCAAAAGGAGGTAGCAGATAGAATTACTGCAAAATTTAATACTTCTAATTATGGTAGACTATCAATATTAGTAAATTGGAAACTAAAAGTTGAAAAAATTTTTGACGTGAAGCCTGAGTCCTTTTTACCAAAACCAAAAATTTATAGCACTTTATTATTATTCTCTATAAAAAATAAAACGTTCAAAATTAAAGATCCTAAAAATCTTGAAAAAATTACTAGAATTTTTTTTAATAATAGAAGAAAAATGTTAAAAAAACCTTTTAATCAAATTTTTAATGGTGATAAAAAAATAATAGATAAGTTGAAAATTGATTTAAATCTTAGACCGCAAAATTTAGACCCTGAGACTTACTATCGATTGGCTGGTGAATATGAAAATTTAAGAAGTTAATATTTCTACATGTTTTCTAATATAATTAACGTCGTAATCCTTAGAACCATTATTTATTTCTGCATATATTAAATTTTTTATTTTAGAGTAACAACTTTCAATAGAGTCATTTATAACTACGTAATCATAATTAATCCAATGCAATACATCTCTCTCAAACTGCTTCATTCTTTCCTCAGCAATCAATTTATCTTTCATATCTCTGTTTGAAAGTCTCTCAAACAATATCTCTTTACTTGGTGGTAAAATAAAAAATGAGATTAATTTATAATCTAAATTTTTATTCTTTATTTGGTCAGCGCCTTGCCAATCAATATCAAATAAAACATTTTTACCATTATTAAGTTTATTAATAACTGGTGTCCTTGTAGTTCCATAAAAATTACTAAAAACTTTTGCATATTCCAAAAATTCTTCATTTTTAATAAATCTGTTGAATTCTTTTTCATCAACAAAAAAGTAATCTTTGTTGGGAGCCTCATTGTGTCTAGGTTGTCTAGTTGTGTGTGATATAGAGATTTCAAAGTTATCTAATTCAGACAACATTTTAACTAATGTGGTTTTACCAGCTCCAGAAGGAGAAGATAAAATTATCATTACCCCATCTTGATCTGAGGGCATTAGATTTACTAGTTTGCTTTTCCTTCGATAAACTTAACTGCATCCCCAACAGTTAAAATTTTCTCAGCTTCACTATCTGATATCTCAGATCCAAATTCCTCTTCGAAAGCCATCACTAATTCGACCGTATCTAAACTATCAGCTCCTAGATCATCTATAAAACTAGACTCCTCATTAACTTTAGCTTCATCAATGCCTAAGTGATCAGCTACAATTTTTTTAACTTTGCTTGAAACGTCTTCTGACATATTGATCCTTTTGGTTATAAATTCTTAATAGTTTAAAAACTTCTTTTGTCAAGCCATATACATGCCTCCATTAACATGTAAAGTTTCTCCATTAATATAGTTTGATTGATTTGAGCATAAAAAAAGCACCGCATTAGCTACATCATCAGGTTCGCCAAGACGTGCTGAGGGGATTTTTGATATTATAACTTCTTTAAATTTATCTTCTAGCTTGTCTGACATTGCAGTTTTAATGAAGCCTGGAGAAATACAATTAATATTTATATTTTTTTTTGCATACTCTATCGCCAAACTTTTTGACATTGCTATTATCCCTGCCTTTGATGCTGTATAATTAGCCTGTCCTATATTTCCTGTATGGCCAACGACAGATGTAATATTAACAATCTTACCTGATTTATTCTTAAGCATTTTTTTAATTGCAAATTTACTCATTAAAAAAGTCGATGTTAAATTGATATCAATTACTTTTTTCCATTCTTCTAAACTCATTCTTATTGCAAGATTATCTTGAGTAACTCCTGCATTATTAACTATACAATCTAAGTTACCACTAAGTTCTTTTGTTGCATTTTCTACAAATTCCTCAATTTTATCACTTTGTGAAATATCAAATTTTAATATTTTGATATTTTGGTATTTAGCTTTTAATTGATCTAATTTTTCTATTCTTGTGCCAGAAGCTAAAATATTTGCTCCAGCATGACTTAATTTTTCAATTATAGAATTTCCAATTCCGCCCGAAGCACCTGTAACAATAATATTTTTACTTTTCAAATCTGTCATATTTTTATACTCTCAATATCGCTTAGACTATTTATCGTATCAATTTTCACATCTCTATCAATTCTTTTTACTAAACCTGACAGAACTTTCCCAGGCCCTATTTCTATAAAATGATTTACCTTATTTTCTATCATATTAATAACGCTTTCTCTCCATCTAACTCTATTCTCTATTTGTTTAATTAAGAGAGTTTTAAGCTCATTAAGATCTTTAATTTCGTGAGCTGTCACGTTTGAAATTAATTTATTTTGTCCACTTTTAAAATTAAGCTTATTTAACTCGTCTGTCATAATTTTGGTAGCATTGCTCATCATTTCACAATGAAAAGGAGCGCTAACTGGAAGTTTAATATTTTTAATAGAATTTTCTTTTAAAATTTTAGTTAACTGTTCTAAGTCCTCTGTTTTTCCACTCAAAACCATTTGACCCTCAGAATTGTCATTTGCAATTTGAGCATTAAATATTTTTTTATTCGCAGCTAAAATCTTTTCAATTACATCAATTTTTGAGCCCAATACTGCAACCATACCTCCTTGTCCTTTAGGAACTGAGTTTTGCATAGCTTCTCCTCTAATTCTTAAAATTTTTAAAGTATCTGAAAAATCTAAATATCCAGCACATGACAAAGCTGAGTATTCACCTAAAGAATGTCCAGCAAAATATTTAGCTTGATTTAAATCAAAGTTAAATTCTTTTTTTACTATACTGAATATTGAGTAACTAATTAAAAATATAGCTGGTTGAGTATTAATTGTTAAATCTAATTCTTCTTTTGGACCTTCTAAAATTAACTTAGAAATAGAAAAATTTAATGTTTCATCTGCTTGCTTAAACAAACTTTTAACCAAATCAAATTTATCATATAACTCCTTTCCCATGCCCACCATTTGGGAACCTTGGCCAGGGAAAATTACTGAAAACATATAAAAAAAACTAATTAATTTGCCTTTTTAACTATTGTAATTGAACTTTTATAATAGTATATCCTCATTTTTTATTAAAGAACTTAAATGAATTTATACGAACATACTATTATTGCTAGACAAGATACTTCACCAAGTGAATTAAAGCAATTATCCGAAAAATATTCAAAAATTATTGAAAAAAATGATGGTGAAGTAGTAAAGACCGAAAACTGGGGATTATTAAACTTAACGTATTTAATAAAAAAAAATAGAAAAGGTAGTTATATTCATTTTAAAATCAAAGGTGATGGAAAAGTTATTGATGAATTGGAAAAAAATGAGTCAATAGACAAAAAATTGTTAAGATATTTAACAGTTAGAGTAAAAAAGTTTGATCTAGATACAGTTTACTTCGGTAAGAAAGATGACAGCGAAAAAAAAGAGAGTGTTAAAAACTAATGCCTAAAAGACAAAGTGGAAATAAAAAAGGAAAACAAAGTAATTTTGCAAAATTAAGTATTTTTCAACCTAATAAGTATAAATTTAAAAAAAGTTGTCCACTTTCAGCAAAAGGTGCTCCACAAGTTGATTATAAAAATATTAAATTATTAAGAAAATATATGTCAGAAAATGGTAAAATTTTACCATCAAGAATAACTAATGTTTCTCAAAAAAAACAAAGAGAGCTATCATTATCAATTAAAAGAGCTAGAAATTTAGCATTAATATAAATGAAAGTAATATTATTAGAAAATGTTAAAAGAATTGGGTCTATTGGAGAGGTGATAGATGTAAAAAGAGGTTTTGCTAGAAACTATCTTATTGCCAATAAAAAAGCGCTTTACGCCTCTAAAGAAAATATTAAAGAAGTTGAAAAAATAAAAACTGATTTATCCAAAAAAGATAACGAAAAGAAAAAAGAAGCCTCTCTAATAGCTGAGCAAATTAATGGAAAAGAATATTCTGTGAAAAAGTTAAGTACAGAAAATAAAGAATTATATGGTTCAGTAAAGCCAACAGAAATTGCTAAACTTATCCAAGACAAAAATAAGATTGAAATTAAGCCTTCAATGATACAACCTGTCGAAGAGATCAAAGCTTTAGGAAAGTTTAAGGTTAAAATTTCTCTACACTCAGAAGTTGACGCAGAAATCTCTATAGATGTAACTTCTGCAGAAACAATTCAATAATTATACATTTTTTTCCCCAGCAATAATTAAGAATTTTATAAATAATTTTTTCATATAAGTTATAAATATGGAAAATAATTTAAGTCTGGTTAAGAACCAATTCAAAGAATTACCTAATAATATCGAAGCTGAACAAGCTGTAATTGGGTCTATTCTTGTTAGTAACGATATATTTGATGAGATTAGTACAATAATTTCCAGTATAAATTTTTATGATCCTATGCATCAAAAGATTTTTGAAGCTGTTGAAAATCTAATTTATAAAGGAATGCTAGCAAATCCAATTACGTTAAAGAATTACTTTGAAGATGAAAAGGATGACTTAAATGTTCCAGAATACTTAATTAAGATTACCAAATTTTCTACATCCGTTAGACAGGCTGTAGAGTATTCTAAAATTATTTACGATATGTTTGTTCGAAGAGAATTAATTAAGATATCTGAGCAAACCATTGATAGTGCAAAATTAAATGACCTTGATACAAACGGGCAAACAATTATTGAAAATTCAGAAAGACTATTGTTTGATTTAGCAGAAAAAGGTTCTTTTAATTCTTCTTTAATAAAGTTTGATGAAGCAATGAAACAGACTATTGAAATGGCATCTGCTGCCTATAAAAATGAAGAGGGAATAGTTGGTGTCCCCACCGGACTTAGAGATTTGGATGATAAACTAGGGGGATTGCACCAATCTGATCTAATTATCATTGCTGGAAGACCTTCAATGGGTAAAACATCACTCGCTACGAACATTGCATTCAACGCAGCGCAAAAATTACAAGATAATGGAAAAAAATCCTCTATTGCATTCTTTTCCCTAGAGATGTCCTCTGAACAACTTTCAACTAGAATAATTTCAGAACAAGCAAGAATTAGTTCAAATGATATTAGAAGAGGAAGAATTTCTGATGATCAATTTGATAAATTTCTAGAAACCTCAAAAAATATTTCTGAGCTTCCACTCTATATAGATGAAACGCCAGCAATAAGTATTGCTGCTTTAAGTAATAGAGCTAGACGTATTAAGAGATTGTTTGGTCTTGATATGATTGTAGTTGATTATATTCAGCTAATGAGAGGGACTACATTTAACAAAGATGGTAGAGTTCAAGAAATATCTCAAATAACTCAGGGATTAAAAGCAATTGCTAAAGAACTTGCTGTTCCAGTTGTGGCTCTTTCGCAATTGTCCAGACAGGTTGAACAAAGAGATGATCATAAACCTCAACTAGCAGATTTAAGAGAATCTGGTTCAATTGAGCAGGATGCTGATGTTGTTATGTTTGTTTACAGAGAAGGATATTATCTCCAAAGAAAAGAGCCAAGAGAGGCCACTGTTGAACATGCAGAATGGCAAGCAAAAATGAATGAAGTAGCACATCTTGCACAAATTATTATTGGGAAACAAAGACACGGTCCAATAGGTAACGTAACTCTTGAATTTGAAGAGAGATTTACAAAATTTAAAGATACTCAAACTAATTAATTTCCAATATAAAAGAGCTAATGTTGGCTCATATGTATCAAAACATAATCCTAAAGAATCCTAAAGCAATACTTGTATTACTAATAATCACCATCATAAGCTTTGGCTATTATACAAAAGACTTTAGATTAGATGCATCTTCAGAAACATTATTGATCGATGGTGATCCAGATTTAGCCTATCTAAAAGAAGTTTCTGAGAGATATGGATCTAGAGAGTTTTTAATTCTTACTTACACACCTAACGAAGGGATGGTAACTGATACATCAATTAATAATTTACTAAGTTTAAAATATAAAATTCAAAGTTTGAATTGGGTTCATACTGTTGTAACTCTTCTAGATGTACCATTGTTAAGTAACTCAGATGCTCCACTTCAAGAAAGATTAGAGAGTTTTAGAACTTTAAAAGATGAAGATGTTGACAAAGAAAGAGGATTTAAGGAAATTCTTAATAGTCCTGTATTTAGAAACTTTGTCATTAGTGAAGATGGTAAGACAAGTGGTATAATTGTTTATATTAAACAATCTCAAAAACTGATAAACATTGATAGTAAATCAAAAAGTGAAATTGAAAATTATAAAGATCAAATAAAAAAACAAAATCATCAAAATATTCTAGAGATCAGACAAGTCATCCAGAGCTATGATGATGTGGGTAAGATTTATTTAGGTGGTATCCCAATGATTGCTGATGACATGATGACTTTTATTAAAAGTGACATTGTGGTTTTTGGTATAGGTGTTTTATTATTTATTATTGTAACCCTATGGTTTGTATTTAGGAAAATTATCTGGATAATAGTTCCAATTAGTAGTTGTGTACTTTCAGTTGTCATAATGATTGGGCTTCTTGGACTAATGGGATGGAAAGTCACTGTTATTTCATCAAACTTTATTGCTTTGATGTTAATTTTAACGATGGCCATGAATATACATATAAGTACAAGATTTTTACAAATTAAAAAAAATTCACCTTCTAAAAATAATTTTGAAATTGTTTCTTTAACAACTAAAAAAATGTTTTGGCCAATTTTTTACACTGCACTGACTACTATTTTAGCTTTTTTATCCTTAATTTTTAGTGAAATCAGGCCAATTATTGACTTTGGTTGGATGATGACTTTTGGTCTAATTACTTCATTTATAATTACCTTCACTTTACTACCAACTTTTTTAAGTTTTGCTCCCTCTGAAAATATCTCACTTAAAAAAGAACAAAACTCTAAATTCACTTCTTTTCTAGGATCACTTTCTATAAATAGAAAAAATGCAATTTTTTCAACAACAGTTATTGTAATTATTTTAAGTATAATTGGTATAAGCAAGCTTGAGGTCGAAAACAGCTTTATTAATTATTTTAACAAAAATACTGAAATCTATAAAGGGATGAAACTTATAGATGAAGAGCTTGGAGGTACAACGCCATTAGAAGTTATTCTGAAGTTTCCTAAGAAAGAAAAAGAACAAAAATCGCCTGAAGACGATGAATTTGAGGATTGGGGAGATGAAAATGATAAAAGTGATGACAAGTATTGGTTTACTAAAGACAAAATTGATAGAATTGCATCTGTTCATAAATACTTGGATAGTCTTCCTGAAATTGGAAAAGTTTTGTCTTTTTCTTCTATTATTGATGTAGCAACTCAATTAAATAATAATAAACCTTTAGGAACTTTAGAAATGGGTGTTCTTTATTCTAAAATACCTGAAAGTATTAAAACAGAAATTATTGATCCATATCTTTCAATAGAAAATAATGAAGCAAGAATTAGCTTGAGAATAATAGACTCTCAAGAAAATTTAAGAAGAAACGATTTAATTAATAAAATAAATTTTGATCTAAAAGATAAGATTGGTTTAGAGGAAAGTGAATATCAGCTCGCTGGAGTATTAATTTTATTTAATAATTTATTACAGAGCTTATTTAAATCACAAATACTTACTTTAGGATTGGTAATGATTGGGATTTCTATAATGTTTTTAATTCTATTTAGAAATATAAAATTATCTTTAATAGGTGTTGTACCAAATTTCATTGCTGCATTTTTCATACTTGGAATTATAGGTTTATTAGAAATTCCACTTGATATGATGACTATTACCATTGCCGCAATAACTATTGGAATAGCAGTTGATAATAGTATTCATTATATTTATAGATTTAAAGAAGAGTTCAATAGCATTAAAGATTATAATAAAACAATAAAATTATGTCATTCAACAGTAGGTGTTGCGATTTTAAATACTTCGATAACAATTGTTTTTGGATTTTCAATTTTAGTTTTGTCTAAGTTTATACCCACAATTTATTTTGGTATGTTTACTGGTTTAGCAATGTTATTAGCTATGATCTCCGTGTTAACTTTACTGCCTGCTTTGATCTTGATTATCAAACCTTTTGGTAATTCAGATTAATGTTAGAAACTTTGTCAAATTTATACAAAGTAACTTCTATTATAGATTTAATTTATTTAATCATCTCTATTTGGTCTTTGATCAGTTGTTATAAAAAAGGTTTTATATTAAGTATTCTATCCATGACAAAGTGGCTTTTGGCCTATTTGATAACTCTAATTCTATTTCCTAGAATTAAACCATATGTAAAAGATATAATTGATAATGAATATGTATTAGATGTTGGTCTTGGTATAGCAATTTTTATAGTAGTTATTTTTTTAGTATTGTTAGTTAATAAAGGTATTAGTAAAGCTATAAGATACACAGGTATAGGTGGGTTAGATACAACATTTGGATTCTTTTTTGGCTTTATAAAAGCCTATATAATTTCTGTATGTATTTTTTCAGGTATTCATATAGTTTATAATTACGAAAAATGGCCAATAAATTTAGACAAATCATACACCTTTCCATATTTAGAAAAAGGTAGTAGTTATCTTATTAAAGAATTTCCTAATGAAAAAACATATCAAGAGTCTAAAGAAAAAATTGAAGAACTTTGATCCAAAACTTAAGGAAGAATGTGGTGTATTTGGAATTAGCAATGCCAAAGACGCTTCAGCTTTGACTGCACTTGGTTTACATGCTTTACAACATAGAGGACAAGAAGGTTGTGGAATTGTTAGTTTTGATGGTGAGAAATATTATTCTGAAAAGCGATTTGGTTTAGTTGGAGATAACTTTAACAAAGAAAAAGTCTTAAATAATTTAAAAGGTAATTATGCAATAGGTCACAATCGATACAGCACAACTGGAAACAATACTTTAAGGAACATCCAGCCCTTTTTTGCTGACACCAATGCAGGAGGTATTGGGGTTTCTCATAATGGAAATTTGACTAATTCAATTTCTTTGAGAAAAAAACTAGTTGAGGATGGAGCTATTTTCTACACCACTTCAGATACTGAAACTATTGTACAATTAATTGCAAAGTCTAAGAGATCAAAAACTATAGATAAAGTAATTGATGCAATTTTTCAAATTCAAGGAGGTTATGCTTTGGTAATGCTTACTCAAAACTCTCTTATTGGGGTAAGAGATCCATATGGCATTAGACCTTTGTTAATTGGAAAATTAGGAAATAGTTATGTGCTAGCATCAGAAACATGTGCACTAGATATTATTGGTGCAAACTTTGTAAGAGAGGTAGAAAATGGTGAAATTGTTTTGATCGAAAACAATCAACTGACTAGCATAAAGCCTTTTCCACCTAGAAAAGTAAGACCATGTGTTTTTGAATATATATACTTTGCAAGACCTGATAGCTTAATAGATAATAAAACTGCTTACGAGCATAGAAAAAATTTAGGTGTTGAACTTGCAAAAGAAAATGATATTGATGCAGACATTGTAGTACCAGTTCCAGACTCTGGTAATGCAGCAGCACTAGGCTTCTCTCAAAAGCTTAAAATAAACTTTGAACATGGTTTGATAAGAAATCATTACGTGGGTCGAACTTTTATTGAACCAAGTCAGAAAATTAGAAGCTTAGGTGTTAAACTTAAATTAAATGCCAATCAAACTACTATTAAAGATAAAAAAATTATTTTAATTGACGACTCACTTGTTAGAGGTACCACTTCTCATAAAATAGTAAAAATGTTATACGATGCAGGTGCAAAAGAAGTTCATGTTAGAATAGCTTGTCCTGAAATTAGATATCCTGATTTTTACGGTGTAGACACTCCAACAAAAAAAGAATTGTTAGCTGCAAATAAATCAAATAATGAAATCTGTGAGTATATTGGCGCTAAATCATTAAAATTTTTGTCCATTGATGGATTATATAGAGCTATTGGTTTTGATAAGCGAAATGACTCTTACCCTCAATTAACAGATCATTATTTTACAGGAGAGTATCCTGTTAAACCAGTTGACGAGCTAGGTGATAGTAAAATAACACAATTATCATTGTTAAGCACTGCCTCGAATAACCATTAAGATAAAAAAAACAGTTCTTTAAAAAAAAATAAAAGATACTATCTAAGAAACATGATTGATAAAAAAGAAAAAATAATTGAATATTTTAAATCTGGAGTGAAAGAAACAAAAGATTTTAAAATTGGAATTGAGCATGAAAAGTTTCTATTTGATAAAGAAAATTCCAAAAGAGTAGATTATTCCAAAATTAAAAAAATGTTTAATGCATTATTGGAATTTGGATGGAACCCAGTTTTTGAAAAAGACAATATTATTGCACTAAACAAAGGTGGAAAAAATATAACACTTGAGCCTGGTAATCAAATTGAGCTATCTGGCGAAAAGCTTAATCATATACATGAGGCTTGTTCAGAGTCTCAAAATTATTTATTTGAACTAAAGCAAGTCACTAAAAAATTAGATATTGAAATTGTGAGTGCTGGATTTGATCCTATATCGAAGTTGGACGAAATCCCAAATAATCCTAAACAGAGATATAAATTGATGACTAAAGATATGCCTCTTGGAGGTGAATTAAGTTTAGATATGATGTATCGAACTTGTGGTACACAATTAAATATTGATTATAGTTCAGAAGAAGATTTTATTAAAAAATTTAAAGTTACAAATTCAATTGTGCCAATTTCAATTGCATTATTTGCTAACTCCTCAATAGTTGAAAAAAAAAATAGCAATTATTTATCTTATAGATCAAAAGTTTGGCAAAATACATCCAGAGGCGGACTTCCAAAATTATTTTTTGAAAATTTAAATTTTGAAAAATATGCAGAATTTACGATGAATTTTCCTATATTATTTATTCAAGATAAAGGTGAATATTTTTCAGGAAAAAAATATATTTTTAGAGATTTTATGGAAGGTAAAATTTCAGAAATTAACAACCGATTACCTACAGAGAGTGATCTTACAACCCATTTAAGTACAATCTTTACAGAGAATAGGTTAAAAAAATATATCGAACTTAGATCTATGGATACTTGTGGGTGGGATTGTTTGTGTGCTGGACCTGCGTTTAATATTGGAATGCTTTATGGGAATCTTGAAGAGGTTTATGAAGTTGTCTCTAAGTGGGAAACAGATAAGATTATTAATGCATATTTAGAAGCACCAAAAAAAGGATTTAATACTCAATTAATGGGTAAGGATCTTCATTACTGGTCATCCACACTATTAAATTTATCTGAAAAAGGTTTGGAAAACAGAGATATTCTAAGCAGAAAAGGAAACAACGAAACAATTTTTTTAAGTCACTTACAAAAAGTAATTGATAATAAGACAACAAACGCAGATCATATGATTAATAAATTTTCAGAAAATGAAAATTTAGATGAATTATATGATAAATAAAATTGTTGCTATTCAAGGAAACCATCCCTCAAAATTAAATCCTGTTTCAGATACAAGTATATTTTTGGGTAATGAGGCTCAAAATAAAAATTACGAAATATTCTATTATGAGCCAAAAAATCTTTCAATTATCAAGTCAAAAGTAATTGCAAAAGGTTTTTTTATTAAATTTAATTACTCACAAAAAAAATTTTTTAAAATATTAAAAAAATGTAATTTAGACCTTACTAAATGTAAATTTATACTTATACGCCAAGATCCTCCATTTAATCTTGAATATATTTCAACTACCTACATTTTAGACACAATTAGACATAAGGTAAAAATACTTAATAACCCCACTTCTATTAGAAATGTCTCAGAAAAATTATACTCAGCTAAGTATCAAAAATATATGCCGAGCACTATTTTTACAAAAAATATTAATGAAATAAAAAAATTTTTCAAAAAAAATAGCCGTGTAATTTTAAAACCAATTCACAGTTACAGTGGAAACGATATACATTTATTAAATAAATTTGACTCAAAACTAATCAATAGTTTTATCAAAAAACATGATCATATAATGTTGCAAAAATTTTTACCTAAAATTAGTAAAGGTGACAAAAGAGTTTTTATAATTAATGGTAAGGTCTGTGGTGCAATCTCAAGAATTCCAAAAAAAGGTTCAATTTTGAGTAATTTGAGTAAAGGTGCAATACCTGTAAATATTAAACTTAGTAAGCATGAAAATAAGATATCTAAGCTAATTGCTAAAGATTTAAAAAAAGAAAATATTTTTTTTGCAGGAATAGACTTTATTGATCAAAAACTGAATGGAGATATTAATGTCACCTCTCCAACTGGACTAAAAACTCATTTCGATTTATCAGGTATAAATCTTGCTAAAATTTTTTGGAAAGAACTTAGAGCGTGAAAACTTTAAATGATCAGCAAAAAGGATCTTTGTTAGCCTTTATTGCTGTGATGTTTATCACTCCTGATAGTTTGTTTATAAGATTGGCTAGTGTGGATACTTGGAGTTTAGTTTTTTATAGAGGTATAATTCCGTTTTTTACTGTGTTAGTGGGTATGCTGCTTATCTACAAAGCAAATTTCTTCAAAATGCTTTTCACAAGTGGGCACCATGGAATAATTTATATAATAACATTTTCTTTAACAAATATTGCCTTTGTCGTTTCTATTCAGAATACAAATGTAGCCAATACATTGGTTATGATTGCTATGGCACCTATGCTTTCAGCAATTTTAGGGGCAATATTTTTAAAAGAGATGCCAGATAGTAAAACTTGGACAGCAATCGCAGTAACTTTTTTTGCAGCGATATATATATTTTATGACTCTTTACAATTAGGAAACATTTTTGGAGATTTATTGGGGCTTGTTTGTGCACTAGGATTGGCGGTTGGAGCCGTTACTATTAGATCCGCTAAAACAAAAAACCTAGTGCCTGCAGCTGTAATTGGTAAGCTGTTAGTTGCAGTATTTGCCATTTTCTTTATTGAAACCTATTCTTTAATAGGAAAAGACCTTTTAATAGTCCCTTTAATGTGTGTAATGTGTGTTGCTATACCTTTTGTTTTGGTGACTATTGCTCCAAGATTTATACCTGCAGAAGAGGTTAACTTGTTCTTTTTGTTAGAAACAATCATCGGTCCAATTTGGGTTTGGATGGTCATTAAAGAACAGCCAAGTCTTGAAACAATTCAAGGTGGTATAGTCATCATTTTGACGATAGCTATTCACTCTTTTCTTAAACTTAAAAAAACATAGCTCTGTTACAATTAACTTGATTTGGCCACAAATCAGAAATAGATAGCGGTCCATATGAACAAGGTATTAAAAAATTCGTGGGCTTTATTTTTAGGTATGGGAGCAATTATGCTTGCCTACGGTTTTCAAGGATCACTTCTTGGAGTTAGAGCTGTAAAAGAAGAGTTTAGTCTAACCGCAACTGGATTTATGATGTCTGGTTATTTCATTGGATATTTTATAGGTGCAATCACTATTCCTAAGTTAATATCAAGAGTTGGCCACATTAGAATCTTTGCAGCTTTTGCATCAATCGCATCTTTAGTAATTCTAGTTCATGCCGTGTTCGTCAGTCCATTAGTTTGGTTTTTATTAAGAGTGCTTACCGGTATCAGTATGGTCTCTATTTATACAGTTGCTGAGAGTTGGTTAAATGATAGAGCAAGTAATAAAAATAGAGGAAGTGTCTTATCAATCTACATGGTAATTTTATATAGTTCCATGGGAATAGGAATGTTTTTTTTAAACTTTAGTAATCCAATAAATTTTGAACCTTTTATATTAATATCAATAATAACATCAGGTGCATTAATACCAATTTTACTTACTAAAAGAAAACCTCCAACATTTAAAAAAATTGAATCTATGTCGATTCAAGAGGTTTATATTTCATCTCCTTTCGGGATGGTGAGTTCGTTTCTTTATGGAACAATACAATCTGCGTTATTCACATTACTAGCTGTGTATGCTGCAGGAATGAATTTTTCTATTTTTCATATTTCATTAGTTACGTTTTTATTAGCTATTTCTGGTGCAATTTCTCAGTGGCCGATAGGAAAATTGTCTGACATGTATGATAGAAGAAAAGTAATTATTTTTGTGAGTTTTGCTGCTGCCTTTTTTTCATTATGTGCAATTTTTTCGTCTGCACAAATGTATTTACCAGAAGGTTTGGGAACAAGTAAATTTTGGTTTTATTTTTTTTTGATTTTATTTTCTTTTTGTAGTTTACCAATGTTCTCATTAATTCTTGCTCATACAAATGATTTTATTCCTAAGGAAAAATTTGTTGCAGCTGGTGCGAGTTTACAATTTATTTTTGGCTTAGGAGCAATTGGTGGTCCATTTTTATGTTCAATTTTTATGGATATAGTAGGTCTGAATGGTTTTTTTGTTTTTCTAATGTTTTTTCATATTTTAATTGGATTTTACGGTGTTTATAGATCTAGAGTTAGACCAGCAGTTGAAAATCCAGATTCTCAATTCATTGCAATGCCTCAGTCTATTACGCCTGCAGGTATTGAATTAAATCCTACTACAGAGCCAATCGAAGAGCCAACAAAAATAGGTTCTGACACTGTTAAAACAACTGATCAACAATCTCAATAAATCTAATGATCAGCGTCGTTTTGTAAAGTGAAGTATGTTAGCTTTATTGTTAGTTTAAACAGATACTTTTATGAATAATAACGACATTCAGATTCTTTTTGAAAAAACACGAAATCAATCGATAAAAATTATTGAAAATTTGAGTCCAGAGGACATGAATATCCAATCAATGGAAGATGCATCACCCATTAAATGGCATCTAGCGCATACTACTTGGTTTTTTGAAAAATTTGTCTTAAGCAAAATAAAATCTAATTATAAGTATTTTAATGAAGATTATAATTATTTGTTTAATTCCTATTACGTTAAAGCAGGCCCAAGATATACAAGATCACTTCGAAATATAATTTCACGCCCAGGAATTGAGGAGGTTCTGGAATATAGAAAAACTATAAACCATAGAATTACAGAGGTATGTCAGTCAAGCAACTCATACTTAAATATGATTGAGGTAGGCTGTCATCATGAAATGCAACATCAAGAATTAATGTTAACAGATCTACAACATGGTTTAAGTTTCAATCCTACTGGTCCCATATATGATCCAACTAAAAAAGATATTGAAAATGAAAATATTAAACAAAAATGGATCGGTTTTGAAAAAGCTATTAGAAGTGTTGGCACCGACAATGAAAATTTCTCCTTTGATTGTGAGCGACCTAAACATGAAGTTTTAATCCTACCTTTTGAAATATCAAACAAGTTAGTAACAAATGGTGAATGGATCGAGTTTATCAATAATGATGGTTATAACAAAAGTGAACATTGGTTGTCAGATGGGTTTTCAACATGTCAGCAGGAAAATTGGCAATCCCCTCTTTACTGGAAAAAAGAAAATAGTAAATGGTATCACTTCACTTTAAACGGAATTAAAGAAATAGATATCAATGCGCCTGTAAGTAATATTAGCTATTTTGAAGCTGACGCTTTCGCAAGATGGAGTAATAAACGACTTCCAACAGAATTTGAATGGGAAGTTGCTTCTAATGATCATATTCATGGAAATTTTTTAGAAGATAAGATATATCAGCCATATTCAAAAAAAAATGGTGTGGCTTTAAATCAACATTGGGGACATGTTTGGGAATGGACTTCTTCTAACTTTTCTCCTTATCCAGGATTTAAATACCACAATGATGATATTAGTGAGTACAATGGTAAATTTATGGTCAATCAGATGGTTTTAAAGGGAGGGTCTTGCCTCACACCAAAAAACCAAATGAGAAAATCATATCGTAATTTCTTTTATCCTCATCAAAAATGGCAAATGTCAGGACTACGACTTGCTAAATGAGATCATTTCTACAAGAAGTAAGTCTCGGTTTAAGTAAAAAAAATAAGAAGTTAAGTTCTAAATGGTTTTATGACTTTCGCGGATCAAAACTTTTTGAACAAATTACCAAGTTAAAAACATATTACCCAACAAGAACTGAAAGAAAAATTTTAAAAGATAATAAAATTGAAATTGCTGATAAAATAGGGAAAAGGGCAGTCTTAATTGAACCAGGTGCTGGAGACTTCAAAAAAATAGCTATTTTTCTTAACAGTTTAGATAAACCAAAAAAATATATACCTTTGGATATTTCTGAGGATTATATAAACAAGATCTCTAAAAGTTTTAAAAAAAAATTTCCAAAAATAGCTATTACTCCTAAAGGATATGACTTTTCAAGAAATAATAAACTACCTTTTAAAATAAACTCATCTGAAAATATAATTATATTTTTTCCTGGATCAACTATTGGTAATTTTGAAGAAAAGGATGCTGTTAAATTTTTAAAAATGTTAAAATCAAAATTTAAAGCAAAAAAAATTATCATTGGTGCTGATTTAATAAAAGATATCCCAACTCTAATTACTGCTTATGATGATAAAAAAGGGGTGACTGCAAAATTCAATAAAAATATTTTACAAAGAATCAATACTGAATTAGGAGCAAATATAAATCTGAATTCCTATAAACACTTAGCAATTTATAATAAACAAAAAAAAAGAATTGAGATGAGACTAAAATCAAAAAAAAAAAATAATATTAGATTTAATGGTTCATGTTATTTAATAAAAAAAAATGAAGAAATTCATACTGAAAATTCTCATAAATACACAATTAAATCCTTCAAAAACTTAGCTAATAAAGCTGGATGGAAAATAAAAAAGACATGGGTTGATGACAAAAAACTTTTTAGTGTTCATTGTCTAAGTTAAATTTGTTTTACTCATCAGAAAAATATTCAACTTCTTTAAATCGATCTGTAGGGAGAAGCCAATAAAATCCAAATGTTTCATCGCTATTATTTTTAAGTGCATGTTTAGCATTATTAGAAATATAAACAACGTCCCCTTTTTTAATCTCTTCAAGTTCACCATCTTTGTTTAAAGTTGCAGAACCAACAGTTACTACATAAATTTCGTCTGGCGCATGATGATGTAAAGTTAATTTTCCACCCGGTAAAACTTCCGCAAAACCACAAGAGATTCCTTTGCTTCCATCAATATCTGCATCAACTAAAAACTTCCATCTCACTCCAGGATATTTCTCACTTGTTTGCCATTCCTGATTGGAGATTGAATTAAAATTTTTTACAAATATCATATTAGATTGAGATTATATAAATTTTGATTTTTATGAACAAAATTAATACTACTAAATTGTGGAAAATTATTCAGGAAGCTGGCGATTATTTGGGGTGCTAGTGGTACACCCTACCTGACACTACCTCACACTACTTCACACTAGTTATGCAGACTATTTAACTTTCATTAAAAACGAATCGCTTAAAGAATTATCAATTTAAGCAACAAACTAGTCCCCAAACTAGAACATTTTAAGATAAAACAAGATTTGAGGTTGAATGAATAAAGAAAACGCAAGTAAACTCTGGAAAATTATTCAGGAAGCTGGCGATTATTTGGACGGACAATTACCTGATCATCCTAATCATCCAAAAGGTAGGAATGCTTATGCGCATGTAGCTATTTGTGTTAAATCTAAATTTAATGCAAGTTATAAAGATATCCCTGATGAAAAGTTTGATGAAGTTATAAAATATATAGAATTTTTAAAGCAAAATCCAAATTAGAGACTTATTGTTTAGGAAAATAATCCTTTAATTCACCTTCTCGGTATACATCTGCAGTACAACAATGAAGTCCTCCT
This sequence comes from uncultured Pelagibacteraceae bacterium, assembly GCA_902561095.1. Classification (GTDB taxonomy): domain Bacteria; phylum Pseudomonadota; class Alphaproteobacteria; order Pelagibacterales; family Pelagibacteraceae; genus Pelagibacter. The sequence goes on along the minus strand of CACEOF010000003.1, from coordinate 67,027 downwards.
CCAAATGCATAAGCATCTCGTAGCTCTACTGGAACCACTTCCATTCCAAGTTTATCTAATTGTTCTGCTTGATAAGTCTCACTTTTTTCAACACACACAGTTTTAGAATCTAAAACTAACACATTCATAGATAACCAAGTTGATGAATAGCATAATGGGGGCGGTTCGTTGTGTGCTGGTTGTGCGCTATCAATTATTTCCCATCCATTATTTTCAAATAATTTTCTTTGTTCTTTTGGTAGTCTTCTTTGAGGATTATTTATTATTAAACCTTCTTTTATTGGTGTGAAGGTTGCATCAATGTGGATTGGGTATGGATCACCAGGAAAGTTCACTGCATGAATTCTGTGACCTTTATAATGTCGTTTTAACCAATCAATACCTTTTAGATTTGTAGTAAAACCATGTTGCACTACTAAATCTTTTCCAAATCTCAATACATCAGCTGCATCAAATAGTGGTTCTTCCTCCGTTGTTACAAAATGTTTTTTTTCTGTCCATTCTAATCTTTTCTGAACTCCAATTTTATCTGATAAGTAATCTTTTCTATAATCAAGGTCTGTCAATCTAGGTTTTGGTGCAGACTCATGTCTCATATTTGGATCTTGATTGTAATAATCTTGTAGAAGTGGTCTGTAACATAAATATTCAAACCAACGACAACGATAGCTCATTGTCGCTTCTAAAATTTCATTACCAACGGTCAACAAAACATCTCTTGGTGGCATACAGCCAAACATAGTTTCTGCTTCCCAATCAGGAGTAGATGTTTTTTGATTAAAATTTATAGGTGTTGGTCGATCAACTTTAATTCCTCTTTTCTGAAGAATATTTGAGAAATCATCTAAAAGTTGATTGGCTTTATCAACTGTATCTTTAGTTCTTGGTCCAAACTGGCCTCGCATATCACTATCTTCAGGGACTTTAGCATCAAGTGCTGGTTCAGGGGCTGGAATACAGGTGCCATCAGCTTTTCCAACAATCACATGTTTTAATGGATCCCACTCGTTCCAACTGTTCACGATCATATTTTTTTTGTTCATAGATTAATTTAAAGCGATGTATCTTTTATTCCATCTCATAATTAAACTGTAATAAACTATTGAGATAAAAAGAAAAAATCCGCCAATGATTGTGTTTGTTGTGGGAACTTCATTTATGCCAAATAATGGTAACCATACCCAAAATATTCCACCTATTACTTCAGTTAAAGAAAGCAAGGTCAGTTCTGCTGCAGGGATAGCTTTTGATCCAATTGAATATAATATTAGGCCAAAACAGACTAAGGTTCCATGTAAAGAAAATAAAGTTCCATTATAGCTTGACGAAAAAAATACTAAATCTTTTGTAATGATTGCTATAGATGAAAAAAAAACACAAAAGAAACCTGCAAAAGCAACTGTTGTAAATTTGGGAGTTTCTTTTCTCCATCTTAATGTCACTGAAAAAACTGAAAAACCAATTGAAGCTGTAAGACCAAATACAAATCCAATTAAAGATTTTTCACTAGTATTACCAAGTGCCATAATTAATATACCAGCAGTTGCTATGACAATTGAAATCCAAACATTTAAAGAAATTTTTTCTTTTAAAAACAAAAAAGCTAATAATGCCGTAAAAAAAGGCATTGCAGCCAAACAAAGTAATGTTACCGCAGCACTAGTGTTGGTAATTGAATAAATAAAGGTTATCATCGCAACACCTAGGCCAGAGCCACCTATCATACCTGATAAACCTATTTTGAAATAATTTTTGTAAAAATTTTTTCCTTCTTCAAAAAATAAATAAAGATTTAATAAAATGAAAATAGTTAAACCTCTTCCAAAAATATACTGCCATGGGACTAGTTGCGGATTATCCATGTATCTCACAACTAACGGGCCAAATGACCACAGTAAGCCTGCAAATAAAACAACTGGAATAGATATTTTGGGACTTCTAAGCTCAATCATATGCCAAAATCTAATTCTAAATAGAATTTTCTACAACAAAAATATATTTTAAATCTAAATTTAAAATCAGTGATATATATGAAATAATATTAAAAATTTATATGGATTTAAAAATTTTAGAGATTGCTTCAGATACGGAAAATAACAAAAATATCAAAAACTACACTCATGCTGCAAAATCCAAAAATCCTTTATGTGGTGATGAAATTGAAATTAAATTAGTTATGAAAAATGAAAAACTTGTCGATTTTGGCTACCAGGGAAAATCATGTGTTTATTGTCAAGCTACTGCAAGTCTATTGTCAAAAAATTTGATAAACTCCAAAAAAAATAAAATTAAAGAGCTTTGTGATTATGCAAAATCTTTTTTCAATAAAGAACAAGAAAGTATTGAAAAAAAATGGTCTTTTTTAAGTAAATTGTTTGATCAAAAAAATTTATCAAGAAAAGAATGTATTCTTCTTCCTTTCAATGCCTTAAAAAAGATTATATCAAATTAAATTATGGGGAATTTAAAGCAATCATTCTACGCAGGACTCTTTTCGATTATTACAATTGGAATACTTACTCTTTTAACTTACAAAACTCAGTATGGAATATTTTTAATTGCTTCCTTTGGATCTTCAATGGTTCTACTCTATGGATATCCAGAAAGTCCTTTCGCTCAGCCAAAAAATGTTTTCTTTGGTCACGTTCTTACTGCAATTGTGGGAATGATTTTTTTATACTTTATACCTTTGCCTTTATATTTAACTATCCCTTTGGCTGTAGGTTTTGGTGTTGGATTGATGATATTATTTAATGTAACTCATCCACCAGCTGGTGGAAATCCCATTATAGTCATAATGGGTAGTGTGTCGGTGGACTACTTATTGACGCCTGTGATTTCTGGTTCAATAATTATTCTAATTTTTGCAATAATTATTAATCGATTAATCCTAAAAAAAAATTATCCCTCTAAGAAATAATTTGTTTGCTAGCCTCATGAAAATAAGGTTAGATGGCCAAAAATAAATTAACATTTTATTACATACAGGAGATTAAATGAAGATATTGTGCGTATTATACGATGATCCTAAAGGTGGAATGCCAAAATCATATCCACTTAGTGATCTTCCTAAATTAGAAAAATATCCAGATGGAATGACTTTACCAAGTCCAAAAGGTAGAGACTTCACACCAGGTGAATTATTAGGATGTGTTTCAGGAGGATTAGGATTAAGAAAATATTTAGAGTCTAATGGACATGAATTTGTTGTAACAAATAGTAAAGATGGAGATGGATGTGAAGCAGATAAACATATCGTTGATGCAGATATTGTTATATCTCAACCATTTTTTCCTTACTATTTAACAAAAGAAAGAATTGCTAAAGCAAAAAATTTAAAAATGGCTATTACTGCTGGAATTGGTTCAGACCATGTTGATTTACAAGCAGCAATGGATAACAAAATTGATGTAGTGGAAGTTACATTTTGTAATTCAAGATCAGTTGCAGAACATATAGTAATGATGATTGTTTCAATGGTAAGAGATTATCACAATCAACATAGGATCGTTAATGAAGGTGGTTGGAATATAGCAGATGCTGTGCAAAGATCTTATGACGTTGAGGGTATGCATATCGGAACAGTTGCCGCAGGTCGTATTGGATTAGATGCACTTAGAAAGATGAAACCATTTGATGTACATTTACATTACTTTGATAGACATAAACTACCTGAAAGTGTTGAAAAGGAATTAAATTTAACTTTTCATGAGTCTGTAGAGTCTATGGTCAAAGTCTGTGATGTGGTGACAATTAATTGTCCACTCCATCCAGAAACTGAAAACCTATTTGATGATGCAATGATAAGTAAAATGAAAAAAGGTGCATACATTGTTAACACTGCTAGAGGTAAAATTTGTAATCGTGAGGCTATTGCAAAAGCTCTTAAAAGTGGACAATTAAGTGGTTACGCAGGAGACGTTTGGTTTCCACAACCAGCTCCAAATGATCATGTTTGGAGAACTATGCCCAATCATGGAATGACACCACACACTTCTGGAACTTCATTATCTGCTCAAACGAGGTATGCAGATGGCGTAAGAGAAATTTTAGAATGTTTCTTTGCAGGTAGTGAAATTAGAAATCAATATCTTATTGTTAAAGATGGCCAATTAGCTGGAATGGGCGCTCACTCATACAGTAAAGGATCGGCAACAGGTGGATCTGAAGAAGCGGCTAAATATAAAAAAAAATAACTTAAACTAATACTTATTAAAGGTAGTTTACAAAAAGTAGCTACCTTTAATATCATAGACTTAATTCTTTTTTTTTGTTTATGATGTTGTATGAAATTTTTAACTATCATAATTTTTATCATATCTTTCATTACCGCAGCAGAAGCAAACCAAAAAAATAAGGCATATTTTGCTGGTGGGTGTTTTTGGTGCATGGAAGAGTCCTTTGAAAAATTGAGTGGAGTTGAAAAGGTAATATCGGGTTACTCTGGTGGGACTACAGAAAACCCAACCTACAAAGAAGTAGTTTATGGTAAGACTGGCCATTTTGAAGTTGTTGAAATTATCTATGACAAAAAAGTCATTTCATTTAAAGAATTGCTAAATATTTTTTGGAAAAATATAGATCCCTTCGATCCTTATGGGCAATTTTGTGATAAAGGATATAGCTATAGATCAGTTGCTTTTTATCAAAATAATGAGGAAAAAAAACTCATAGAAAATAGTATTAGTGAATTAGAGAAAAAATTTAATAAAGAAATCGTCACTTACGTAAGAAGTTTTAATAAATTTTACCAAGCTGAGGTTTATCACCAAGATTTTTATGTAAAAAAATTTCAAAGGTATTTGGAATACAAAAAAGCTTGTAGAAGAGAGGAAATTTTAAACAATATTTGGAAACTATAAAACCTGTGAAAAACTATATTAAATGGAATTTTGATAATTCTTATTCAAAGTTACCAAAAGTTTTTAAGGAGATTATTAAACCTGTTTCAGTTTTGAAACCTGAGTTGGTTATCTTAAATGAAAATTTGGCAAAGGAATTAGGGCTTAATTTTTCTAAAATAGAAAAAAATGAATTATCTGCTCTATTTGCAGGAAATAATCTGCCTGAAGGAACAAGCTCAATAGCTCAAGCTTATGCAGGACATCAATTTGGACATTTTACAATGTTAGGTGATGGAAGAGCAGTTTTAATTGGTGAGCATGTAACTAATAAAAAAAAAAGATATGATATTCAATTCAAAGGATCTGGCAGGACTTCATTTTCAAGAGGCGGTGATGGTCGTGCAGCTTTGGGACCAATGCTAAGAGAATATATTATTAGTGAGGCAATAAACTCATTAAATATTCCTACAACTAGAAGTCTTGCTGTGACTAAAACTGGAGAAAAGGTTGTAAGGGAAAATTTATTAGATGGTGCAATATTAACTAGAGTTGCCTCTAGTCATATTCGAGTTGGAACATTTCAATACATCGCTGCAAAACAAAATATTGATGAGTTGAAGATGTTAGTTGATTATACAGTTGATAGACATTTTCCAGAAATTAAATCTTCCAAAACAAAAGCTGTAGATTTGTTAAATTTGGTAATTGAGAAACAATGTCAGCTAATAGTTAATTGGATGCGAGTTGGATTTATTCACGGAGTAATGAATACTGATAACATGGCAATTTCAGGTGAAACTATAGATTATGGACCCTGTGCTTTTATGGATTACTATGATCCTAAAACCGTTTTTAGCTCAATTGATAAATTTGGAAGATATGCATTTTCTAATCAGCCAGCAATTGGAAAATGGAATTTAGCTAGATTTGCTGAATGTTTGATTCCTCTAATTGATGAAAATGAAGTTCAGGCTATTAAAACTGCAACTGAAATTATTGACAATTTTCAAAATATTTACGAACAAAAATGGCTGAATATGATGAAATCTAAACTTGGTTTGGTTGGTGATAATAAAGATGACTTAAAGCTGATTAATTCTTTACTTAATTGGATGGAAAAAAATAAAGCAGATTACACAAATACATTTTGTTTTTTAATGGGAATTTATAATGGTGATGAAATTTATAAAAATAAAAGTTTCGAAGACTGGTTAAAAACATGGAAAAATAGATCAAGTTTAAATAATTCTGATAAAGAAAAACAACTTAAACTAATGAAAAAAGTTAATCCAGTCATCATTCCTAGAAATCATAAAGTAGAAGAGGCTTTATCTGATGCAGAGAAAAATAATTACAATACCCTTAATATATTATTGTCAGTGACTCAAAGCCCTTATGATCCTAAAGTTGATATCTCAAAATTTCAAACACCCGCTCCAGTATCAAAAGAAAAGTATCAAACTTTTTGTGGGACTTAAACTTACAATACGTATGGTTCTGGCCTTGCGCTATTACCTAACACTCGTTCGACTGAAAAATCACTAATATCAATTGTTTGGTAAGATCCCGTTGTAATTAATTCTGTTAGTGCTCTTCCTATACCAGGTGCTTGCATCAATCCTCTTCCAGTGAAACCAGATGCCATATAAACATTTTCATATTTTGGATGTTTGCCAACCACTGCATTGTTATCTAATTTATTACAATCGTAATATCCAGCCCATCCACCTGTAAGTTTTAGTTCTTCAAAAGCTGGAATTCTTTTTGCTAATGCTGGCCAAACTAATTCTTCAAAATCGTTCCATGCTGGTTCTAAATCATCAGCATCAAACACAGAAATAGGTGATCCAGCTAAATATTCACCACCCTCCGGTCTCCAATAAACACCTGACGTTAGATCTCCTGTTAGAGGCATTTCTTTAATATATTTTGGACATTTGACCCTAAATACTGTGTGCTTCTGAGGTACTACAGGAATATCTTCAAGTAATTTTTTTGTCCAACACCCTGCAGCGGAAACAATGGTTTTAGCCCTAACTTCAGAAATATTTTTAATTTCTCCTTTAATAAATTCAGCTCCAAGCTCAATTGCTTTACTTTTTAATGCGGTATGAAAAAGAAAAGGATCAATCCACCCTTCAGTTTGATTATCGGTGTAAGTTGCTGTTTCTATTCCCTCATTATTTATATAGGGGAATATATCTGATAATTCTGACCCTTTAATATTTTTAGTTCCTGCTTCACACTTTTTATGATTTTCTAATGCTCGGTATTGTTCTTCAGCATGTTCAGGTCCAAACATTAGTAAATAACCATTTGTTACCATACTAGCAGTAGGGTTTGGATTTTTTTCAGTTTTTAATAATTGTGGTATTTGATTAATGAATTCTCTAGCAAATTTTCCTAATAAAATATTTTCTTTTTGAAAAAATTGTCTTCTAAAGCCACCTAATGATAATGGGAATGATGCAGTTTTGTATGTTGGGTCTCTCTCAATTACTTTAACTTTTCTGCCCTCTTTAGATAAAAAATAGGCGGTTGCTGCCCCAATAATTCCACCACCTATTACTACAACATCATCCATATTAATTTATCATTATAAGATTAATATTGAGGAATAGTGCAAAGCAACACCAAAGTAAATAAGGAATCATTAAATAGGAACTAATTACATTGACACGTTTAAATCTTAAAATGAGATTAATTATGAGACCAATTAATAAAATTAATACAAATAAAGCTAAGACCATATTGTGAAAAACAAAGAAAACTACACTCCAAGTTGTATTAAACACTAGATGAATTAAATAAACATAAACAGTATTTTTATTTTTACTTTTTGAGTGCCAAAATAACCATATTGCAAGTGTCATCATCAAATACAAAGTCGTCCACACAGGTGCAAAAACCCAATCTGGAAGATTAAAGGCTGGTTTATTCAATAATGAATACCATGGCTCTTTATAATTAATTGTTGCGAAGCTTCCAATAACTGAAGCTCCAAAAGTGACCAGAAGAAAGGATATAAAAGTTAAAAATTTATTTTTAAACATGTTAGTAATATATACGATTAACTATGAATAAAAAAACAATATGGATCACAGGCGGAAGTACAGGTATTGGCAAAGCCCTAGCTATTAAATTTTCTAGTGAAGGGTGGAATGTTGCAGTTTCTGCAAGAAGAGTGGAATTATTAAATGAACTTTGTGATCAATATGAAAATATTACAGCTTTTCCTTTAGATGTTACTCATAAAGAAAATTGTTTTGAGGTATTCAATGAAATTAAAAATAAATTTAATGATATTGATATTTGTTTTTTTTCAACAGGGACATGGAACCCCAAAAAAGAAAAAGATATTGATGTAGAACAAATGGAAGAAGTATTTAAAGTTAATTTTTTTGGGACTGTAAATACCATTAAAGCTGTTGAACAACACTTTAAAGACAGAAAAAAAGGTGTAATTACTATAGTTTCCTCTATCGCTGGTTACAGGGGACTTCCTAATTCTACAGGCTATGGTCCATCTAAATCTGCATTAAACAATCTAGCTGAAAGCCTATATTTTGATTTTAAAAGGTCTAACGTACGTGTTTGTTTAGTGTCACCTGGATTTATAAAAACTCCTATGACAGATAAAAATGATTTTAAAATGCCTTTCTTAAAGACACCAGAATATGCTGCAGATCAAATTTATTATGGTTTAGTTAATAAAAAGTCTTTTGAAATTCATTTTCCAAAAGCACTTACACTTACACTTAAAATTTTAAGTTTTCTGCCTAGCAAGTTATATTTTAATTTAGTAGGTCGACTGACAAAATATCAAAAGAAATAATTAATCTTTAACAAACACTACAGTCAGCTCTGCAACTTTAAAACCAAATTTCGTCATTGTAGCTCTATTGATTGCGACACGGTCATCTTGTTTAAAAATCCAATCATCAAATGTGATTTTTAATTCTCTTCCTTTTACAGGAACTAATAAAACATATTCAAACTTAAAGGCTGGACCATATGAATATCCTTTAGCTTTACCTACAACATCTCCTGCAGTTCCCTCATAATTATGCTCGTCAATTTTATTTATTATCCATTCTCTATCTTGAACTTCACCATCATCCCAATTAAATTTTTCTTTTAAAACTAATTGTTTGCCATTCCATGTTCCATTTAAATCAGCATTAAACTGTCTTGTAACTTTACCCGATCTGTTTTGTAAAACACCCCATGCCTTAACATTTCCACTTAAATATTCTTCAATTATCAATCGTGGTTCTTTATTTTTAAAATCTTCAGGTTTCATAGCACTGTTGTTTGAGCAACTTGTAATTAAGAAAGCACAAATTATCAATAAAATAGATTTAATTGTTTTTATATTTTGCATAAATGTTCTTTTATCAGTTATTTGTTTTGCAGTGAAAATTGAATTAGATCTATATTCTTTGATTTAAAGCCAGCTTCACAATAAGATAAATAAAATTCCCACATTCTCTTAAATTTTAAATCAAAACCTTGATTTTTAATTAACTCCCATTTTTTGATAAATTGATTCCTCCAAATTTCTAAGGTTTCAGCATAATGATCTGCATATGAGATATATGAGTTAATTGTCAGTCCATTATCTGAAACATATCTATTTATGCTGTTTTTATTGGGAAGAAATCCTCCAGGAAAGATATATTTTTGAATAAAATCTTGTTTATTTTTATATCTATCAAACAAATTGTCATCAATTGTTATTGCTTGAATAGCTGCTTTACCACCTCCTGATAAATTATTTTTAATTGTTTTAAAATATCCATCAAGATAATTTTGCCCAACAGCTTCGATCATTTCTATTGAAGCAATAGAATTATATTTTCCTTGTAAATCTCTGTAATCTTTAATCTCAATATTAACTTTTTCATTTAAACCACATTTGTGAATTCGCTCTTTGGCGTATTCAAATTGTTTTTTTGAAATAGTAATACAATCAAGTTTTATGTCATATTTTTTACCTAAATACTCAGCAAAACCACCCCACCCACAACCAATTTCTAAAACTTTATCACCATTATTCGGTTTAATAAGATCAATTAATTTTTGATATTTATTGTTTTGTGCATCAGATAAGTTTTTTGAATTTTCATTAAATATAGCACTCGAATAAGTTAAAGTATCATCAAGCCATAATGAAAAAAATTCATTCCCTAAATCATAGTGCTTAGCGATATTCTCCTTACTCCTACTCTTGGTATTTTTAATGATTTTATTTTTAATATAATTAATTATGGAGATATCTAATAAACCTGAAAACCTGTGAATAATTTTTATATTTCTTGCAGTAAGCTCAATCAAATTTGAGAGATTATCTGTTTCAAATTCACCTCTCATATAAGACTCAGCAAAACCAATACTTCCACCACGTATTAAATTATAATTAAAATTTGGTTTTTTAATAATTATATTTGCACTAAGTGGTTCTTCTTGATTTCCAAACTTGAGAAGTTCTCCATCAAAGGTTGTAATCTCTAAATAACCATAATCAATCTTACTCAAAAAATTAAAAACCAATTTATCTGATATATTATTTAAAAACATTAATTCTCAACTGTTAAATTATTTTTAATATTAAATTTTTTTTTTACTAATCTTATTCCTTTTAACCATAATTTGAACGCTTCAAAATGTATCGCAGAAATAATTTTTAGAGTCATTAAAGGGTGTTTTAGATAAGATTTAATTAATTGTGAACTATTTAGGTCATTTCTTACACCATCTTGAGAAGCAAACAAAATCTTTCCATCTTTATCATATTGATCAATAATTACTGATAATTTATCTCCTGGTTTTAATATTTTAAAAAAGTACTGACAGTCCATTTCAATAAATGGAGATACATGAAATTTCTTTGAGCAATTATTTTTTATTAAATTATTTTTGTTATCCACCCTAAATACATAAGTATGTTGTTCTCCAAAAGTATTTTTTACTTCATATAAAATTGATACCAACTGTTCTTGATTGTCGTAAATAAAAAAAATACTAAGAGGATTAAAAACGTATCCCAATATTCTTGGGTAACACAAAAGTTTAATTTTAATATTTTCTGATTTAATATTATTTTGTTTTAGGTGTTTTTCTACCCATTTGGTTAGTGATGAACCGTCTCGTTCTCCATGATCTTTTTCTTGAAAACTGATTAAATTAAAACGATTTAGAGAAAAAAATCTTATTTTATCATTCAATGTCTCAAGTTCAGATAAATCTATCAACAATGAAAAAACTTTATATTTAAAGAAATGCTCTTTAGGTTTAAATCGTTTATGGATTACTGTTCCAGTATATATACAAGAGTTAATCATTAAGGTTATTCAGCATTTCAATAGATGATTTTATTCCATCTTCATGAAATCCGTAACCAAAATAACTTCCACAAAAAAGTAGATCTTTTTGATTTTGTAATTTAGAGAGCTCGTGTTGCGTATCTAATGCTATTTGATCATAATATGGATGAGAAAATCTTACTTTTTTAAGTATTTTTGACTTATCAATCTCAAAATATGGATTTAAGGTCAAAAAAATATCTTGTTCACACTTTAAATTTTGTAACAAATTTAACCAATAACTAATTGAGTTCTTTTCAACATTTTTATCGTCGATAGATGAATTCCAAGAACTCCAAGCTTTTTTGTTCTTAGGCATAGCTCTAGCATCCGTATGAATATACGCGATATTTTCTTTATAGCTAAAATTAGATAGAATTTTTTTCTCGTCCTCTGTTGGATTATCGATTATTTCTAAAGCTTCATCTGCATGAGTTGCTATGACTACTTTGTCATAATCAAAAAACTCACTTTGCCCTCCATAGTATAAATCAATACCTGAGTGCTTTCTTTTTAATTTTTTAACTTTATAATTTTTATAATACTCACCACTAATGTTTGATATGATGTGATTTACATAAGTTCTGCTTCTATTTGATACCGTATACCATTGAGGTCTATTTTTTAATTTAAATAAACCATGATTTTGGAAAAATTTTAAAAAAAAATTTATTGGCATCTTACTTGCTTCTAATGGGGGCATTGACCAAATAGCTGAAACCATGGGAATTATATGGTAATCTACAAATGGTTTTGATAATCTATTTTTTTTAAGATATTCACCTAAAGTTAATTTTTCTTCTGAGATACTTTCTTGATCACTTTTTTTATAAAATTTAATTATATCAAAGAACATTTTTAAAAATTTTAAATTAAACAAATTTAATCTGTTAGAGAAAATACCACTTATCCCTTTTCCACAATATTCAAAATTTGTATTATCAACTGAAACTGAAAAAGACATGTCACTTTTTTCAATTTCAATACTATTTTCTTTAAAAAATTTTATTAAATTTGGGTATGTTTGAAAGTTAAATACAATAAAACCTATATCAACAGAGACTTTTTTTTCTCCAAAAGTAAGATCAATGGTATGTGAGTGGCCCCCAAAACGGTCTTCTTTTTCAAAAAGATCTACATGATGTTTTTTGGATAAATAGTATGCAGCACTTAAACCAGAAATACCTGAGCCGACAACAGCAATTTTCATTAATTTTTATGCTGCATCTTCTTTAAACTCATCTATACTTGGACAAGTACAAAAAATATTTTTATCTCCATAAACATTGTCTACTCTTGCGACTGGAGGCCAAAATTTATTTGTTTTCAAGAATTTTGCAGGATACGCTGCTTGCTGTCTAGAATATTTGTGTTCCCATTCATCTGACGAAAGTTCAATATCAGTGTGAGGTGCATTTTTAATTGGATTATCTATTTTATCAAATTTACCCGACTTGATCATTTCTATTTCCGTTTTAATATTTATTAAAGTATCACAAAATCTATCCATTTCTGTTAAACTTTCACTCTCGGTAGGCTCTATCATCATTGTACCAGCAACTGGCCAAGACATTGTTGGTGCATGGAACCCATAGTCTATTAATCTTTTTGCAATGTCTTCTTCGCTCACACCCGTTTCACTTTTAATTGATCTAATATCAATTATACATTCATGCGCAACATTCCCATTAGTACCTTTGTATAAAATTGGAAAATGGTTTTTTAATCTATGAGCTATATAATTGGCGTTTAAAATGGCAACTTCTGTTGCTAATTTTAAACCTTGAGAACCCATCATTTTTATATACATCCATGAAATAGATAAAATACTTGAACTACCCCATGGTGCTGCAGAAACTGCGCCTATACCTGTTGCAGGACCACAATCTTTAACCACTGGATGATTGGGCAGATAAACTTGTAAGTGTCTTTTGCAAGCAATTGGACCCATACCTGGTCCTCCACCACCATGTGGAATACAGAAAGTTTTGTGTAAGTTTATATGACAAACATCTGGACCGAAATTTCCAGGTTTTGCAATACCTACAAGCGCATTTAGGTTTGCACCATCCATATAAACTTGACCACCATGTTTATGAACTAAATCACAGATATCTGATATTTTTTCTTCAAAAACACCATGTGTTGATGGATATGTAACCATCAAAGCTCCAAGATTTTCTGAATGTGTTTCCGCTTTTTTCTTTAAATCTTCAAAATCTACATTCCCTTCTTTATCACAATCAACTACTACAACTTTCATTCCAACCATTTGTGCACTTGCTGGATTTGTTCCATGTGCTGAGCTAGGTATTAAACATATATTTCTATTTTCATCACCTCTGTCTAAGTGATATTTTCGTATTACCATTAATCCCGCATATTCACCTTGAGCACCTGCATTCGGCTGAAGCGAAACTCCAGAAAAACCAGTGATTGATCTTAGCCAATTTTTGAGATCAGTGAACAATTCTCGATAACCCTCCATCTGTTCAACAGGCACAAACGGATGAGGCTCAGCTAATTCTCTCCATGAAATAGGTATCATTTCTGCAGTAGCATTTAATTTCATAGTACATGAGCCTAGTGCAATCATGGTTCTGTTAAGAGCTATATCTTTATCTTCTAACTTTTTAAGATATCTAAGCATTTCTGTCTCTGAATGATATGAATTAAAAACAGGGTGTTCTAAATATTTAGAAGATCTAATTAAATTTTTTGGTAAATTTACTAAATTTGCTACAGGATCTTCTTTTTTAATTGACTCTGCTGCATTAAAGATTTTTAGTAGTTGGTTTACTCTATAAACATTTTTTCTTTCATCGAAAGATACTGATAACATTTCCGAATTTACTTTTCTAATATTAACTTTTTGATTTAAAGCATTTTCGAAAATCTGATCAGTCTTATCTTTAGTGATAATAGTTACAGTATCAAAAAAATAATCTGAATATAATTCATATCCAGATTGTTTTATTTTATCAGCAAAATTTTTTGCTAATTGAGACACTCTTTCAGAAATATTTTTAATTCCCTCTGGACCGTGATAAATAGCATATGCTGCTGACACAATTGCTAATAAGGCTTGAGCTGTACAAATGTTGCTTGTAGCTTTATCTCTTCTTATGTGCTGCTCTCTAGTTTGTAATGATAATCTATAGGCTTTATTTCCGTGTCTATCCACTGAAACTCCTACTAATCTACCTGGTAAAGATCTTTTATATTCATCTTTTGTTGCAAAAAATGCTGCGTGAGGACCACCATAACCCATCGGAATTCCAAACCGTTGAGAACTACCCACGGCTATATCAGCACCTAGTTCTCTTGGTGTTTTCAATTTAGCAAGTGAAAGTAAATCGCATGCAAGTATCGCTTTACCATTCTTTTTATGGATTTTACTTATTGATTCACTTGGATCTTTAATGTCACCTAAGGTTCCAGGATATTGTAAAATTCCACATACAACATCTTCTTTTAAATTCTCTAAAACTTTATCTTCATTCCCGACAAGAACTTTGAGCCCCATTGGTTCTGCCCTAGTTTTTATGAGATCAATTGTTTGTGGATGACAGTTTTCTGATACAAATACTAGTTTGCAATCACTTTTATTTAACCTGTAACTCAAACCCACGGCTTCTGCAGCAGCTGTACTTTCATCAAGTAAAGATGCATTAGCAATGTCCATACCAGTAAAATCGACAATCATCTGTTGGAAGTTCAGTAACATTTCTAACCTACCTTGAGCTACTTCAGGCTGATAAGGTGTGTATGAAGTGTACCAACCAGGATTTTCTAATATATTTCGTAAAATTACATATGGAGTATAAGTTCCGTAGTATCCCATTCCAATAAAATTAGAGTAAATCTGATTTTTTTTTGAAATCACTTTTAATTTTCTTAGCGCTTCATATTCTGAATTAGACTCGCCAATATTTAGTTCACCTTTAAACTGTATTTTTTCTGGAACAGTATTTTTTATAAGGTCATCTAAAGAACTATATTTAAGTTCACTGAGCATTTTTTTTTGATCTTCCTCAGACGGACCGATATGTCTTCTCAAAAAATCTTTTTGTGAATTATGTAACATTAACTAGAGCTCTCCTTTGCAAACTTATCGTATTCCTCTTTATTCATTAAACTATCTAACTCAGAAATATCTTTCATTTTTAATTTAAAAAACCAAGCTGCACCCTCAGGATCCTCATTTATTTTTGCAGGATCATCAACAATAGCTTGGTTTATATCAACAACTTCCCCACTTACAGGTGTATAAACGTCACTCGCAGCTTTAGTAGATTCAACTACTCCAGCGGTTCCATCCTTTTCAACATTTGAGCCCTTCTCAGGTAATTCTGCAAATACTATATCACCTAGCATTTCAGTTGCGTGTTGAGTTATACCAATTGTGGCTACATCTCCTGCTAAAGTAATCCACTCATGTTCTTTTGAAAATTTAACTTCACTCATTAATTCACTCCTTTCACGTAACTTTTTTTGTAGAACGGTAACTTACAAATATTTGCTGGATGTTTTTTACCTCTTACCTCTAATAAAATTTTAGTATCGATTTTAGAAAATTCTTTATCAACATATCCCATTGCTATTGGACCATTAATACTTGGACCAAATGTGCCGCTTGTTATTTCTCCAATTGGTAACTCACTTTCATTAAAAATCTTTGTCTTTTCTCTAGCGATTAATCTGCCTTCAGGTTTAATTCCAACTCTTATTTGTTTTGCACCATCCTTAATTTGATTAATTATTTTATTAGAGCCAACAAAACCTCCATTCGATAATCTTTCCTTTGATATTGCCCATTTAAGGTTTGCCTCTACTGGAGTTTTATTTAGGTCTAACTCATGACCATATAAACATAATCCAGCCTCTAATCTCAAAGTATCTCTTGCTCCAAGACCAATTAATTCTGCACCCTTCTTAATTAAGCTTTTTGTGAATTCTTCAGCTAAATCATTTAGAATGGATATTTCAAAACCATCCTCTCCTGTATATCCTGATCTAGTAACAAATAACTTTTGACCATTATAATCAAACCAGTCACCAGTCATAAAAGTTAGGTTTTTAACCCCATTTATAGTTTCATTTAAAATTTCTACTGCTTTTGGACCTTGTATTGCAACTAGAGCTCTATCATTACTTAATTCCATTTTATATTTTTTAGATAATATATTGTTTAAAATTTCAAAATCTTTTTCTTTGCATGCAGCATTTAAAATAATTAAGTATCCATTTTCCAGTTTGGTAATTATAAGATCATCATAAATACCTGCCTCCTCGTTCATAAGAAAACTGTACTTAGAGCAATTTTGTTGAAGATTTTTTAGATCTAAAGGAAAAATTTTTTCAAGATCGGATGTTAGATTTTCATTTCCATAAATAAATAACTGACCCATATGTGAAACATCAAAAATACCAGCATGTGATCTTGTAAATTTATGCTCTTCTATGACACCTTTGCTATATTGAATTGGCATCTCATAACCAGCAAATTCGACAAACTTTGCCTGACAATCTTGATGTAACTTATTTAAAGATGTTTTTTTAATTTCCATACTAACTCTTTGTACCCATCTGTATATTTGCCTGAGAGTTTTACTCCTTCGGCGAGAATCTAATCTCTTTCCAGAGTTAATATGTTACGGTCCTTTTACCTGAGAGTTTCCTGGGTGGTTGCTCCTTCGGTGTCACAATAAAATTATGATCTCTCCCGTAGTGAAATAATCTAACATATATTGATTAATGTCAATATTTTAAGCAGTCTTTTTTTCTAAGGAATAAAGATTGTAAAATTGAAGTAATACTGCAAAAATTACAATTGCCCCTCCAATAATCACTATAAATGGTGGCTGTTCGTTAATAAATATCCATGCCCAAAGTGGTCCGAGAACTGCCTCTGTTAACATTATGATTCCAACCATAGCGGATGGTGTTCTTTGAGCACCAATTGTAATTAAAATAAATCCAAATCCTAATTGCATAAAACCTGCAAGGAAACCTAGAAAAATATCATATGCAGAAATTAAAATTTTTCCAGACATTAAAAAACCAATAGTTAGAGCAAAAATTCCAGCAATAAATTGTGCTGGCACCATATCTACATTAGGATATTTTCTTACAACTAATATTAAAACTGCAAACGAAATTGGCATTATAAACGCAGCAACATTTCCTGTCATTTGACCTGGGGATAAAGAGTTTCCTACCATCAAGAGGATACCAGAAATTGCCAATATAATAGAAGTAAGTGTGATGACTGAAATTTTTTCCTTTAGAAAAAAATATCCAAAAATTGCTAAAAAAATTGTTTGAGTTTGAATTATGAAATTAGCATTTGCGACAGTAGTGTTATACATTGCAAAAACGTATCCGCAAAAACCAAATGATAAAACAAAACCTCCAATAAATCCTGGAAATCCTAAATTATAGAATGAACGAAATACTTTTTTTTTGTAGGTTATGATTAAGTAAAGACTAATTATGATTAGAAAAAAAACTGTTCTCCAAAATAAGATTTGCCAAAGAGTTGCACCTTCAAACGACTTAACTATTAAACCGCCAAAACTTAGACTGCAAGCACCAAGAAATACTAATAAGGGACCTGGCAATTTTCTAATTACATTCATTAAATTTGACTAAGTAGATTGTCCGTATCCATCTCATACAGCTTAAACAATGTTTCTGCATCAGTTAATTGTATTTCTGTAAATTTAATTTCTGATCCTGGGGTTATTTGAACCAATCGGTCATAATCGACACTAGCTACAACCCCAATTTTTGGATAGCCACCAATTGTTCCATGATCTGATAACATTATAATTGGATTTCCGTCTGGTGGAACTTGAATTACACCTTTAATTAATCCTTCAGACTTTATATTTGTATTTACAACATTATTTATTTTATTTCCTTGAAGTCTCATTCCCATTCTGTCAGACAGTTTTGAAACTATAAATTTTTTTTCAAAAAAAGTTTTTATTCCTTCGTCTGAAAAGTAATTAAAATTTGTACCTTTAATAACTCTAATATTTTCAACTTTTGAATTGGTATAATCTATTTTTTTTTTGTCTTTGTTAGAATTTAATTTTAATAGTTTTATAGTCTGATTGTTTTCTAATTTCTTTCCATTATTAGAGCCTATTTTAGCATTGGTATTAATTGAGCAACTTTTCCACTGAAACTTTATATCAATTTCCCCACCAATAGCTAAATATCCATATATCGTTTTGTTAGTTGAGATTATATCTATTTCATCTCCGTTTTCTATTTGATAGCTCTCATAACAATTTCCAGTGTATTCAACACCATTTTTTATAATTTTAAAAATTACATCGCCAGTTATAGCAATAATTATTGTATCTCCTTGGTATTTTAGATGAGGACCTTGATAGGCAAATTCTAAAACAGGTGCATTTAAGTTATTGTTAACTAATTTATTTGCAATAAGAAAATTTCTATTATCCATGGCTCCACTATATGGAATTCCAATATGATATAAATTTTCTCTACCTTTATCCTGATAGGTTGTATTTATTCCAGATCTGATGAATTTAAAATAAGAATTAATCATGATAATTTTTATATTCACTAGAAGTTATTTCTTTGAAAATGACTGTATCTCCTGGACTAATTAAGTTTGGTTCATTTTCATTTAGATTATTGAAAATATTCAAAGGAGTGTTTCCAATAATGTTCCAACCACCGGGACTTTCAAATGTATAAATATTTGTAAATTGTTCAGTTAATCCAATTGATCCCTTAGGTACTTTAACACGTGGAGTTTCTAACCTATTAGCTCTCATATTTTCATCTAGATCCCCTAAGAAAGGCATACCAGCTATAAATCCAGTCATGTAACAAAAGTATTTTTTATTAAAAAATTTTTCTAGAATTTGTTCTCTGTTTAAACTCAATTTTTTTTCTAATCTTTTAATATCTAGAGAAAAAGAGCTTTCACAGCAAACTGGTATTTGTATTTCTTTATTAATAATTTTATTTTCATAATCGATATTTAATACCTCAATTTCTTTTTTTATTTTTTTAAAATTTGTGATTGATAAATTAAAAGAAATTATAAGTTTGTTGTATGAAGGAGTAACATTGGTAATACCTTCGATATTACTTTTTCTAACAGAATTAAAATATTTTATTACTTTAGAATTAATTTCCTTATTTACTTCTTGTCCAAAATCACAATATAAAGCTGAGTCACCTAAATTTACAATTTTATTAATCATATTACTCTATATAATCAGTGGTTGATTATACATAAATAACTAAATGATATAATTTTTTTCTATCCAATTACTAATAAATGTAGAAATTTCTTTGCTATTTTTTTCATGCATCATCATATGACCATTACCCATTATGTCGTGATCCTCCAGCCTAATAAATTCGTGCTTAACCCCTGCTTGATTTAAAAAATTACTAGTTCCA
Organism: uncultured Pelagibacteraceae bacterium; assembly: GCA_902561095.1. Classification (GTDB taxonomy): domain Bacteria; phylum Pseudomonadota; class Alphaproteobacteria; order Pelagibacterales; family Pelagibacteraceae; genus Pelagibacter. Next base: position 47,364 of record CACEOF010000003.1, on the reverse strand, counting down.
TGATCGTATGGTGCATGATATGAGGACTGACCTGTCAGAATAAGAATATTTGTTTTGGACAAATTTTTCAATTTTCTTGCAGGTTCTTTTTGTAAGAAACACTGAACCAAATCATCCTTTGTATTGTTTTTATCAAGCTCAGGAATTAATTTTTCATCTTTTTTTAAAGGAGGGTCATATGTCAATTGTGAATAGGTGATTCCATTAATTCGATCTAGTTCAGAACTAGTTTGATACCAATCTTTATCATACTCATTTTTTTTAAATGTTTGCTTATCTAAATGACTATGCTTAACACCTCCGTAAGAAACATTAAAAAAAGGAGGTCCATTTGGTTCCACAGCTATGCAACATTTTACTTTGTCTGGTCTTAAATCAGCAGCAAGCCAACAAAAAGGTCCCCCTTGACTATGACCTAAAACTGCAGTGTGTCCTATCAAATCAATCAATTCGGAAAGTGCTTTTTTTGATATCTCTTCTATATAAATTCTATCTGACATAGTATTTACTTGTGAGGCCATGTATTGCTCAAAAATATTATCTCCTCTTAATCCAGTTCCAGGCCACTGAGTATGTGTTTTTGATTGTGGCCAATTTCCTTTTTTTGACATGCCCGTAAATCTTCTTTCAACATCGTCTATATTTGTCTCTCTATCTATATAATTACCATACAATTTTTCTGAATAACCAGATCTTGCTCTACCTGGTTGATCTACAACATAAACTGTGTATCCTGAGGATAAAAAATCATGCATCCACCCTCGTCTGCCGTCCGCTGTAGTAATAAAACCTGATCCACTTTGTCCACCACCATGAATTAAAATAATATTTTTATTATTAGTTTTAACAGGTTCAAATTGCTCCACATACATTTGTCCTCTGATAACTTTTTTTCCATCAGCTAAAAAACTCTCCCCTCCTACAAAAAAAATTTTATGTTCTTTTAGATTAATTGCTGAATTAGTTTCCATGATAATGTGTAAATTAAATTACATTATTATTTTAATTATTAATATTTAAATTATTTTTTTTTCTTCATTATTTTTAAAATAAATGGGATAGAAAATATTATGAAAAAAATTCTCAAAAAATGGTGATAGCTTACAAAAAGTGGATCTATATTGTATGCAACACTTATAACAACCATTTCATGTAATCCACCTGGTGCAAAACTTAAAAAAGCTGACATAAAATCAAAGCCAAAGAATATTTTTAGTAAGTATGCAAAGAAAGCTGCAATTGCCAACAAAATTGCTGACATAATTGCTCCATGAAATGAGTAAAATAAAATCTCTTTTGGAGCTAATCCACTTAGTCTACAGCCAATTGCGGATCCTAAAAATACAAAGGCAACATTTATAAATACATCAGGAAACTTTGCTGTAGTAAACTCAAATGTATAAAAAAAACCTGCAACAATCATTGCTGCAAGTATTGGTGCTGATGGTATTCTGAACTTTTCTAAGACTTTTGTACCTATTAGAGATACTATAATTAAAAATATTAATTCCCCAAAGTATCTCAAATCAAATGTTGGGGTATTACCAAAAGAATCTATTTCTTGATATCCAATCTGAGTGACAAAAATAAAGGGTAAAAATAAAACAATAAACAAGACTCTAGTAGCTTGAGGAATTACAACTTGCCCACTTTTTTTTTTATCTGTAGTGATATCATTAATTGCTCCAGCTATAACTACAAATGCTCCAGGTAGAGCTGCCAAAATAGAAACCAACTTGTTAAATTTACATATCTTATAAAAATAAAAAGATGCTGCGATAGTTCCTGCTATTGTGCATAAAATCATTGCTATTGAAGAGTAAATCCACAAGTGGATTTTATAAAGTAAAGTTATGTTGAAGGAACCTGCAAGAATTACACCTATAATCAAAAGGACGGGTAAAAAAATTTTTTTATCAAAAGTAACTTTGTAACTACTAAAGGATACAAAGAGGTTTAATAATAGAGCCCCCAACAACCAAGGTAATGGTAAATTAATTAATGTACCAATATATCCACCAATAATGCCAATAATAATACTTTTTAAACTACGTCTAAAGGCTAAATAATATTCTTTCATTTTCAATTATTTTCAATTGATAAATACTTTTTAAAATTTAACAAAGATAAAGTATCTGATGCTTTGTTTTTAAATTTAGGATTTTTATTATTTTTAATTAATTTTAATGTTGAATTGACTGTATCGATATAGCTATTCAAGAGTTGCTGAGAATAGAGAATGAACTTGAAATCGCTTTTCTTAATATCTGATATATTAAATTTTATATCTTGAGTAATATTAATTATTAATGGAATTTTTTTTAAATTTTGTTTAATTAATTTTATTTCTCTAAGACTATTAATTCCAGTTATAAATACGGCATGTGCACCTAATTTTTTAAACATTTTAGCTCTTTTTATAGACTCTTTAATAGAGCCCACACTTAAAGCATCAGTTCTAGCAAATATCAAAATATTATTATTCTCTTTTGAAGCTTTAATTGCTGTTTTAATTCTTTTTTCAGATTTCTTTAAATCTAATAATTTTACTTTTTTAGTAAGTGCGCATCTTTTTGGAAAAATTTGATCTTCTAAAATAACAGCTGATGCACCTGCCTGCTCTAAATCTTTAATAGTTTTATATACATTAGCTAAACCGCCAAATCCTGTATCTGCATCAACAATTATCGGGTTCTTTGTCTGATTGCATATTGATCTTGTTGCATCTACCAATTCTTTCTGGGTGATAATACTTGCGTCGGGATAACCAAGACTAGCAGAGGAAAGAGCGAAACCACCAATGAATGAAACTTTAAAACCTTTTTTTTCAATTAATTTAGCTGTCAAAGGATCATGACATGATGGAACCTTATATGAATTTTTATCATTTAAAAATTTTTTAAGTTTTGAAGTTTTTTTATTCACTTGAATTATATTAATACTTTAATTTGGTCTTTATATTTCAATAAGGTTTTATAGAAACTTGATACTGTTTTGCTAGTAAAAAATTGTTTCCAGCCTGATATACTTAAAGTACCTCTAAAATTATTTTGATTATCAAAAATTGGAATTGCAACACTTGCTATATTATCTAATCTTTCACCTTTAGTGTAAATGTACCCTTTTTTTTCAATAGCATTTTTTAAATCGTCATTTCCACCAGTAAACGCACTTAAAACTTTTCCTGTTGCTGATTTTAATTCAAAAGTTGTACCCTCAACTACATAATGATTTAATTCAGATTTAGAATTCACTCTATATAAACAAACTTTTTTTGTACCAGCCTTGACCCAATAGCCTGCAGATTGACCAGTCGTAGCACAAATTTTACCCAAAATTTCTCTTATTTCCTCACCAGACCTGAAATTTGAGTTGTATATTGATCCTAATTTCCAACTACCTGGACCAAGACGGTAGCTTCCATTAATTTCATTTTTAATTAAAAAATTATATTTAATTAATGAATTACAAATTCTTAATATTGTTGATTTATTAAGTTTGGTAATAATTGTTAAATCTTTTAGAGAAATACTTTTATTAGCATCATCAAAAGAATTTAATATCTGAAAAGTTTTATCTAGAACTTTTATATTACTCATAAGTTTTACAATGTGAAACAAGATTTTATAATATAAAATTTGTTGACAATCTATAAATTTTTGTTGAAACTGTTGAATAACAGCAAAGGAAATCAATTATGGGAAAAGCTTACACGCCAAATATTCAGTCTGATAAAGGAAAAAATTTAACTAAATATGTTGCTCAATTTGTTAAGAAGAATAAGTTTAATTCAATTCCAAAAAATGTTGTTGAGTTAGCAAAAAAACATATTCTAGACGGTTTTGGTTTAGCTTTATCTGGTTCTGTAGCAAGGACAGGTGATTATTTATTTAAACACATAAAACAAAACTCTGCAAAAGGTAGAGCAACAGTGATTGGCTCTAAAATGAAAGTAACTTCTCGATTTGCTGCCTTAGCAAATGGAACAGGTATACATTCTGATGACTACGATGATACTCAATTAGCTGTACAAAAAGATAGAGTTTATGGATTATTGACACACCCAACTGCCCCATGCCTACCAAGCGCATATGCAGAGGGAGAGTTAAAGAAAATTAGTGGAAAAGAGTTCTTAAATGCCTACTTAATAGGTGTTGACGTAGAATGTAAAGTTTCTGAAGCAATGTCTCCAAGGCATTATCAGCATGGTTTTCATTCAACATCCACATGTGGAACTTTAGCCTCAGCTGCAGCTGCAGCAAAAATCCGTGGCTATAATGTTTCTCAAATTCAACAATCCTTAGCAGTGGCTGCAACTTTGAGCGCAGGGTTAAGAGAAAATTTTGGTACAATGACTAAACCCTTACATGCTGGAAGAGCAGCTGAAAGTGGAGTTGTCGCTTGTGATCTTGTGGGCTTAGGTTGGACTGCTACTGATAAAATTTTAGAGTCTCCTAGAGGGTTTTTTCAAGCCCATGGAGGGGGTTATAATTTAAAATCTATTAAAGGTCAGCTTGGAAGACCATGGACTTTTTCAAAACCTGGTGTTTCAATTAAACCCCATCCCTGTGGTTCATTAACCCATCCCGGAATGACAAAAATGTTAGAATTAATTTTGAAGCACGATATAAAACCTCAAGATGTAATTAAAGTTGATGTTGGAACTAATCATAATATGCAAAATGCATTAATTCATCATAGACCAACAAATGAGTTTCAAGCTAAATTTAGTATGGAATATTCTATGGCAATTTTGCTAGTTCAGAGAAGAGCATATATTCCAGAATATCAGGATAAAAGAATTAACAAACCGGATGTTCAAAACATGCTTAGAAAAATAAACTTTTATAAAAATAAAATAGCTGAAGCAGCTGGTTACGACAAAATGACTACAATTATTGATATTTATCTTAAAAATGGCAAAAAAATTTCAGGTAGAGGAGATTTTGGTAAAGGAAGTCCAATGATACCTATGACATACGATGAAGTAGCAGATAAGTTTATGGGTTGTTGTGAATTTGCAAAATGGCCAACAAAGAAGGCAAAGGCAATTATTCAAGCTGTTAGTAAATTAGAAAAAATGAAAGATATTTCTAAATTGAGTAGGCTTTTATCCAAATAAAATCACATTTTTATGTTAGCGATTAATTAAATCGCTAACATATTTCATATTATTAATTATATTTCAAATAAAGTAGGTTGTTTTATATTGTGAAATAAGATTTATCTTTTTTTTTTTTTAAAAGAATATAAATAAAAATTGTGAAAAATTATGATGTAATTGTTGTTGGAGCAGGTAACGCTGCATTGTCTGCTGCTCTCTCTGCAAAAGATAATGGTGCAGAAAAAGTTTTAGTATTGGAGAAAGCCTCCTCTAAAGAAAAAGGTGGAAACAGCAGATATACAAACGGTGCTTATAGGTTTGCTTACAATGACTTTTCAGATTTAAAAAAAGTAATACCAAATTTAAAAAATTCTAACAGTATAGATTATGGAAAATATAGTGTCGCTGATTTTTTAAGAGACATGAATAAAGTTACAGACGGAAAAACAGATAAAAAATTATCTAAAATCCTAACATCAAAAAGTTTTGAAACAATTCATTGGTTAAGTAAAAAAGGTTTAAAATTTACACCCATTAAAGGAAGACAATCTTTCAAAGTCAATGGAGTGATGAGATATTGGGGAGGCTTGACTTTAGAGGTAAATGGTCAAGGTGAAAAACTAATAGACTCCATGCTTAAGATTATAAAAAAAAATAAAATTGAAATTCTTTATGATACAGCTGCAACTGATTTAATTTATGAAGATAATATTATTAAGGGCGTTGAAGTTATAAGTAAAAATAAACCAAAGACGATTACTGCAAAATCCGTAGTTTTAGCTTGTGGAGGTTTTGAATCCAGTCCTGAAATGAGAACAAGATATCTTGGTCCAGGATGGGAAATGGCAAAAGTCAGGGGAACAAAACATAACACTGGTGATGGATTAAGTATGGCGTTAAAAATAGGTGCCTCACCCTATGGAAATTGGTCTGGTTGCCATGCAGTATTTCACGATATGAATGGACCTGAGTTTAGTGATTTAAAGATAAGTAATAAATATCGAAAAATTAGTTATCCATGGGGAATTGTTTTAAATGCTAATGGAGAGAGATTTGTTGACGAAGGAGAAGATTTTAGAAATTTTACTTATGCAAAATTTGGAAAAGAGGTCATAAAACAACCAAATCAAATTGGATGGCAAATTTTTGATCATAAAGTGAGACATATGCTTTATCCAGAGTATGATGTTAAGTCTGCTACGATGGTTAGAGCTAACTCAATTAAAGAGTTACTTAAAAAAATATCAAGTATAAATTCGCAGAAAGCTCTAAAAACTATAAATGATTTTAACAAAGCTGTTAAAGAAGAAGTTAAATATGATCCAACAATTAAAGATGGAAGATGTACAGAGGGTTTAGCACTTAACAAAAGTAATTGGGCAAATAAAATAGATAAAGCTCCTTTTTATGCTTATGGAGTTACATGTGGAATTACTTTCACTTTTGGTGGATTAAGAGTAAATCAGAAATGCCAAGTGTTAAATAAAGTCATGAAGCCTATCAAAGGACTTTTTGCTGCTGGAGAAATGGTAGGTGGTATTTTTTATTTTAACTATCCAGGTGGTAGTGGTTTAACTTCAGGTGCAGTGTTTGGTAAGATAGCAGGCAAGTACTCTGCTAAACTTTAAATGGACTTCTTACATCATATTTTTTAGATAATTTCTCTAGTTCTTTAATAGTTTCTTTAGAGAGCAAAATTCCTTTTTTTGAGTTTACATTTTGATTATTAAATTCAGGCTCACCAGGATGTAGTATTTTTTTAAAACCTTTTGCTTTTTTAAGTTTTTTTACCTCCTTAATTCCAAATTCAATTTTTTTTATAAAGTTCGTGTGTGATTGAAATAGATCAGTTCTAAGACAAATCATCAAATGACCTACATTTGAAGCTCCAGAAAAGTCATTAATTGCATTTTTAACTTTACCACTATGATTTGCACCTGTAAAAATTCCAGCTACTATATCCATCATCCATGATAATCCAGCACCTTTCATTCCTCCAAAAGGTAACATGATTCCTTCAAAAGCTTTTGCCCCATCATTCGTGGGTTTTCCAAATTTATCCAATGCATACCCAAAAGGTATTTTAATATTATTTTGAGCAGCAAATTTTAACTTTCCTCTCGCAACAGAAGAAGATGCCATATCAAGTATAAAAGGTTTATTGATTTTTTTTGTAGGACAGCCAAATGCAAAAGGACTTGTGCCAAAGAAAGGTGCCATCGCTCCATGAGGTGGCAAGGCTTTTGATGCGTTAGTAAATACCCAAGCAATACATTTATTTTTTGCAGCAATTTCTAAATAATTTGCTGCCATTCCAAAATGGTTGCTTTCACTTATTCCTACCAAACCAATCCCATTTTTTTTTGCTAGAGAGACGCATTTTTTTATTCCTTCATTGGCGGCTATATAACCAAGACCATTATCACCTGACAAATGAAAAATATTATTAGTTATTTTTTTAAATTTCACTATTGGATTAATTTTAGCTGATTTTTTTTCAATCCTTTTTATATAAATTGGTAATCTAACAATCCCGTGTGACCAAACACCTCTTTCATCTGCTCTCACTATTAAATTTGCAACTGTTTTTGAATTTAAGTTATTTAAGCCAACTTTTTTTAGAACCTTAAATGCAAACTTGATTAAATCTGTTTTTTTATATCTTTTTTTAAAATTCATATTTTTAACTGTTATAACCTGATGTTTTAAAATATAGAAAATACTTTATATAATCTTTTAAAGTATTAAATTAAATAAAAACCATGATTTTTAAAAGTTTCAAAAAAATTGCTATTGATAATAAAGAATATCATTTTGCAGATATCAGCAAAATTAAGGATATAGAAAAAATACCTTATACCTATAGAATTTTGTTAGAAAATATAATTAGGCAGAATCTTTTGGGTCGTAATGATAATGCTGAAGCTCAAATAAAATCAATTTTAGAAAAACGATTAGGTGAAGCAATTAATTTTGCTCCAAATAGAATTTTAAGTCATGACATTTTAGGTAAAGTTATGTTGGTAGATTTTATTGCCTATAGAGAAGCCCTTCAAAAAAAAGGAATTGATTCTAAAGATATTCAACCAGATGTACCTGTAGATTTGGTTATTGATCATTCTTTGCAGGTTGATTATTTTGGAAATGATAAAGCTGAAATTGAAAACTTAAAAAAAGAGTATGAAAGAAATTCTGAGAGATTTTCTTTTTTAAGATGGTGTTCAAAATTTTTGGATAAAGTTAATGTAATTCCACCAGGGGTTGGTATTTGTCATCAGGTAAATATTGAATATTTATCTAAAGTCGTATGGAGAGAAAAAAAGAAAGATCTAAATCTTATTCATCCAGATACTTGCATAGGAACTGATAGTCATACTCCAATGGTAAATGCTATAGGTGTTTTAGGTTGGGGTGTTGGTGGAGTTGAGGCAGAAATTTCTATGCTTGGAAAAACAATACCTATGACTGTGCCAGAGATAGTTGGGGTAAATTTAAAGAACCAACTTAAGGAAGGAATAACTTCAACAGACTTAGTTTTATATATTACAAAATTATTAAGAAAAAATAAGGTTGTTGGAAGCTTTATTGAATTTTGTGGAGAAGGAGTTGAAAGTCTTACTGTTGGGGATAGAGCAACTATTTCAAATATGGCACCGGAGTATGGGGCAACTGCAGTCCTATTTCCTGTTGACAATTCAACTTTAGATTATTTGCGTATGACAGGAAGAACAGACGAAGAAATTCAAGTTGTTGAAGAATATTCAAAACATCAAAAACTATGGCGAAGATCTGATATTACTCCAGACTATAACAGAGTTTTAAATCTTGATTTATTCTCAATAGAACCTTGTGTGTCAGGACCCAAAAATCCTGAGGATAAAATTAATTTAAATAAGTTTTCAAATGAAATTAATTCTCACTCAAACATGCTTTACAGTCAAGATTTACGAGAGGATGAATTTGAAGTACCTAATCTTGATTACAAAGTAAAAGATGCAGACATAATGATTGCGGCAATAACAAGCTGTACAAACACTGCAAATCCAAAAAATGTTATTGCAGCAGGTTTGATTGCGAAAAAATTAGTTGAGCTAGGTTTTAAAAAAAATAATAAAGTAAAAACATCTTTTGCACCGGGTAGCAAAGTTACAGCAGAGATTTTAAGTAAATCTGGTTTGCAAAAATATTTAGATCAATTAGGTTTTAATGTAGTTGGTTTTGGATGTACAACTTGTAACGGCAGCTCAGGACCTTTAGACGAAAACTTAGCAAATACTATAGAAAAAGAAAAAATTTTTTCAGTTGCAGTTCTTTCAGGAAATAGAAATTTCCAAGGGAGAATACATCCAAATATAAGAGCTTCATACTTGGCATCCCCTGCATTAGTGGTACTGTTTTCTATAATAGGTAATGTCAAAATTAATCTTTTAAGTGACAGTTTAGGAAAAAGTTCTAATGATCAAAATATTTTTTTGAAGGATGTTTGGCCTTCAAATATAGAAGTGGATAAAATTGTAAATGAGTTTTACAAAGCAGAAACTTTTAGAGAAAAGTATGATCAGGTGTATCAGGGAGGAAGTTTATGGGAAAATTTAAATGTTTCAAATTCTCAAGATTATGACTGGCCTGATAGTACTTATATAAAAAAACCTCCATACTTAAAACATGCAGAAGATAATCAAACTAATGATATAGAACTAGCCCGACCACTAGTATTACTTGGTGACTCTGTCACTACAGACCATATTTCTCCCTCTAGTGTTATAACAAAAGGAACAGCAGCTTGGGATTACTTAACAAAACTTGGATTAGACTCTAAAGATTTTAATAATTATTTAACTCGAAGAGCCAATCATGAAATTGTAGAAAGATCTACTTTTGCTAGTTTAAGACTAAGAAATTTAATGGTACCCAATCAGGAAGGAAGTCTTACAATTAAATATCCAGAAAATAAAGTAACGAGAATTTATGAAGCTGCAGTTCAATATAAAAAAGAGAAAAAAGAAATTATAGTTATAGCAGGCGAAAATTATGGATGTGGATCGTCAAGAGATGTAGCCGCTAAAGGACCATTATTAATTGGTGTAAGAGCAATAGTTGCAAAAGGATTTGAAAGAATTCATAGATCAAATTTAATTGGAATGGGATTGCTCCCTTTAGAATTTGAAAATGGACAAGGTATCAATGAGCTAAATATTGAAAGTTCAGACCAGTTTAGCTTATTAGGGTTAAATGATATTACAAATGAAAATAAAAAAGTGCTCATGAAAATACATAAACAAACTGGTGATATTATTGAAGTTACACTTAATGCTAGATTAGATGTTCCAGAAGAGTTAAATTTTTGGAAAAATGGTGGGATTTTGCCTACAGCTTATAAGGAGGCTTAAGATTAATGGCACAAAGATGGATCAAGGCTACATATTATCGAGGTGGAACAAGTAAAGGTGTTTTCTTTCAAAAGAAAGATTTACCTACCTCAAATCAAAAAGAGTTAAATGATTTGTTTCTAAAAGTTATTGGAAGTCCAGACTTTAACAAAAGACAGTTAAATGGAATGGGTGGTGGTGTATCATCAGTTTCTAAGTGTGTTATTATAAGTCCATCAGATCGAGATGATGCTGATGTTGACTATAACTTTATTCAGATTGCTATAGATAAACCTATTGCAGAATGGAATAATAATTGTGGTAATTTATCAGGTGCAGTTGGACCCTATGCAATTCAAGAGGGTATAATTAAACCAAAAGAGGGTGAAAATAAAATAAGAATTTACCAAGTTAATACTAACAAAATCATCCATTCAACTTTTAATGTTAAAGATGGAAAACCATTAATCGAAGGTGACTATTCGATTGCGGGAGTTCATGGAACTGGATCCAAAGTTAGATTAGATTATTTAGAACCTGGAGGGTCTGGAACAGGAAAACTTCTCCCTACGGGAAATGTAATTGATGAAATAGAAATTAAAGATTTTGGCAAAATTAATGTAAGTATTATTGACGCCGCAACACCTCTTGTATATTTGCTTGCAGAGGATATTGGTTTAGAAGGTACAGAAACACCAGATGTACTTGATGCACAAATTGATAAAATGAATTTAATACAAAAAATAAGACGAAAGTCTGCACATATTATTGGTTTATCAAAATCAGAAGATGATGCACCAATGAACACACCTAGAATTGGAATTGTAACTTCTGCAAAAGATTATGTTAGTTTGGATGGAACCAAAATTAATTCTAAAGATCAAGATATTACAACTAGAATGTTTTCAATGGAAAAAACTCATAAAGCAATAATGGGTACTGCCGGAGTGAATATTGGTGTTGCTGCTGCAATTGAGGGTACTATCCCAAATAATGTGAAAAGAAAAGACTCTAACCCAATGGAACTACGCGCAGGAAATCCATCAGGAATAATGACAGCGGGAGCTGTTATCGAAAGTAAAGAAGGAAAGCCCTTTGCAAAATCTGCAATTTTTTATAGAACATTCAGACCACTTATGCGTGGTGAAGTTTTGGTCTAAGAAATTCTTATATCTCCACTTATTTGAGTTCTATGCATAACCCGTCTAGTATTTGGGTCAAATGAGTCTCTTTTGTGTAAGACAAAAAGATTTTTCCACATCAAAACCTCGTTATTTTGCCATCGATGGGTAAAGGTATATTTTTCTTGCGTAGCATGTAACCATAATTCATTTAGTAGACTCTCACTTTCATCAATAGTCATTCCAACTATATAAGCATGTGGTCTTCTGCCAAGAAAAAGTGATTTTTTTTGAGTAGTAGGATCTTTAAAAATAATTGGATGTTTTGCTCCTGGCGTTAGAGATGGATCAGCATTTTCTTTGTACCCTTTTCTTAATTGTCCAGCACTATTATGTGAGGCATCATGAATTAAAATTTTACCATCAATTTTTTTTATTAAGCGCTCAGGCATATCCTCATAAGCAGCAATCATATTAGAAAAGTGTGTATCACCTTGATTTTTTGGTACTTCTAACGAGTACAAAATTGCACCTTTTGGCGGAATTTCATTATAGGTCATATCAGCATGCCATGTGGCCTCGCCATCACCAAGAATACCAATTGGTTTTCCTTTTTCTTTAACATTTGATATTACGTTTATTTCTGGGTATTCAGGTGAAAAATTTATCCCATATGGATTAGGTGCAGGTAAGTCTAAATTTCCAAAGTATTTACTAAATTTTAATAATTGTGGATCATTTAATTTTTGATTTTTAAATGTCAAAACTAAATTTTCATCCCAAGCTTTTTGGATAAAATTAATCTGATCTACTTTTAAATCTTTTGATAAATCAATATTTACAATTTCAGCTGATAAAGCTTTTTTACTTTTAATTAAATTCATAATTACTCATAATATATAAATAAGTTTTCATTAATTACAAATAAGGCTCTAAACCTATATAAATTAATCTAAGCGCGCCAAATAGTAGTATGAAGGTTAATACTTTTTTAAAATATTTCTCTCCTTTAGAGACTAAAACAAGCTTGCCTATAAAAGTCCCAACAAAGCCAACTAAAATCATTAATCCAACTAGAAATATATATTCCTCAAAAGCAAAACCTATAAAAAAAAATGCTAATGATTTAAATAAATGTTGAAAAGTCATTAAAGAACCATGTGTGACCACATGTTTAACTGGATTAAAGTTAAAATTTTTAATCAACGCTGATATTAATGGACCTGAAGCACCAAATAACATCGACAATGTTGATGATACTGCCCCACCAAAAAAAATATACTTTTTTCCAAGTTTTGGAAATTTACCAAAGATAGAATAAAGTATAAATAACCCAACCCCTACCTGTCCAATTGAGGGATCTAATACTTCATAAATATTTACTCCCAAATATGATCCTATTAAACTACCAATAATGAACGGAAGAATAACACTTTTATCTAAATCTTTAACAGAGACAAATATTCTTGCAAAATTTGACCCTAATTGAACTATTCCATGAACAGGTATTAACGCGAGTGGTGGTACAATAAATGATAAACCCACTAACATTAGAATTCCACCACCAAGACTTAAGGCAGTGGATATAAAAGAACAAATTAAATTTAGAATTATTAAAAAAACTGCTGCATATATTGAAATTGTTTCAGGTAAAAGAGATGAAAAGTCCATTAATCTCAAAGATTAAGATCACACAACTTAACTAATTCACTGGCATTAAAGTCTTGATGTAAAATTAAATCAATAAGATCATCGGTTTTAGATGTTTTAAAAACTGAAAACAATCTTTTTGATTTCGCAATAATATCCTTTTCTTCCATGGGGTTATCTGGAGTTCCACGAACAGACTTTGCATGGTAAAATAGTTTTTTATCATTATTTAAGATAATTGTAATTTTAGACTGCCTTTCTGGTCTAGCAATTGCTAATTCCTCACTTGAAATAGATTTAATTTTTTTTCTCAAACTTACTACTTCCGAGTCGTTGAATAGTTTTTCATCATGTGCCTCTTCATATCCCATAGTTTTTTTTATTAAATGAACGGCAATTAAATGTTGTGCACTGATAGATGGAATTTCTCTATCATTAACAATGTGAAAACGATCAGCTGGTATTTCTACTGTTAATTCTTTTATATCTTTGTAATTAAATTCATTATTTAGAAGTAAATACTCTATTGCATCCATCATGGATTGAATTGGTGAGCCTACAGACCATTTTTTTAATGAGGCATTATCAATTTCAAAATTTTCACCTAATTTTTCGTTTAACAGTTCAGGTTTAGCATTGTGAGCAAAGCCTGCATGAAATCCCCTTTCTCCTAAGATCGGATCTCTCACAGATGTAAAATTATCTTTGGCTAATAATGCTGAATAAATGGCATTTCTTGATGTCATTCCAGAGAATACAAATGCTTTCTCAATATGATCAGGATCTCTATTCCAACATGCTAATCCTGAAGCTTGTTGAACAGTATATGAAATCAAATAATTGCATTGTTCGTGAGTTAATTTTAATAACGCACCAGCAGAAGCTGCACTTCCAAAAATTGGTCCTATACTGTGAGTTGCAAAAATACTAGTTTTAGGTGTTTTATATCCAAGGCTTGTTGTAAACCTAACGCCAACATCATAACCCAAAGCAATACCTTTAAAAATTTCCTCACTGCTAAGATTTTCTTTTTCTGCGATTGCCAGTGTTGTTGGAATTATTGCGCAACCTGGATGAAATCTTCCTTTTGTATGTGAGTCATCAGTTTCGTTAGCATGAGCAGCCATACCATTTGAAAATGCAGCATTTATTGCCGAAACTTTAATATTATTACCTAATAAAGTGGCCTCCTTTACTCCGCCTTGATTTTTTGAAAAATTAAAACCTTTTTGTCCAGGAGGCAAAAGCCTCCCTGTAAGTATAGAAACAATCGCATCTAGTAAATGAAAACGTGTTTTGATTTTAGTTTTTTCAGGTAGATTATTACTTAAAGCTGTTGAAATATATTTTGTTAAATCATCCTGGATTTTCATTAGAAAATACCTTTTATATTATTTTTTTTGAAGTCTAAATGTTTTTCTTTGCAGACTATATTTAAAGTCTTTATTTCATTTGATTTTAATTTTTCCAGATTACCAATTAAATTTATAAATCTATTTTCTTCTTGTTTATGAATTGTATTTTTAGTCAAAATTTTCATTTTATTAATATATTCATCTCTTCCAAAAGGAGTTTTTCCATTTGGATGAGCATTGGCAAATTCTAGTTGGTCAATTATTTTTAGTCCATTCATAAGCTCTATTTCTACTTTTGCTCCTTGTGCTTTTTTTAAAGGATCAGGTTCATCATAATACTTTTTATTCCAACTTTTACTTTCAAAAGTTTTTATTTTTCTCCATAATTTAATCGTATCAAGTTTATTTTTTCTTTTTTTAGAATAACTTTTTTCGTGGTGCCAAGCTCCATCTTCCAAAGCAACTGCAAAAATATACATTGCTGAATGGTCAAGAGTTTCTCTTGAGGCTTTAGGACTATACTTTTCATTATCATTGCTCCCACTACCCATCACAATATGGGTATATTTTTTTGAATAAATATTTATTTTTTTTATCTGCTTTATATTTTTAATTTTTTTTCTCATCTTAAATGCTAAATCAATTAAAGCATTTCCATGATAACCTGCTGAATGTTCTTTTGTAAAAGTTCCTAAAATTCCATTTCTAGATTCATTTTTTTCAGGTAAATTAATTTTTATATTTTTGTTTTCTTTTTCTAATAAAATTGAAATGATACCATAATCACCCTCCCAAACTGGACTTGGTGATTTATCACCTCTGATTGCTCTATCAATTGCATCTATTGCATTTTTACCAACTAACCCAGGAGCATAAGCTTTCCAGCTAGATAAGTTTCCTTTTCTTCCTTGTCTTGTAAAAATAGACGTGTGTGCACTCCACTGTATCGCTTGATAAATTGTTTCTATATCTAACTTTAAAAGTCTACCAATTCCACTAGTAATTGCTGGACCTAAATGTCCTACATGATCAATCTTATTTGGATTAAGAGCAATTGACATTGATAACCTTAATTGTGTTTCATAACTTGTTGCAATAGCTTTTATTAAATCTTTACCATTACAATTTCTTTGCTGCGCTACTGCTAAAATAGTTGGTATGCAGTCTCCAGGATGGCAAGTTTCTTTAGCCATTATATTGTCATGAAAATCTAATTCTCTCACTGCTACTGCATTTGCCCAGGCTGCCCACTGACAATCAAATTTTTTTTTTGAATTTAATCCAATTAAAGTCGCACCACTTCTATTTTCAAACTGCATCGCTTGTGCTCTAGCAATTTTAACTGCCTCCCTATTTAAAGCAGCAACTGCAACACCTGCATTGTCAATAATCCTATTGCCAACCATCTCAATTACATCTTTGTTTAAATTCCAATCTTCAGAAGCCATCTTAGCAATTAGCCAAGCTAGGTGATTTTTTTTACTTATTTTTTTTCCCGGTTTTTGAAGTTTAATTGGATGTGTTTTCATAAGTTAACTAAATAAATGAATTATGTTTCATAATATGAAATGACATTTTACATATTGAACTTAACTCTATTAATGTGTTAACGTTTGTCAATTTTAATAAAACTAACTGAGAGGGAAATTATGTTCAAACTAAATTTGAAAAAGTTTTTTGCTTTTTTTTCTTTATTCGCTCTTACTTACACATCGATAGCTAGTACATCAGTAGTTGCTGAAACTTTTGCTACTAAAGAGTGTGATCCAATACAAGTTGTGATTCATGCTTCTTATGGTGGAGGAACAGATACAACTGCCAGAATGATGTCTATCAGATCTAGAAGAACTCTAAAAGCTGATATGCAAATCGTAGGTAAAAGAGGTGGATCAGGAGCTAAAGCTCAAAACTACACTTTAACAAGACCAAAAGATGGTTGTACAATTATGGCTTTAACAGAGTCACATTTATACACAATGGCTAGAGGTAAATCTAACATGAAGATCGATGATCTTGTTGGAGTTGCTAGAGCTATGGAAGAGCCAACTTTTATCGTAGTTAATGCTCAAAATAAAGAGTTAAGCACTATTAAAAAGTTCATTAAAAGATCAAAAGAAAAACCGATCATAACTGCAATAGCATCTATTGGTGGTACTGAGCACATTGGAATGTATAACTATTCGACAGTTGCTGATGTTCCATTTAAAGCTGTTTCATTTGGATCTGGTGCGCAAAGTTTACAAGCTTTGGCATCTGGAAAAGTTGAAGCATCGTTATTGAATCCATCAGAAGCAGCTGCTTTAATTGAAGATAAAAAAATTAAAGCAATTCTTTTGTTACATGATAAGAAAATGGCAGACTATCCAAAAGTTCCAACTTCATATGAAATGGGTCATGAAGTTAAAGTTGTTACTACAAGAGGATATGCTGTACTAAAAGGAACGCCTCAAGACAGAATTGATGCGCTTTCTAAAGGTATGGTTAAAGCTATGAAGCATGACACTTTCGCAAATTATCTTAAAGGTGCATCTCTAGATCCTGCAACTAGCCCAGCTGGTACAGAGGTTTGGGATAAGCAACTTAAAGAAAATTACGCAAAAGCTGCTGAGGCATTAAAAGGATTAGGTTTAACTAATTAATGTCAGACGAAAAAAAAACTTTTGACTTTGCGCCCAAAACATTGGGCGCAGGGTTTATTCATAAAAAAGATTTAGTACTTGCGATCATATTAGTTGCTTTTGGGGCGTTCATGTACTACGAGGCTGGAAAATTTCCAGAAGCCCCTGCTATTTTAGGAGATACTTTAAATGCAGATGTATTTCCAAAAATGCTTATTACAATATTATTTATTCTAGTTGCTATTATACCTTTTGAATTCAAAATTACTCCAGCAAAAATAGCAAAAATAGATAAAGATAGAGGTGATAGAACATTACCAATAACTTGGTTCACAATAGTTCTATTACTTGTAATAGTTTCTTTTGCTGAATTTTTAGGTGCAGTTGTAACAATGTTTATCACTTGTTTAGCCTTACCTCTTCTTTGGGGAGAAAGAAATTATATAGCAGTCGCTATATATTCAGTTGTGTTTCCTGGTTTTGTTTATTTATTATTCAATAAATTGCTAGGATTATATTTTAATCCTGGAATACTGGAATTACTTAAATAAAAATTATGGAAGACGTAATAAGAGGATTTGTATTATTGATGGAGGTTCAAAACCTCTTATTGATTTTTGGTGGAGTTTTGGTTGGTGTATTAGTTGGTGCTCTACCTGGACTAAGTTCACCTATGGCTATTGCTTTGTTAATGCCATTCACGATAAGTCTTGATCCTGTTGCATCTATATCAATGATGGCGGCATTATATTGTGCTGGAACCTTCGGTGGATCAATTACTGCAATACTTATCAATGCACCAGGAGCGCCTCCTGCGGTTGCTACTGCTTTAGATGGTTATCAAATGGCAAAAAATGGTGAGCCTGGAAGAGCTTTAGGTCTAGCAGCAGTTTCCAGCGTATTAGGTGGAATATTTGCAATTGTAATCTTTTTATTTGCTACACCTTTACTTGCTGACATAGCTTTAAAATTTGGACCAGTAGAATATTTTGGTTTATCAGTTTTTGCGTTATCTATGTTAGCTGCCATGAGTGGTAAATCATCTATAAGAAATCTTGTAGCAGGGGCCTTAGGAGTATTCGTATCAACAATTGGAGTTCACCTAGCCACAGGAGTTGAAAGATATGATTTTGGAGTTCAGGAATTAACTGAAGGTATTAAATTTGTACCAGTCTTAATTGGACTTTTTGCAATGTCAGAATTATTAACACAATCAAAAACATTAAACGCTGCTGTTGAAAGAATGTCTGCAAGAGCATTAAGGTTACCGACATTTGCTGAATTAAAAAGTTTAAAAGGTACCATACTAAGATCTTCAGGTCTTGGAACATTTATTGGAATATTACCAGCAGAGGGTTCAACAGTTGCGGCTATGATGGGATACAATGAAGCTAAAAGATTTTCAAAAACTCCAGAAAAATTTGGTACAGGATGTGCTGAGGGAATAGTTGGACCAGAAGCTGCAAATAATGCTGCAGCTGGTGGTGCAATGGTTCCAACACTTGCACTTGGAATACCTGGAAGTGGAACTACAGCTTTAATTTTAGCGGCGTTAGTTATGCATGGTTTCAGACCAGGTCCTTATCTAATAACAGAAACTCCACATCTAGTGTACGCAATTTTTGGAGCTATGTTATTTGCTAACTTTGCATTTCTAGGAATTGGTTTAGCGGGTGCTAGATTTTTCTCTTATGTGACTTTTATTCCTAAAAGATTTCTATGGCCTTCAGTATTTATATTTTCTTTAATTGGTTCATACGCTTATAGTTCAGCTATTTTCGATGTATGGGTTATGTTGATATCTGGAATAATTGGTTATTTTGCTTTAAGAAATGGATTTTCACCTGCTCCTTTTGTTATGGGTTTAATTTTAGGAAAAATGGTTGAAGAAACTTTCACTCAATCAATGGTTATTTATGAGAGTAATTTCATGAACTTCTTTGACAGTGGAGTATTTATTTTATTTATGGTATTGACTGTAATTAGTTTATCAACACCATTTTGGGGTCAAATACGCTCTAAATTAAAACCTAAACCAGTTGAATAAAAAATTCACCAAAAACAAAGTAGTCGTAATAACTGGTGGCGCAAAAAAAATAGGTAGATCAACAGCATTAAAATTAGCTGAACAAGGTTTTAATATTTTAGTTCATACTGGTGGCAAGAGTGTTCATGAAGCTAAAACAACTGTTAAACTAGTAAAAGAATTCAAAGTAAAAGCCAATTATGTCCAGGGTGATCTAGCAAATATAAAAACTATTAAAAAAATTAAAACTGCAGCTTTACAATTAGGTGTTCCATCAGTTTTAATTAATAATGCAGGACTTAGAATTTATGATAATTTTGAAAAAATTAAGTATAAGGATTGGAAAAAAGTAATGACGGTAAATGTGGATGCTTCTTTTTTATGTGCTCAGGCTCTTATAAGATATATGACAAAACAAAAATGGGGAAGAATAATAAATGTAGGTGGTTTATCTGCTCATATTGGAGCAAAAGAGAGGGCCCATGTTGTTACTTCGAAAGCTGCTCTAATTGGACTGACTAAGGCAATCAGTATGGAGTTTTTAGAAAGAGGTGTTACTTGTAATTGTGTTGTTCCTGGTTTTATTGAAGATTTTAATTCTAAAGAAAAAAAACTTAAAGGACACTGGTTGCGTCATCCACAAACTCCAAATTTAGTGTTGAAGAGATTTGGAAATCCTGAAGAAGTAGCTGAAGTAATTGCTAATCTTTGTAAAAAGGAAGCTAGTTATATTAATGGACAGACACTTCATGTAAACGGTGGTAGTTATACCCCATGATAATTGCAGAAGAATTTTCTAATTGGAGTAAAAACTTAAAAGTTAAAGATATCCCAGAGAAAACCAAGTTAACATTGCAGTTCTTACTGAAAGATATCTGTGGAATTATTTTATCAGCAAGGAATGAGGATTATGTAAAAAGTTTAGTTGAAACTTATAAAGGATCAGGAAATTTCATATCTTTAGGTCACAGTGAAAGATTTGATTTATTTTCATCAGCCATAATAGCTGGCACTGCAGCACATGGTGAAGATTTTGATGATACTTTTGAGGGAAATCCAATGCATGTTGGGGCCACAATGATTCCAGCGATGCTTTCAGCAGCTCAGAAATTTAATCTTGATGGTGATCAAATTTTAAAGGGACTAGCTGTTGGATCAGAGTTAATTTGTAGATTGGCTTTGGTAGCACCGACCGCAATGCATAAACAATCTTTTCATCCAACTGCTGTTTGTGGAACTTTTGGTGTTGCTGCAGGTTTATCATCCGTATTAGATCTATCAGAAAAACAGATGGTTTCAGCTTTAGGAGTAGCAGGTAGCTTTACCTCTGGTATCATTGAATATCTTGCTGAAGGATCATGGACTAAAAGAGTTCATCCAGGTTGGTCAGCAAACTCCGGAATGAATGCTACACTGATTGCAAAATCTGGTTTTTATGGACCACGGACTGTATTTGAGGGTAAGCATGGTTTCTTTGAGGCCTTTGCATTAAAAGAGATTGAGAGAGATTATTCTCATTTAACCAATGAATTAGGTAAAAGATGGGAAAATCAAAATTTAGCTTTTAAACCATTTGCCTGTGGAACCATGGCACAACCTTTTGTCGATTGTGCTATTAAAATTAGGAAAAAAATCAAAAATTTAGATGAAATTTTTTCTATTACTGCAAAAGTTGGTGAGGGTACTGTCCACAGATTATGGGAACCATTGAAAGAAAAAAGGCAACCATCAACACCTTACTCAGCCAAATTTTCAGTCCCATATTGCGTAGCTGTAGGATTTATTAGAGGAGATGCTGGTTTAAACGAATTTAATGAAAAAAGTATAAATGACAAAGAAATTTTAAGCCTAGCAAGTAAGGTAAATTACGAAATAGATCCAAATAATGAATATCCAAAAAATTACACTGGAACACTGATTTGTAAAACTTCTGAAAATGAATTTAATGAACATCAGCCTTGCTTCAGAGGAGGTATTCGAGAACCACTGACTAAAGATGATATTGATAAAAAATATAATGCAAATTTAAATTATTCCAAAATTTCAGACGAAAGTAAAAAAAATTTAAATAATTTTATTGAAACTCTTTTTGAAAAACCTGATTTTTCCAAAATAGCTTTTTAATCTTACATGGAAACTGATTTTGATATAGGTGCGTTATTTGCTAGTCTTGGAGTAATTGAGCTTACAATATTAATATTAACTGCTTTTTTTGCATCTGTCGTTTCAGGAATATCTGGATATGGAGGAGGTATGACTCTTGGTTTATTAGTGTCACCTTTTATACCTGTAAAATTATTAGTACCTTTAATGTCAGTGTTTGTTTTGTTTTCAAATGTATCGAGAATGTATTATTACCGAAAAAATATATTTTGGAAAAAAGGTATTTACTTTGCGATAATTTCTACCCCATTCTTGATTGTAGGTACAAATTTCTATGCATCAGTGTCTGAAAAAACTTTATATTTCTGTTTGGGGTTTGGGTTAGCTTTCATTGTAATTCTAAGAAGAGTATTTAAGAAAATTAATCTTACTATTGGTTGGGTTGGATTAGGAGTAATGGCTGTATTTTATGGAACAATAAGTGGTGTAATACTAGGGCCAGGTTCTGTTTTACTAACAGCCCTAGCTGCAAATGGATTAGTAGGACCTCAAATTATAGGAACCGACTCATTTATAACACTTATAAATGTCATAATACGCCTCATATCGTATTGGAATTTGGGATTACTGAACCTTGATGCGCTATACGTAGGTTCAATGATTGGTATTGTTGCTATATTTGGATCTTATACAGCAAAGAAAATAGCAGATAAGTTAGGTGTTAAAATGCACACAATTATTATTGAGGTCTGCGTAGTTATAGGTGGTAGTGCAATGATTTATAAAGCCTTAACGTTCTAAAAATTCCGATAAACTTTATAAATAATATGTTCAGGATTTTTTAAGTTAAAACTATTAGCTGAAATCCAAGGGTATCGACATCCCCATTTATTAATTGTAGGTATGAGTGAGTGCTCCCAATTTAAATATCTTCTTGAATGATTTTTATTTCCTAGGTGCCTTTTAGGAAAAAAATGAGTGGGGTCAATTTTATTTGGTTGATACTTTTTATTAATGGATCTGGGTTTTTTAAACTGCCAAATTGCATTATAGCCCATACGTCTTAACCAAATTACTGAAAATAATGATGAGGAAGGAATAAAAGAATATACAAAGATTTTTGACAAAGTGGATGCAATAAATTTATCTGTGTTCTGAATCAAAGTTGTTGCATTCAAGTTCCTCCATCCCTTAATATTTTGATAATTCTTTATTTCAGAATTTATTTGAAAAAAGTAATTATTTGAATCATGAACAATTTTAGTAGTTTTAGGTATTTTAAATTTTTTTGAGATTTCTTTAGATAACTTTAAATCTTTATCTAAATTAATTTTTGTTTTTTTTAGCTGAGATTTATTATTATAAACTCTTTTATTTCCTGATAAAACCCAGTTTTGAGTACCGCCATTTAAAACATATTTTTTATTTTTGAAATTAAAATCTTTTAAAGTTTGATAGGCTATAATACTTCTAGTTCGGCCTGCACAATGAACTATATAAGTTTTGTTAATATTCAAATTATTATTTAGAAAAATTGGTAATTCTCCTCCTGAGCAATGATGTGAAAAAGGGAGACTAAATTTTTCAAATTCAATCTTAGGCCGTGTATCAATTTGAAAAAAATTATTTGTTTTGTGAATTTTTTTTAAACCATTTGGAAAAATGTTTTTTATTTTTGACGACTTCTCTACCCATTCGCCAAAAGCCTTAGAAAAGGTATATTCTCCTTTCCAAAATGGTAATTTATTTTTAATCCATGTCTTATAGTCTCCTTCAATTGTAAAATAACTTTTAAAGTTAAATTTATTAAGTATTTTAAAAATTTTTTTTTTATTAGTATCATTTCCAATTCCAATTAATAAAATTATAGTTTTATTGTTAGGGACCAAATCAATTATATTTTCATTGAGTTTTGCAACCTCACAATTAATCGAACCAAATGCAAAGCCTTGAACATATTTTTCTCTTTTTCTAACATCTATAAAAGCAATATTTTTATTTTTAGATCTCAGGATTTTGACTGCCTCGGAAATACTTATTTCATTCATATATTGTATAATAAAAAAGTTTTGTTAAATTAAATATAGTTATTTATATTTTTTATAACCTTGTGCTATAATTTTTAAAATATGGAAATAAATTTAAATTGTGATTTAGGTGAAAAATCGGTCCATCATTCAAATAAAAACGACCCTGATTTACTAGCAATTGTTAATTCTGCCAGTGTTGCATGTGGTTATCATGCTGGTGACGATCAAACTATGAGTGAGGTTGTTCAAATATCAAAAAAAAATGGAGTAAGTATTGGAGCTCACCCTTCTTTTAAAGATTTAGAAAATTTTGGAAGAAAAAGAATGAATTTATCTAAAAGCGAAATTAAAAAATTGATAATTGAACAGTACGAAATTTTACAAAAAATTGCTGAAAATCACGGAGAAAAAGTAACTCATATTAAACCTCATGGTGCATTAAACAATATGGCTTGTGAGGACTTGGATTTATCAAAGATACTAGCAAAAACGATTTATGATATTGATAAAGAATTAATTTACTTAGTATTAACAGGTTCAAAAATGGAAATTGCTGCAAAAGAAATAGATATGAAGATAGCTTGTGAAATATTTGCTGATAGAACATATGATGATGAAGGTAACCTTGTTTCAAGAAAATTACCTCATGCTTTAATTACTAATCCATCTCAAGCTAAAAAACATGTTTTGAGTATGGTTCAAAATCAGTCAATCAATTGTCACAGTGGTAAACAAATTCCTTGCGAAATAGACTCTATCTGTGTACATGGGGATAATGATAGTTCTCTTTCAACTGCAATTGCAATTAAAGAATTATTGGTAGAAAATAAATTTGAATTAAAACCTTTAACAAAAATGAAAAAATTTAGCTAATGATTAAAAATTATATTATTATTTTATTATTCTTACTATTTACAACAAAATCTTTTTCAGCTGGATCAGATGATAACAGCTCTAAAGTCAAATCGAATTATGATCAGGCAGTAGTACTAATTAAGTCTGCAAAAAAATTAGAAAAAAAAGGTAAAACTGAAAAGGCCAATAAAAAATATGAAAAAGCACAAAAGCTATTAATTAAATCCAACAACAAAAAACCTAACCAACCAGATACTCTTAACTACTTAGGTTTTACCACCAGAAAACTTGGTGATTTTGAAAATGGTGAAAAATATTACCTTTTAGGACTAGAAATAAATCCAAAACATGTTGGCATAAATGAATATTTGGGTGAGTTATATGTTGCCACTAATAGATTAGATTTAGCAAAAGAAAGATTAAAAATATTAGAAACTTGTAGTTGTGACGAATATAATGAGTTAAAAGCTGTCATAGATGGTACAAAAAAATCTAAATATTATTAATTTTGATTGAACAGTTAATAATTTTAACGCAAATTATTTTTATAGATATAATTTTAGCTGCAGATAATGCTATAATTATTGGACTTATAGCAGCAAATTTTGTACCTAAAAATCGAAAAAAAATTATTTTGTGGGGTGTTGCAGGTGCTTTAGTTTTTAAAGTTATTTTTGCTGTCTTTGCTACCTACTTATTTAAGTTTTATTTCATTAAAATTTTAGGAGGTCTTCTATTAATATGGATTGTTAATGATCTAAGAAAAGATTTAGTTGAAATTAAAAAAGAAAAAAAATCTCCTACCAAAAAATCAAAAGAGCCCTCTTTTATCAAAAGTGTCTATAAGGTTTTATTTGCAGATATAACAATTAGTTTTGATAACGTCATTGGTGTCGTTGGTGCAGCAAAAGGGTATTTTGGTTTTATGATTTTTGGCCTTGTATTGTCTGTAGTTTTAACTGGGGCATTAGCAACTTATATGGCAAAATATATACAACAACATATCTGGATTGCTTACGTAGGTTTAGTATTCATTTTAATTGTTGGTCTTCAATTAATTATAGGTGGATTAGTTGATTTAGAAATACTAAATATTAACGAAGAATTTAAGAAATACTTTTAATTAGTAAGAGTGTTTTTTTAGTGGAAATTTCTTACTTTTCACTTCTCTAGCATAATTTAGAACAGCTTTGGAAATATCTTTTCTAATGTTTGCGTATTTTTTAACAAATCTTACATTAATAGGATTTAACCCAATAAGGTCATCCAAAACTAAAATTTGCCCATCACAATTATTTGATGCTCCTATGCCAATTGTTGGGATTTTTATATTTTTTGTGATGGTTTTTGCTAGTGAGCTTTCTACGCATTCTAGTACCATTGAAAAAACCCCAGCGGTTTCAAGTAATTTTGCTTCTTTTAAAATTTTTTCTCTTTCATAATTTTTTTTACCTTTAAACTTAAAATTCTTAGCTGACTGAGGAAGAAGTCCCAAATGACCCATAACAGGAATATTATTTTTTACTAATGTTTTAATAATTGCAGAAATTTTTTTTCCACCCTCTAATTTTACTGCATCACATTTAGTTTTTAATATTACTTTTTTTGCATTCTTAAGCGCCTCTTTGGAATTTCGATAAGTGTTATAAGGCATATCAACAACCATTAAACTTTTTTTAATACCCAATCTCACACTTTTAGAATGTTCTATCATTGTATCTAATGAAACTTCTCGTGTTGATTTATAATTATATAAAACAGATCCAAGCGAGTCACCAACAAGGACTATATCACAGTGGTTATCTAGAATTTCTACAACATTTTTAGAATAAGCAGATAAACTTACTATTTTGGATTTGTTTTTTTTTTTAATTATAGATAATATTTTTTTATGCATTGGCTTACCAAGAGCCAGAATTCTCCATAGAAACCCAAGGTTCTTTAGGCTCTAGGTTTCCTTCCTGGAGGATTTCAATAGAAATTTTATCAGGTGACCTGACAAATGCCATATGACCATCTCGTGGAGGTCTATTTATAGTGTAGCCCATATCCATTAATCTTTTGCAAGTTTCATAAATGTTGTCTACACGATAAGCGAGATGACCAAAATTTCTTGAACCTTCTCCCAGATCGTCTCCATCCCAATTATAAGTTAATTCAATTTCTGCCTTATAATCATTTGGTGCAGCAAGAAAAATAAGTGTATATCTTCCATTTTCATCTTCTATTCTTCGTGTTTCCTTGAGCCCAAGACCTTCACAGAAAAATTTTAAAGACTCTTCCACATTTTTAATTCTAATCATTGTGTGTAAATATTTCATAAGTTTACTTTATAGTTTAAAACTACTCTAATTCAATAGTACTTGGAGGTTTTGAGGTAACGTCATAAACAACTCTATTTATGCCTCTTATGCTATTAACTATTTTATTAGAAATGGTTTGCAAGAAAGATTTTTTAAATTCAAAGAAATCAGCTGTCATACCATCTTCAGACGTAATTGCTCTTAAGAGGCAGAGGTATTCATAAGTACGATTGTCTCCCATCACACCTACGGTTTTGACAGGTAAAAGAGCAGCATATGCTTGCCAAATTTTATGATAAAGACCATGATCTTTTAATGCTTGTATAAAATAATAATCAGCCTCTTTTAAAATTTTAATTTTCTCATTAGTAATAATTCCAGGCATTCTAATTGCCAGACCAGGGCCTGGAAAAGGGTGCCTTGATATAATCTCTTTGCTTAATTTTAATTCTAAACCTAATTTTCTAACTTCATCTTTAAATAAAAACTTTAATGGCTCAACAAGTTTTAAGTTCATTTTTTTTGGTAAACCACCAACATTATGATGTGATTTAATTTTTGAGGTTTGACTACCAGTAACTGATTTACTTTCAATCAAATCAGGATAAAGGGTTCCTTGGGCTAAAAATTTAACATTTTTAATTTTTTTTGCATATCGTTCAAAAATTTTTATAAATAAATTTCCAATTATTTTTCTTTTTTTTTCTGGATCGGAAACATTTTTTAGTTTTCCTAAAAATTGCTTTTCTGCATTTACGTAGATGAGGTTCATTTTTAATTTCTTCTTAAAAGTTCGAACTACTTGAGTTTCCTCATTTTTTCTTAAAAGTCCTGTATTAACAAAAATACAATATAATTTCTTACCGATTGCTTTATTTAATAATTGAGCAACGACACTACTATCTACTCCTCCAGATAAAGCACAAATAACTTTATGGGTACCTACTTGATCTCTTATTTCTTTGATTAATTTTATTTTTTGATCTCTTGAAGACCAGTTTTTTTTGACCTTACAAACTAAAAATACAAAGTTGCTAATTAACTTTTTTCCATTTTCAGTATGTGTAACCTCTGGATGAAACTGTACGCCATAAAATTTTTTTTGTTTATTTTCAACTATGGCATATTTAGAATTTGTACTAGAAGCAATTACATAGAAATTTTTAGGTAGTTTGGACACTTGATCTGCATGGCTCATCCAAACTTCTTTGGTTTTTTTAATACCATAGAAGTTCTTAGTTAATAGGCTATCTCTTTTTTTAAAAATATTAGCCAATCCAAATTCACGATGTTTTGATTGTTTTACCCTACCCCCGTTTAACTTTGATAAAATTTGGTGACCAAAACAAATTCCTAAAATTGGAATGTTTAATTCTAATATTTTTTTATCAAACGAATATTTGTTGATTTGGTAAACATTTAAGGGACCACCAGACAAAATAATTCCTCTTATACTCTGGTTAATGTTACTAATTCTAATTTTTTTATGACTTACAATTTCTGAAAAAACACCTAGTTCTCTAATTCTTCTTGCTATTAATTGCGTAAACTGCGAACCAAAATCTATGATTAAAACTTTATCCAGATTTTGATCAAGACTCATTTTTTGGATCTATATTTTTTAACGACTTTTTAATTTCCTGATTTTCATTACATAAATTTTTACAAACTTTAGAAAATATATCAGACAGATTTTTAACTTTGTCATAATTAGATTGTTGAATAGCTATCTTCATCATCATTAACATAGCCTCTTCATTATTAGGCTCTATAAGAAGAGCTGTTTCTAGATTGTGCTCTTCTTTTCTTTGATTTTCTTCATGATTATAAATTTTAGCAAGGTATAAATATGAGATGGCATCTTTTGGGTTAAAAACTATGCTTCTTTCAAATAAAAAACGTGCATCCTCATACTTTTCTCTTTCATACAATTTTAATGCTTTGTTGAAAAAATTTTCTTTACTAAATGTTTGGGTGTTGAATAAAAAAAATATGGTGCTGATAAAAATTAATTTTAAAATTTTACTCATTAGTATTTGCTATCACTTTTAATCACATCAACATTATGAACCATACTTTCATAAAAACCTGCTTTAGTAATTTTAACAAAGTGAGGTTTCTTTCTGAGCTTAGGAATATTTTTTGAACCTAAATATCCCATAGAAGATTTTAAACCTCCAACTAATTTATGTATAATACTTCCAACATCACCCTTATACTTTACAAAACCTTCAACACCCTCTGGCACATATTTTGATATATCTTTTTGTTTTTTTTGAAAATATCTGTCTGCTGAACCTTTATTCATAGCTCCCACTGAGCCCATTCCACGAAAACTTTTAAATGATTTCCCATTTTTTTTTATTAATTTTCCAGGAGTCTCATCTGTTCCTGCAAATAATGATCCTATCATTACAGCATCTGCCCCTGCTGCAAATGCTTTTGCTAAATCACCAGAATACTTTATTCCTCCATCAGATATTATTTTAACTTTTTTGTTTTTTATACCATTTCTAACTGACATAATTGCACTTAGCTGTGGAACCCCAATACCCGCAACTAATCTAGTAGTACAAATTGAGCCTGGACCAATCCCAACTTTAATTATGTCTACTCCTAACTTTATTAAAAATTTTGCAGCCTCTGGTGTTGCAATATTTCCAGCGCATAAAGCGATTTTATTGTTTTTACTTTTTTTAATATATTTAATAATTTCTCCAACTTTTTTTGTATGTCCATGAGCTGTATCAACAACAATTAAGTCTACACCTTCATTAATAATTTGTTTTGCTCTAGTAAATTCTTTCTCTGACGCTCCAACTGCAGCTCCAACTTTTAAAGAATGTTTTTTAACTTTTCTAATTTCTAAAACTTGCGTTTTAATATCTAAGTTTCGGTGAATAACTCCTATTCCACCAGCCTTTGCAATAGCTATGGCCATTTTGCTTTCTGTGACTGTGTCCATTGCAGATGACAAAAGTGGAATTTTTAATCTGAGATGATTTGTTAAAGATACAGTGGTATCTGCCTCAGAGGGTAATATTTCTGAGTAATTTGGTGCTAATGTTACATCGTCAAAGGTAAGTGCTTCTTTTATAGGAACCATAATCTTTTATATACGATTCCTTCTAAATTTAAAGTCCCTATCTAATTTTTCTACAAATAATAAAACTTTCTTTAGAATCCTTTCTACTTGATTTTGGTTTAAAAACCTTAACCTCCTTAAAATACTTTTTACCTTCAGCAACTATTTCATTAAATGTCCCTCCCATAAAAATTTTTGATATGAAATAGCCATTTTCCTTAATCAAATCTTTAGCAAATAACATTGCTTCTTTGCATAATTCACCAGTTTGAATTGAGTCGATATTTTTGATTCCTGTAGTGTTTACGGCCATATCTGACAAAACCACATCTATTTTTGTATTTAAATTATTTTTGATTTCATCTTGTATTTTACTTTGTGTAAAATCACCCTGTATTTGTAAACTATTTCCAATAGGTTCCATTTTTTTAAGATCAATTGAAATTAATTTTCCATTTTTTATAACCTTTGATGAATATTGGGACCAACTACCTGGGGCAGCACCTATATCAACTACAGCTAGTCCTCCCCTAAATATTTTAAATTTTTCATCTATTTCAATCAATTTATAGGCTGATCTTGCCCTGTATCCATCTACTTTAGATTGTCTTACATAGATATCTCTTCTTTGCTTATTAACCCAATTTTTAGAAATTTTATTTTTTTTCAACTAATTTATAAATCTTAAACTTTTGTTTAAAATTTTACCTTGAAGTGTTTTAATATCTATTTCGATTTCTTTATTTAGTCTCATATCTTTGTTATCCTTCCAGATTCCAGCAGCAAGATGCATTATACCTATCTTGTAATTTGGCAAGTATGGTTCAACGAAAGTATTATTAACTTCGTCAAATTTTGGTAAAAGATTACTAGTTATCCAATTACAATTTAGAGGTAAAAATTCTGTCTCAACATTATCAATATAGACAGACATATTCATTGCAAGTTGCTCAGATCCAAATATATCTCCTACTTTAAGGGTTTGTTTTAAATTTTCTTGCCATTTTTCCCAAGTAGTGGATTTTTTTTCTAACGAAAAAACTCCAATATTAATATGTGGAGCAAATGCTAGTTTTCTTGCTTTTTGATAACTAATTTTTGATTTAATTGCGTGTTTAAAATTTTGTGACTTTATAATAGCAAGCTTCCCAAAAACCCAATCAACCCGTGAAGTAATTTTATAACCAGGACCAATAGTTTGGGTAATTCCTAGTTTCTCATTTTCACACGCTTTAAAATATAATTCTATAGTTTGCCAATCATTCACCCATGCATCACAATCAATCCAAAGATATTTTTCATAATCAGGGAAATATTTTGGGAGGAAGGCTCTAGATACTTGGCTCTTTAACCATTCACGACCTTTAATTTTGTTATCTGGAACTTCTATATCCCATTCTGCAGATTTAATTTCATCTACTTTGTAAGATAATTCATCTTTTTGCTCATCTGAAAGTCCAGCATCTAAGATACATATTGCAATATCTCTACTTTTTTCAAACCTTCTAATAGAATTTATTAATTCACATAACAAAGGATAGTAGTTGGAGTCTGCAAGTGTGACAATTACATTTTTTTTCATTATAAAATATCTTCAAGATCATCATCCTCATCTTTGAAATTTTGATCCTCATTATGTTTTTTTAACTTTTGATAATGAAAAAAACTAATAGGAAGTATTGCCAGATAAACAATTGCACTTATGGCTATTACATTAAACGGATAGATTAAAAGTAGGCCAAAAAATAAAACTATCCCAAATAAAAGGAAAATTGTTGTTTTTCTTTGAATAACTATTTTCTTAAAAGAATAACTGGGGAACTTACTTATTAATAATAATGAAGTTACAATAAAGAAAAATGGTACAACTATGTCATAGTTAATTGGGATGAATTCAAACTTGGTCATGCTGAATATTAATGGCGTCAAAACTAATATTCCACCAGCTGGAGATGGCACGCCTTCAAAAAAATTGTCTCTCCAGGAAGGTTCATGTCCAGAATTAACATTAAATCTAGCTAATCTTAGAGCAACACAAATTACATATATAAGACAAACTAACCAACCAAATCTTCCTAGGGTATTTAAGCTCCAAAAATACATAATAAATGCTGGAGCAACACCAAAGCTAATCATATCAGTTAGAGAGTCTAGTTCTTTTCCAACTTTTGAAGTCCCTTTAATCAATCTTGCAATTCGTCCATCCAGGCCGTCTATAATTGCAGCTAAAATTATTGCAACAATTGCAAATTCAAATCTTCCATCTAAGGCAAATCTAATTGAAGTTAACCCAACACAAACTCCAATTAGTGTGAGCATGTTGGGCAAAATTACTCTTGCATTTTTTTTGTCCGTAACAACTTTAAAATTATTTTTTGGTTTTAACATAACTATTTTTTAGCCAATAAAGTCTCGCCGGAGATTGCTGTTTGTCCAACTTTTACAAGTGGCTCATAATTTTCATAATAAACATCTGCACGACTTCCAAACCTTATCATTCCAATTCTGTCACCTTGATTTAGTTCTTGGTTCTTGTCTGTTTCACAAACAATTCTTCTTGCTACTAAACCTGCAATTTGTACAACTATTATATCATTGCCGTGCTTATCTTTTATCTTGTAATAGTTTCTTTCATTTTCTTCACTAGCTTTATCTAATGATGCGTTAAAAAATTTCCCTGGTTTGTACATTATATCTTCGACAGTTCCTGAACATGGAGTTCTGTTTACATGACAATCAAATACATTCATAAAAATACTTATTTTTTTAAATTTTTTATTTTCAAGACCAACTTCTTTTGGTCCATCTACTTCTTCAACCTTTATCACTTCCCCATCAGCAGGACTCACAAGATAATTATCATCACCTATAATGGTTCTGTCAGGGTCTCTAAAAAAATAATAAACCCATATCGTTAACAACAAACCAATTAGGCCCAAAAAGTTGTTAATGATTAATAATATAATAGTTATTAAGGCAGCAATAACTAAAAACTTATACCCTTCAGTGTGGATCTTTGGAAGTATCTTGCTAAACATAATTCTACTAATTGCTAATTTTGGATTAATATGTATATAAACCATGCAAATTCAATTAATAACGAAAAAAATTTTTAAATGAGCAAAATCAAGGTAAATAACCCAGTAGTTGAGCTAGATGGTGACGAAATGACTCGAATTATTTGGGAGTTTATTAAAAACAAACTCATTTTACCTTATATTGATTTGGGCATTGAATACTACGATTTAGGGATGAAAAGTAGGGATAATACTGACGATCAAATCACTATAGACTCTGCCAATGCTATTAAAAAAATTGGTGTTGGAATTAAATGTGCAACCATAACACCTGATGAAGCGAGAGTTGAAGAATTTGACCTAAAAAAAATGTGGCGTTCTCCTAATGGAACTATAAGAAATATAATTGGTGGTACCGTTTTTAGAGAACCGATCATCTGTAAAAATATTCCAAAGCTTGTTCCTTCTTGGACAGATCCAGTCATTATAGGGAGACATGCTTTTGGAGACCAGTACAGAGCAACAGATTTTAAAGTTCCTGGTAAAGGTAAAATGGAAGTTAAATGGACATCAGAAGATGGCAAAGATGAGATAAAATATGAGGTATTTAACTTTACTGGCCCTGGTGTAGCACTTTCAATGTATAATTTAGATAAATCTATCCAAGATTTTGCAAGATCTTGTTTCAGCTATGGGCTAATTAAAAAATGGCCTGTTTACATGTCTACTAAAAATACAATTCTAAAACAATATGATGGTAGATTTAAGGATATATTTCAGGAGGTGTTTGAGAATGAATACAAACAGGATTTTGACAAAAATAATCTAACATATGAACACAGATTAATTGATGACATGGTTGCATGTGCAATGAAATGGAGTGGTAAGTACATCTGGGCATGTAAAAATTATGATGGTGATGTTCAGTCTGATACTATGGCTCAAGGATATGGATCATTAGGATTAATGACAAGTACTCTACTAACACCAGATGGAAAAGTTATGGAAGCAGAAGCTGCACATGGAACAGTAACAAGACATTATAGAATGCATCAACAAGGCAAAGAAACTTCAACAAATCCTATCGCATCTATTTTTGCATGGACAAGAGGGTTAGCTCATAGAGGAAAACTAGATAGTAATAATGAATTAATTAAATTTGCACAAACACTTGAAAAAGTATGTATTGAGTGTGTAGAAAATGGAGCCATGACAAAAGATTTGGCTATTCTAATCGGTCCATCAAGTAAATACTTAACAACTAATCAATTTTTAGATGAAATTGATGGCAATCTAAAATCGAAATTAAATTAGAGCCTCAAATTTTTTAAAAGCTTCTTCAATTTTTGACTGATCATGTCCGCCAGCTTGGGCAAAATCTTTTCTTCCTCCACCACCCTTACCACCAATAACCTCAGATCCAACTTTAACAAATTCAACAGCATCGTATTTATTTGTTAAACTATCAGTAACACCAACAGCTATACCTACTTTGTCATCTTTAATTGCAAAAACTACAACAACACCTTCAGATAAATCTTTTTTACCTTGATCAACTAATTTTCTTAACTCTTTAGGAGGTAGATCATCAACTTTTTGAAGTCTTAATTTAATTCCATTAATATCTTGGTCTTTAATTATATTTTTAGTCTTATTTTTTAATATTGAATTTACAAAAAGAGTTTCTAATTGTTTTGTTAAGTTTTTAATAAGATCTTTTTGATCTGACTGATCTAAGTTAGGTTTTCCTCCAAGCTTGGTGATTTGCTCACTTAGATATTTAATGGTTTCATCATCTTTTTCAGAAGATAAAACTGAAAGTTTTTCCTTATTTTTCAAATAATCTTCCAATTGTTTGTCTCTTAAAGCCTCTACTCTTCTTACTCCTGCAGCTATTGATGATTGGCTGACTATTTTAAATTTTCCGATATCTCCTGTGTTTTTTACGTGAGTTCCACCACATAATTCTGTGGAAAAATACTTTCCGTCCTCATCTCCCATAGAAAGAACCCGCACTTCATCACCATATTTTTCTCCAAATAAAGCTAAAGCTCCGTTCTCTACAGCTTCATCAGGTGTCATTAACCTGGTTTTTACATCTGACTTTTTTGAAACCATTTTATTTACAAAGTTTTCTATCTTATCAATTTCATCATTTTGAATAGGTTTCATATGGCTAAAATCAAATCTTAATCTGGTAGGCTCTACAAGAGAACCTTTTTGGGTGACATGATCTCCTAATACTCTTCTTAAAGACTCGTGTAAAAGGTGTGTTGCTGAGTGATAAGCTCTAGTGTCATTTCTCCTTTCAACATTTATCTTCATTTCAACACTATCTTTAAGCTTTATTGAACCACTAACCACTTTCCCGTAATGTACAAATAGGTCTCCAAGTTTTTTCTGAACATCAGTTACCTCAAATCTAAATTCATTTGATACAATCTCACCAGTATCGCCTACTTGACCTCCAGACTCTCCATAAAATGGGGTTTGGTTTACTATGATCATTCCCTCATCGTTTTCTTTCAATTGATCAACTTCTTTACTTTCTTTTAACAAAGACAAAACAACACCTTCAGCTTGATTTGTTTCATAACCTAAAAATTCTGTTGCCTCTAATCTATCTTTAATACCAAACCAAATATCTTCAACTGCAGCATCCCCTGAACCTTTCCAATTTTTTTTTGCAAGTTCTTTACTTTCTTTCATTAAGGATTTAAATTTTTCTTTATCGATGGACATTGATTTATTTCTTAAAATATCTTCAGTAAGATCTAACGGAAATCCATATGTGTCATATAATTTAAATGCCACTTCACCTGGTAAAACTTTGTCAATTTTAGAAATTTCATCATTTAAGATTTTAATTCCTCTATCAAGTAGAATTAAAAATTTTTCCTCTTCCATTCTTAAAGTTTCTTTAATCAATGACTCCGCTCTTACTAATTCAGGATAATTTCCTGACATTTCATTTTTAAGAGTATCAAACAAATTATAAAAAACTGGTTTCTTAGATCCTAATAAATGAGAGTGTCTCATTCCTCTTCTCATAATTCTCCTAAGCACATACCCTCTTCCTTCATTTGAAGGTAAAACACCTTCTGCAATTAAAAAAGAGCTTGCTCTTAAGTGATCAGCAATAACTCTAAAACTTGAAAGATTAGTTTTATTTGATTTAACTTTTACAATGTCTGAAGCTGAGTTGATTATTTTTTTAAAATGATCTGTTTCATAGTTATCATGCGAACCTTGTAACAAAGCAGCTATTCTCTCTAATCCCATACCAGTGTCAACAGAAGGTTTTGGTAAATTTATTCTTTTGTCTTTTGAAACTTGCTCATATTGCATAAAGACTAAATTCCAAATCTCAATAAATCTATCCCCATCTTCATCTTTAGTACCAGGTAATCCCCCAGCTAAATGATCTCCATGATCAAAAAAGATTTCAGAACACGGTCCACAAGGGCCGGTCTCACCCATTGACCAAAAATTGTCTGATGTAGCTATTCTAATAATTCGATCATCACTAAAACCTCCTATTTTCTTCCAAAAATTAAAGGCTTCATCATCTTCGTGAAATACCGTTACATATAGCCTGTCTTTATCAATACCAAAATCTTTAGTTATTAAATCCCAAGCATAATGAATTGCTTGTTCTTTAAAGTAATCTCCAAAAGAAAAGTTGCCTAGCATCTCAAAGAAAGTGTGGTGACGAGGTGTATAACCAACATTCTCAAGATCATTATGTTTTCCACCTGCTCTAACACATTTTTGAGAAGTAGTAGCTCTTACATAATCCCTTTTTTCTAAACCTGTGAATACATTTTTAAACTGAACCATGCCAGAATTGGCAAACATCAACGTAGGATCATTATTGGGAACTAAATTACTAGACTCAACAATTTTATGCTCATTCTTTTCAAAATACTTTAAAAATGTATTTCTTATTTCATTTAAAGTTTTGTCAGCCATATTTTTAAAATACAGCTTTTTAATTCTATGTCTAGATAACGATAGGGAAAAAAGGCGCTTAATTTAAGCGCCTTTTATTAATAAAGATGACCTATTAATTCTTTTTAGATGGAGGAGTAGCTTCTGCTTTTTCAGCTTCTTCTTTTTCAGCTACTTTTTTTTCTTTCTCAATTTTGTCAGGATCAAGTGGATTTCCTTCTATTTTCTTTGAAATTACTCCTGCTTTCTCTCTGATAGCCATTTCAATTTCTGCAGCAACTTGAGGATTTTGAGCTAAATAAGTCTTAGCATTTTCTCTACCTTGACCAATTTTCTCTCCTTTGTAAGCATACCATGCACCTGATTTTTCAATTATATCTGCTTTGGAACCAAGATCGACGAGTTCACCCATCTTGCTAATACCTCTTCCATACATCAAGTCAAATTCTACAACTTTAAATGGTGGAGCAACTTTATTTTTAACAACTTTAACTCTTGTTGAGTTGCCAATAATTTCATCTTTATCTTTAATGGCACCAATTCTTCTAATATCCATTCTTACTGATGAATAAAATTTAAGCGCATTTCCACCTGATGTAGTTTCAGGACTTCCAAACATAACTCCAATTTTCATTCTAATTTGATTAATGAAAATCATCATTGTATTTGTGTTAGAAATCGAACCAGTTAATTTTCTTAAAGCCTGACTCATTAATCTTGATTGAAGACCAACATGATGATCCCCCATCTCTCCTTCGATTTCAGCTTTTGGTGTTAGGGCCGCAACAGAGTCGATAACAATTACTGAAATAGAGCCTGATTTTACTAGCGTATCAGCAATTTCTAAAGCTTGCTCACCAGCATCTGGTTGTGAAATTAAAAGTTCTTCAGTATTAACACCTAATTTTTTTGCATAAACTGGATCTAAAGCATGCTCTGCATCAACAAATGCACAAATACCTCCAGCTTTTTGTGCTTCAGCAACAACTTGTAGAGCTAATGTTGTTTTTCCAGATGACTCTGGTCCATAAACCTCAACAATTCTTCCTTTAGGCAATCCACCTATTCCTAATGCTAAATCTAAACTTAGAGATCCTGTAGATATTGACTCAATATCCATAGCTCTTTTTTCACCAAGCTTCATTACAGAACCTTTTCCAAAATTATCTGTAATTTGAGCTATCGCAGCATCTAATGCTTTGTTTTTCTCTTTGTTATCCGCTTCTTGATCTTTAGTAGATTTAACTACTTTTAGGTTATTTTTAGTCATATTTTGCCTCTTTTATTAAATTTTTTAACACTCGAATCATGATATTAAATGTACACATTTTGTTCTCATTAGCAATATATTTATTTTATATCTCAAAAAGTCAAATAATTACTTAAGATTTAGATATTGGCTATTGAGAAGCCCTACTGCTTTCAGGAGATTGTATTGAGCCATCAGGTAGTTTTTCTCAGAATTTGCTAAAGATATTTGAGCAGAAAGTAACAATGCATTTGATTGAATAACATCAAGAGTATTTCTTGATCCTCTTTCGTACTCCGCAGCAATTCCCTCATACGCTATTTGAGATGATTTAACCTGAATTTTTACAGAACTTAGGAAACTTTCTGAAGATTGTAAACTTGACCACGCACTAGCAACATTAGTTTCATTAGTTCTAACAGCATCATCTAACAATAATCTTTTTCGTGTGGTTAAATTTGAATTTTTATTAATAGTTGATCTTTTTTTCCCTCCAGAATAAAAAGGCCAACTTAAAGTTGCTTTGAATGTATCTTTTTCTCTCTCATCAATAGTTGAAGTAAGGTCATCTGAGTAAGATCTTTCTAAAGATAAAGAAGCTGTGGGTTTTAAATCAGACTCGGAAATTGCTAAATCTTTTTCAGACTTTTCAAGATCAAGTTTTGCGATTAAAATATCTGGATTATTTTGCTTAGAAAGACTTATTGCTTCATTAAGATTTTCTGGAATACCTACAATTGCAGTAGAATTTTTTTTCAATTGTTTTGGATCATTAATTTTTCCAATTATATTTTCATAGTTTAATTTACTGATTAATAGATCACTTTTTGACTTTGCGAATTGAGCTTGAGCACCTGCAAGAGAAGATTCTGATTGTGCTAAGTCCGTATTTGTAATTTGACCTCTATCTCTTCTAATCTTATCATTTTCAACTTGTCTAATTAAAAGATTTAAATTCTGTTCGTTTATTTGAAGTGTTTCTCTGGTTAATATTAAATTTGTAAAAGCATTAATTGCACTGTAAAGGATGTCCTGCTCTTTCTTTACTAATTTAGCTTTTGCTAAATCTAGCGCTGTAATGTTTTTCTGAAGTGTTTTGTTTCTTACAAAATCTAATATTGTTTGTTCCAATTTAATTGAAGTTGTGAGTGGGTCAACATCTGAAATAGTTGCATCTCCACCACTTTGATTGGTTAACTTTTTGGTATCCTCAATACTTTTAGATCCACTTAATGTTAATGAAGGTTTATAATCTGACTTTGAAATATTAACATCTTCCTCTGAAGCTTTGATATTTTCTCTTTCAGCATTTAATTGAATATTATTTTGGTAAGTTTGCTTTAATGCATCATATAAAGTAACTGAAAATGCATTAGTAAAATAAAATAATGATAAACTAATTAGTACTAATATTTTTTTCATTTGGCTTTATATACAGCAGATTTTATTTGATGGTTATCATTTAAATTTAAAATTATTGAAGCATATTTAGGCATATTCTTAAACATATTTTGAGTAATTCTCTGATAAGTTTGCATAAAATTAATTACGTCCCATTTATTCATTATTTTATTGCCACTTTTATTTTTATTTTTGAGCCATAGTTTTTTCTCCTGCTTTAATCGCCATTTTTGTAACAAACTAAAATTTTTTGCTTTTAAATAAATCATACAATTAAGCTGTGAGTATAGCTTTTTATATTTTGTTTTTAATTGTTGATTTACGTGTTTTCTCCAAATTAGATTTTGATCATTAGATTTCTCAAGAGAATTTATTGGTTTTTTTAAAGTTTTATTAATCTCTGGTCTAGCACCAACACACCAACCCTCAAATATTATTATGTCTGGTTTTTGATTAATACTGTACCAGTTTTTTTTGGGAAACCTGTCATCTATAGCCTTATTAAAATTTGGCAGTTTCATTTTTTTAAAGCTTTTAACTTTAATTTTTTTAAAAAAGTCTAACATCATCTTAATATCATGAGTACCTGGCACTCCTCTAGTCATTAACATTGGATGAATTTTTTTTGATAATTTTATTCTTTCTTCTCTTGTTTTATAAAAATCATCAATTGAAATTTTAAATACTTTAAGTTTAAAATATTTTTCTAGTATAATCTTTATGATGGAGCTAATTGTAGTTTTACCAGTTCCCTGTCCTCCAGCTAAACCTATAAAATAAGGTTTTCGCTTATTGGCTTTTTTTGCAATCCAAAAACATATCGGGATCAAAAAAGATTTTATCATCTTATCTTTATTTTTAAATTTTTCATTAACAGTTTCTTGAGATGTAATGAAATTCACACAATCACTTTTCACCTTACTGAAACAAAGACTTTCCGATTGCATAATGATTATTCTTTTTATTTATCCTTTGTTTATAAATCTACTCTAAACATTACTTCGTTTCTTTTTAGCATAGGTAGAGTAAATGGTGAATTGTAAGACGCCCTTATAGGTGGGCTTAGAATTATAATTTTATCTTTTTTAAGTTCTTCTTCCAAAATTTCTTTATTTTTTAAAAAATTATTATCTGAAGATCTTCCTGAATATTTAATTACAGCATAATAGCCACCTTCTATTGTTAAAATCTTTATCTCTGAATTAGATGGTTTAGGCGCATTATCTTTGTTAAACTTTGACGGCAAATAAAACTGCATTGTCATATTTCCGTTCTTAATTTCTTGGGTTACCGGTACTGTCATTTTAATTTCTTTCTTTTGCTCATTATTTCCTGAAATATAATTAAATAATTTTTTAAAACCATTACCTTGTGTTGAACTAGTTTCAATTACTAGACGATCAAAATATTTTCTTATTTCGTAGTTATTATTTTCATTTATTATTTCGTAATTTGCTTCCTCGTATGCCATTGTTTGAGAACTTAAAGTTAATATAGAGATTAAGATTAGTAATATTTTTTTCATTTTGAATTATTTAAACTATCTCTGGTTGAAGTTATCCACAACCATACAAAATGTAGTTTGGATGTTCACCTTTTGATTCACTTTTGATTCAGTTACAGACTCAAAATACAACCTATTGACTGCATTATATAACTGCGCTACAAATAAGAACAAAACAAGAACATGAAACTAACAATCCCTTATTATCTACATAAAGCAGGCGCTGGTTTTCCCTCTCCTGCTACCGATTATATCGAAGAAGATATTGATCTGAACATGCATTTAATAAGAAATGTTCCAGCTACTTTCATCATTAGAGTTCAAGGTAAATCCATGGTGGATGTTGGAATTAATGACGGAGATTTATTGGTTGTCGATAAAAGTTTAAAACCAAAAAATTTTTCAACAGTGATTGCAAACGTTCATGATGAGTTAGTAGTAAAAACTTTAGTTCAAGAAAGAGATAAAAAATTTTTAACCTCAGGATCTAAAGAATTTGCTGACAGAATTTTAATTAATGAAGAACAAGATATTTTTATTTGGGGAGTAGTTACTTATGTCATCCATTCTACGTACTAAAAAAATAGCATTAGTTGATTGTAATTCTTTTTATGTTTCTTGTGAAAGATTATTCAACCCTAAAATAAGAAGAAAACCAGTTGTTGTTTTATCTAATAATGATGGTTGTATCATTTCAAGATCTAATGAAGCAAAAGCTTTAGGAATTAAAATGGGTGAGCCCTACTTCAAAGGAAAAGATATTATTATTAAAAACAAAGTTGAAGTTTTTTCCTCAAACTATTCTTTATATGGTGATTTATCTAGAAGAGTGATGCGAACTCTTAAAAGATTCAATTCAGAAATAGAAGTATATTCCATTGA
This sequence comes from uncultured Pelagibacteraceae bacterium, assembly GCA_902561095.1. GTDB lineage: Bacteria > Pseudomonadota > Alphaproteobacteria > Pelagibacterales > Pelagibacteraceae > Pelagibacter. The sequence goes on along the minus strand of CACEOF010000003.1, from coordinate 5,741 downwards.
CGAAGCATTTTTGGATCTCTCAAATTTTCCTGATCAAGATATAGAAAAAGTTGGTAGAGAAATTAGAGAAACGGTTTTACAATGGACAGGTATTCCAACTAGTATTGGAATAGCCAAAACAAAAACTTTAAGTAAAATTGCAAATCATATTGCAAAGAAAAAACAATCAGGGGTGACCAGTTTAATTGGTATAGAAAATTTAGATCCTATTTTGGAAAAAGTTGAAATTAATGATGTATGGGGTGTTGGCAGACAACTGACTAAGTTTTATCAAAAGCATGGTATTTATAACGCTAAACAATTAAAAAATAAATCTAATACCTGGATCAAAAAATCTTCTAATGTTCTAAGTTCAAGAACAGCAATGGAGCTTAGAGGAATTCCTTGTATAGGTTTAGAGACCACTACAACGAAAAGAAAAAGTTGTGTCGTATCCAGATCGTTTGGAAAAAGAATTGAAATGTTCCAAGAGTTAAAAGAAGCAGTTGCAAATTATTGTTTAAACGCATCTGAAAAAATTAGATCAGAGTCTTTAGTTGCAAAAGCAATTACAGTTTTTGTTAGAACTAGTCCTTTTCAAAGAAACTTTGGCTATTATTCAAATGCAAAAACAGTTGATTTTCCAATTGCAACTAACAACAGTATTGAAATAGTTAAGACAGCGATTTCAATACTTGAGAGCATATTTAAAAATGGATACCGCTATCAAAAAGCAGGGGTGATGCTAACAGGATTGTCTAATGCTAGCGATAAAACAAATTTATTTACATCTAAAAATGATGAAAAAATAAACAGCTTGATGAGATCAATTGATAATACTAATCATCGATATGGAAGATCAACTTTAAGTGTTGCAAGTGCAGGAGTTCACAAAAAATGGAACATGAGAAGGCAATATTCCTCTAAAATTGATACAGCTGACTTTTATTGTTTACCAACTATTAGAGCTTGATTTATTTAACTTTTTAAATAAAAAAAGACTATGCAAAACCAAGAAATAGTAAAAATATTAGAAAACCTAGGCGGGCGAAGAAGTTATGAGGAGAAAAGAGCCTCAAAATTAGGTTTTACATGTCTCTATGATTACTTTGAATATAAAATAACAAAGAAACAGAAAGCTATTGAAGACACGCAAAAAGAATTAGAAGCAACAAAAGTTAACGATCAACCAAAAGCTACTAAAAAAAGCTGTAGTTGCTGCTAAACTTCTTCTAAATAAATTAAAGTAAATTTTAGTTAGTATATCCTTTTAAGGAAATTACATTTTTTTTATCAACTATGATTGCTTTGACATCTGCCCAAAAGTTTTTAGCACCATATTCTTCATATCCCTGCAAAGTTCCTTTATCTATGCAATGTTTATTAAACCATTTCTTTTGTTTCTTTTTATAGCCTTTTTTTTCACCATCCCACTCAAGTGAACCATCTCTCCTTTTGATAATCTGATGCAAATTAGCTTTATAGTTTAAGGAACATGTTGGCAATGCATGCATGCTATTCATATCATATTTGGAAGGTGGATACATTGCGCTTTCAAAATGATGTCCTCCTGAATAAGTTAAAAGATGAAGATTGGGATTATTAGATGAGTTTTTTAAATTTTTACATGTCCAGGGTGGTGTTGATTCATCTTGCTTACCATTAATTGCATACATTTGAATATTGTCATTATACTTTGCATCAGATTGATCTGGGCAAGCTGCATTAATCATAAAACCCATAGTTATTAAATTCAATGCCGGATATTTATTTCTTAGATCTTGCCAACCTGATTTAAAAACAGCAAGAGATCCTGTAGATGATCCCATAATAACAACTTCTTTTGGTTTACCAAATTTTTCTGAAACTTTATTGATTGTGGATATAGCATCGTATAAAATCATTGAACTCGTGTATGACCCAGTAAACTTTTTTTGGTATCTAGGTTCAGCTCCATAAATTATTGCAGTGGCATATTTAAATTCGCTGACTTGTTTTTCATAATATAGCTCATCTTCCATATTAGGTGTGCTTGATGGTACAACTATAATTAAACCATTCGCAATTGACTCTAAATTTCTTAGCTCAACTCTAACCTTTTGATCCTTACCTTCATCGTTTAATAAAGTGATGTCATCATTTGTATTTTTTGACAAAATATTAATTTCTGTAATTTCCCTGCTGTCTTCAAAAGAAATTTTTTCAGGAACATTTCCTACTCTTTTAAATTCCATATCGCATTTTTTATAGCTATCACCTGATTTTGAATATCTTTTTGCTAAAAATTTTCCGCTAATTTTATCACCTTCGATTATAAATTTTCCTTTAACAGAATATTTTTTATCTTTCCTTTTACCTCTAAATTTTAGCTTGCCATCATCACTGACTTTAAATTTTTTCTTAATTATCCATCTGCCCGCACCACCTCTGTTATTAGAAAGTATCCCATCATCAATGATGAATTGGCTACCATCATACTTTGAACTGTCTTCACCTTTACAAAAATGAGTATATGTGTAAGCTCCATCATATTTTGATGAACTTTGTGCATTACCAGCAAATATACTAGACACTATAATTAAAAAGAAAATTAAGAATAATTTTTTCATTAATCTTTTATTGTAGGATCGTACTTAAATTTAATTCTTCCAAGTAGTTTCAGTTCAGGGCTTGAAATTATCATTTCTCCACTATCCGATTTTACACCAGGAAACAAAGGATTAATTACTTTAAAATGAGTAACTAAAACTAAATTACCTTTACCATCCCACTTGGAAACAATTTTTTTTATTTTTTTAAATCTTTTTTCCTGATCACTTTTTTTTCTCGTATTTTTTAAATTTTTATTGATGGAATAATCCCAGCCAGCATATTTTGCTGTTTTGTATGTTCTACAAGCTGGACTTGATATAACTTTGTCTATTTTAATATTATTTTTAATCACAAAATCACCAATATCCTTGGCCTGTCTTATTCCTTCTTTAAGAATATCCCTTTGTGTTGAGCATACTTTATCTTTATAATTTTTATCGTGGTTTCCATTCTCAACTGTCCTTGGAGCATAGGCGTGCCTCAAGAAAATTACTTTTCCTCCTTCTTGGATAGCTTTTAAGCCATTATCATAAAGCTCTTGAAAAGTATTTGCATAAGAGCTGCTAGAAAAAATTATTAAAATTAAAAAAATAAAAAGTTGCAGTTTCTTAATCATAAAAATTTTTATACTTTAAATAATTTATCTGATAAATTTTGTAAATTTTCTCCCCAGAAAACATCTTTTTGGATATCTTTAAAATCTAAATCAAATACAGTCGACATTGCAGATGCATAAATAGATCTAGCATCAATGGTAGAATTTAAATCTCTTCCTTCAAATAATTCTTTTCTTTTTAAACCTGGCCAATCAGCGTGTACTTGAGCCTTTTTAACCAGTCCACCTGCTATTAAAACAGCTGAACCGTAACCATGTTCAGTTCCATTACTGCTATTTTGTTTAATTGTTCTACCAAACTCCGTTAATGTTACAATCAGTGAATTATTAAACGCTTCTTTCGACATCGATTGTTTTAAGCCATTTACTATTCTGTCATAGTCTGAAAGACAATCTGCATGTGCTCCATTTGTTGCTCCTTGTGCAGCATGAGTATCAAACCCATCTACTTCGAATACAGCCACTCTTGGTCCATTTGGTTTTGATAGTTCCACACCTGCATTACTTGCAAGAACCCAACTGTCATCACTTGACGTATTGTTTAGACCCCGACTCATAATTATTTTTAAATTTTCACCTAATAATTTTTCATCATATTCTTTATAAGCTTGTTCAATAATACTTAGGGTTGATCTACTAGGAAGTCTTTTACCTACCGGAAAGTAATTATTATTCATTGGCACCCCTCTAATTAGTAAAGGCATAGGTAAAGCAAGTGCCAAACCTTTTCCTGTTAGACCAGCAATTTTCATGCCTCTTCCAAGCCAACCTGTTTTTTCCTGGTAAGGTACCTTCCCTCCTGATTCCATTAAATTTTGGCCATCAAAGTGAGATCTTCCTGTGTATGGAATATTTGTTGCATGAACAGCAGCACTTAAATTTTCATTCCAAAGTCTTTTAAATGTCTTAAGTGCTGGGTGTAAATCAAAATCACTCGTTAGTGATAAAGTTCGATCAAGATTAATTTTATTTCTCAGTTTTTCAAAATTTTTATCTCCTTTGATTGGAATAGCACATAATCCATCCATGCCGCCTCGTAACATGATAACTATTAAATTCTTTTTTGGACCATTGCTAGCTAATGTTGGTGCACCAAAACCAGCAAAATACAAGGATGTTAATGCTGTTGTTTTTAAAAAATCTCTTCTATTTATCTTCATGCTTTTAAAAACTCCGGGTGATTGAATAACAATACATTTCTCTCACTTTTTCGACTAGCCATATTTTTGAGAAGATATTTAAGTATTTTATCTGGTTGATCGAAATTTTTTGAAACAATTTTTTCATAAAATTCATTATTATCATTTTCTGGCTTAGAGAACTTGTAACTTCTATCAGCATAGACTAGCCTTCTTATTAATAGTTCTGGAGACATCCAATCAGCTGAAATATCTGACCAACCATTGGGCTGTTTAGCTCTATAAGGATGATGACCAATTCTTTTGAGGATTTTTTCTGGAGTTCTTTGTTTTTTTGAGGGCTTTGAGCCTAATTCATATGAGTTCATTATTTCTGGTGATGGAGGCCATTGCAGATCACCAATTTTAGCAACTTGGATGAACCAATTCTCTGGTGTTTGGAACTTTTTAAATTTATTATTATTTTCAAATGCAACTTTAATTGCTGCTTTATGTATCTCAGGGAGAAATCCATCAGACTTTTTAAAAGCGTCAATAATAGGTTGTTTCATTTCTTTTGTTGGTTCATCAGTAATTAAAAATTTACACAACCTATCTGCAACAAAGTCTCTACAATTTGAATGATTTACCAAATCTTTTATAACTACTGCTAAGCTTTTCTTACCTCTTTTATATTCTTTTCCTAAAACATTTTTTTTACCTGGCTGATGATATTCACTATTAAACCAAACATTCCCTGTCTCGAGTTTCGATTTACTCCATCTTTGTTGCCAACCAGTCATGATATAAGCAAGCTGAATAACATCTTCTTGCGTATAACCAGCTTTAGGAGAAACTGTGTGAAGTTCTAATAATTCTCTTGCATGATTTTCATTAATAGTAGCTGGTCTTTTTTTTCTTCTTCTCCATTCATCATAAGCAGTCACACTTTTTGGACCTGCACTTTCACTATTATCCAAATGATGGATCATCGCCCATGAGGTAGTTGCATCATAAACCATTTTTTCAAAAGTTTGATTTAAGTTAGGTCTGATTATTTCTCGGTGATAAGGGCCTGTGGAATAGTATGCCAGCATATCTTTTTCACTGATTGCAAAAAAATTACCCCAAAACATCCAAAGTTTAGCAAGCACAGGATTTTGACTATTTATTCCCTCATTATGCCTAATAGATATTTCTAATGATTCCCAAAACTTTTGACCTGTTTGATGTCTTAGTAAATCTTTATAAGTTTTGTATAAGTTCTTATCATTTTTATATTTTTTTCTTAAAACTTTCCTATCATTGTAAACGTAGTCTCTATAATGTTTTCGTAATTCTTTTTCAGAATATATTTTACCTTGCCAAGATAAATCAGGAATTTCATTAATTTGGCTTAAAGCCCATTTTAAAGGATCTGATGGAACCTCTTCGTT
>CACEOF010000002.1 GCA_902561095.1 uncultured Pelagibacteraceae bacterium | reverse complement strand
TACTAAAACTTTAAAAAGGGGAGGGAAAATACTATTGTGTGGTAATGGAGGATCCGCCGCAGATGCTCAACACTTGTCAGCAGAATTCTTAGTGAGATTAAGACCAAACATAAATAGAAAACCATACCCGGTTATCTCTTTAGCTATGGATACCTCTACGATCACAGCATGTGCGAATGACTACGATTTCAAATATTTATTTTCTAGAAATTTAGAAGCAATTGCAAAAAAAAATGATCTGTTAATTTGTATTAGCACTTCAGGTAATTCAAAAAATATTATAGAGGTACTTAAGTGTGCAAAAAAGCTAAATATAAAAATGCTATCTTTATTAGGAAATGATGGTGGAAAAGCAAAAAAATACTCAAGCCATAACATAATAGTTAAAAGTAAAAATACTGCTAGAATTCAAGAAATGCATATATTTTTGGGACACTTTATGTTCGAATGCGTTGAGAATAAACTAATTTCTAGAAAATAGATTTTAATTTAAAAATTCTTGTTCAGGTGGATAAATTAGATTAACACAGTCATTACAAGTCTTATCTTTATAAAATTCCCCCGTTCTGTGTATTTCTCTTATCTCATTCATTTTTTTTGAATTCCAAGCATCATATATTGTGCCTGTTTTTATAGATCCAAGTTTTAAATCTTTGTTAAAACTAACACAACACGGATACATAAATTCATTTCTAAATGTTAGTCTTTGGTAAGGTTGCACACAATGGAATTTCTTTACGGGTTCTTCATTATATTGATCACTCGCATAATATTTCTTATATTTCTGTTTATTAGTGGTTGGTGGCATAAATTTTTGAATAGAGACTGTATCAACTTTGTTTCTCCAAAAATTAATAAATTCTTCAACCTCATCTTCATTTTGCTTTACTTTACAAAAGCTTACTCCAACAACAGGAAGTTTGTAACCACCTTTCTCTTTTAAATTTAAGAAGTCCTCAATATTTTTAATCACTCTATCTAAAGGTATACTTCCAACTCTTACTTTTTTATATGTCTCAGGTCTTATAGCATCCAAACTAAATCTAATTCTAGTAAGGCCAGAGTCTAATATTTGCTGAGCTCTTTTTATTGGTAATGCTGACCCGTTATTATTGAGCATTATATCGATGAAACCTTTATGATGGGCATATTCTATGTATTTGTGAAGATCTTTAATTAAAAATGGCTCGTTATTTCCTTGAGGGGATAACGACGGGCATCCATATTCTGAACCTTCGTCAACAATTTTTTTAAAGTCGTTGAAACTTAAATAGTCTCCTTCATAATACTCATCAACTTCTTTCTTATGTCCAATTATGCAATGTGGACACTTATAATTACATTCCTGATTCATATCGAGTTGTAAAAATAAAGGAAATTCAGTTATTAATTTCATATTATTTGCGTCATCCCATTTTTTTCTATAGTCAATAAATTTTTTTCCCAAAATTTTACCAAGTTTTACATTTATGTCCTCATCGTTAGATAGATGCCTTACTTTACCATCAGTAGAATACTCTTTAGACTTTGGAATAATATTATTTTTTGACATAATTATTGTTATCTCTAGTACTAGTAATTTAATATATATTCAAATAAATATTTATAAATATATTTGTTATCTAAATTTTTCTGCAATTTATAACAAGTTTTAAGGCTATTTTTTTTGAATTATCCCAATATTTTAAGTTTCTTACTTTTTAAAAGATGTTTCTTAATTTGACCTTGATAATTTATTAAAAGATCTTCTTCTTTATCTTGTCCGTTATTATTCATAATCTCAACTTTATTTTCTAATATTTTTTTTAAATTTATAGTTAAATTACTTGCATCGAATTCACAGGAAAAATTATAGATATGATTGTCATTTCTTATAGACGCTTGGTACAAATTATTAAATATAGACTCACTTATTATATTTTCACTTTTTGTACCATATGGTAAAGTAATACTAGTTTTATCGGGATTTTTTTCAAAGAAGCTCCTGATAATTGGGTAAATATCAATTTGAGACACAAAATTTTTAACATTTATCATTTTATCAACATTAAAATCATAAATTAAAAGTGGGATATTTAATCTCATTTTGTTCATCATAGATTGACCATTTTTATTCAAATGATTAGGTCCATGATCGGATGTTAAAATAAATATTGTATTTTTTTTTTGTTTTTTTTTTTCAATAAAGCTCAATAATAGTCCTAATTGAGCGTCAATTTTTTTTATTCTTTCTTTTTGTCTATCAATGATGCTATTTACCTTTGCATTATCCATAATTGGTTCAACCTTACTAGCACCATAACCTATAATTGAGTCATTATATTCTTTTTTGGGATCACCGTGCCTAATGGGATTTAAATTTTTTTCCTCACTAATATTTGGTTTAATGTATGGGGAATGAGTGCTCATAAAGTGAAGGAATACAAAATTTTTTCCATTATTATTGAGATTTAAGTGGTTTATTGTTTCCATTGAAATTTTTGAGTCATCATCAATATTTGAAATACCTTTATCTTCAAAATATAAGAGCCTGTCAAAATCATCGTTAAATTGAAATCCTGCATGATGACCTTTGGACCTACTTACGCCAAAAGTAGAGAAACTTCTTTGATTCATATAACTCATAATATTTTCTCCATGATTTTCTTTAAGAGTGCTTGAACACTTAAGGTCAAAAAAACCATGATCAGATGGGTATTTGCCAGAAAAAATTGAATCAAAACATGGAATTGTCCACTCAGCTACAGAGTAAAAATTTTCAAAATTATAACCTTTATCAAAAAATTCATTTATAAAAGGTAACTCTTTTGACTGAAATAATTCATTGAAAGTTGAAAAATCAGGCTGATCTAATACTACCAAAAACACATTTTTAATTTTTTCATTTTCTTGAAACTTTTCAAAAGTTATAGGACAAGCAAAATATAAAATTTCATTTGTATTATTTACAACTTCTATATTATTTATTTTATCATTTAAATTATTAAAGTAGGCATTATTCCATTTGTGATTTAAGAGATTTGAGATCTCAACTATTTTCGATCCATTAATTAATACCTGAACATTTCCAGGTGTTGACTCCCCCAAAGATCTGACACCAATACTAAATATAATCTCTAAATTTCTTAAGTCATTATTTGAATTAATTTTAATTTTTTTTTGAGGATTAATTTTTATTGTTTCCCTTATTTCTTTATCAATCATAGCAGTATATATTTTAAAATCCTCTACTTTGAAGTTTTTTTTAAATCGTATTCCTGATCCAATTAAATCTTCTCCTGACCACCATCTTCTAAGGTCATATTTGTTTTTACTATTGCGAATTTGATTAACTTTTTTCGAGATTAAGTGCCATAATATGGGAGGGCAAATTTGCTTTATTAGGTTTTTTGTTTTCATTTTTTTTTTACTTAATTATTTCTAATTGAAACAATATTCTCATTTAAAATTATAAAGTCTCTATTCAATTTTGATATTGATTTTATAAAATTATTAAAAATAGATTTTCCTGGAATCATCCAGTCATGTGGTTCAATAATGATTATTTTAAATTTATCAATCCACTCTAGGTTTTCATTAAATAATTCTTTCTCATGCCCTTCAATATCAATTTTAATTATAAACGGTTCATACTTTTGTGAATTATATTTTTCAAGCAACTTATTTACTGTGATGGACTCAATATCTCCTTTTGAACTATGAATCGTACTAAAAGATCTTGGATCATCTGATTTCTTTTCAATTTCAAAATTGTGATGATTTGAACTTATAGCTTTGGATATTAAATCAAAATTATTTTTGTTTATATTTTTTTGTAAAAGCTCGAAATTTTCAATTTCAGGCTCAAGACAAACAATCTTAGAATTTCGATAATTTTCAAAAAAATAATACGGACTTGCACCTATATTTGATCCACAATCTAATATTAAGGGAATTTTATTTTCGATAAATATTTGAGAATAGAATTTTTTTATATTTGCAGACAATTTGAGATGATTAAGATCGTAACATTCTAAAATAAATAATTCTCTTACAGTAATATAATCATAAAAGTTTCGAATTTTAAAAATTTTAAATTTAAATTTTTTATTGAAAATTATTATTTTTTTAAAAAGGCAGATAAAAAAAAAGTTTCTTTTATTTAAAAGAAACTTAAGATTATGTAATAGGTGGTCTAAAATAATTCCATATAATTTCTGCATGATCTAAATAATTAATATATTAGTATTAAATTGTTGGAAATAAAATTTTATTAGTGAAAATTTTTAACAATAATTCTAACTTTTTAGCAATATAGATTTAAGAATAGCTCTATCTACTTTTACAGGATTATTTAGCAATCTTTGATCATTAACATCGTCTAATATTTTATCAATTGAATTATTAATATTTATACCCAATTTTTCAAAATTATTTTCCAAATTTGCCTCCACTAAAATTTTTTCAATAAATAATTCTAAATCATTAATGTTTGTAGTCTTGGTTATATCAAAGAGTATTTTATACCTTTCACTAAGATCAAATTTACAATCAGCTTTTTTCTGATTAATGAAATTAAAATTAATAAATTTTGACAAAGTTAGAGAAACTGCGTGTCCATGACTTATGTTATAAAAAGAGGTAAACGGGTAAGAGACAGCATGTGGAGCTGTAGTCTTAGAGATGCTTATAGCCTTTCCAGCTAAATTTGAAGCAAATAACATTGCACATGTATTATCATTATTAGGTTCTTTTAAAAATTTTAAATAATAATTTATAGAAATTTTTAAAGAATTTTTTGCGTGTTCAACACTTTCCGCATTTGATTTTTTTGAAAATAAGGATTCAATACCTTGTGAAATTGCATCAAACCCTGCTGAAGATTTGATCTTATTTGACGCATTTTTAACAAAATCTGGAATTAAAAAAAAATAATTTGGTTTAATTAATTTATCCTCAATAGAATATTTTTTATTATCTACATATATTACTGCATTTGCAGTTACTTCAGCACCTGAGCCTGCAGTTGTTGGAATAGCTAATAATTTTCTAGAATTAGCTGATAACTTGTAATTTGATGTAATAATTTCTTCTTTAGGATTTTTAGATATATCCAAAACGTTTGCAATCTTTGCATAATCAATCACTGATCCACCACCTGCAGCAATTATTAAATCTGGTTTTAAAATTTCAATATTCTTTACGATTTGAATCAATTCATGGTATTTGGGTATTGGCTCTTTTTTAAAAAAATAACTTATATTTTTATGAGTAAGATTTGAAAAAAATTGTTTTAAACCACTTTGAATAAATGAATTATTTCCTGCTATAATAAATATTTTTTTAAAATGTCTATCAGAGATAAACTTTTCTAGCTCTCTTATTGAAGAGGAATTAATATCATTATTCATTATTTAAATAAATATCTTTAAAATATACTGAAATCATCATTTTATAAAAGAGTTCTTAATATTTGATAAATTTTTTGGTCTAGGTAAGTTTGTATCAAAAGTTGGATCTATTAACACCTCAAGAAAAGAGTAACTTTTTTGAGCTAGAAATTTTTTTAAAACTTTTGAAATTTCCTCGTTATTTTTAATAATTAAATAATTTTTATAACCAAGACTTCTACTTAATAATCGAAAATTTATATTTTTTGCTCCTGTAAGTTGACCCCCAACAGACTCATGAGAATTATTATTCAAAAGAATATGCTTAAGATTAACATTATTCTTAAAACCTCCAGTAAATAAAGATCCCATATGCATTAAAACCGATCCATCTCCATCTAAACAAACAATCATATTTTTGGACTGTAAATTCATACCAAGGGATACTGATAAAGAGTGTCCCATTCCACCTACCATATAAAAATCTTTTCCATTTGTTAATTTTTTATCTGATCTAACTTTCATTAAAACCCTTGAAGTATGGCCTGTAGAGGAAATTATTTTAGTATTTTTTTTTATTAATTTTAATAAGATTTTAATAAAATTTTCTCTAACAACCTTTGTATTTTTTAATTTTTTTGGCTTGTTTTTTATTTTACTTTTAAGAATATTATTTTTAATTAAACATGCGACTATAGAATTATTCTTTTTGGCTTCACGAATCAATTTATTAAATTTTTTAAGATCTTTTTTTTCGTTAATCACACAATAATCAATATCGAGTAATTTTAATAATTTTAAGGTAATTTTTCCTTTAACCATATGTTGTGGTTCGTCAATACTTCCTGGGGATCCGCGCCATCCAATAACTAATATCATTGGAATTGAATAAACTTTTTTGTGTGCAATTGAAATTATTGGATTTATTGCATTTCCAAGACCTGAATTTTGCATATAAACACAGGCAATTTTTTTTCTAGCTAAATAATATCCTATACCTAATGACACAGCACTCCCTTCATTAACTGCTATCTGATGTCTATCACTTTTATAGGTGTCCACAACACTCGAAAATTTTTTTAAAACACTGTCAGGAACTCCTGTAAAAAAAGAAATTTTGTTCCTCTTAAGCACCATCATAAAATCTTCAATTAACAGCATTGTTATTTTATAAGATTAATTACTTCTTTAACTGTACTAATCTTGTTTTCAAGCTCATAGGCTCTTTGAGTTGATAAGATAGTTTTGGCAACATTTTCCATTGCTGGATAAGAGGCTCTTAGCATTTGATTTGCATATATGACTATTTTGAAACCATTTTTTATTAAATCTTTTTCATAGGTTTTTGAATAGGTAGAAGGAACTGAAACCAAGGGTTTAAAATTTTTTGATTTTTTAAAAATTTTAGAAAAAGAAAAAATCTCTTTGGGGTTATCTGACTTACTGTGGATTAAGATTAAATCTGCACCTGCTTTAGAATATGATTCTGCTCTTTTCAATGCATCTTTAATACCTTTTCCAAGAATAAAACTTTCTATTCTTGCTCCAATTAAAAAATCTTTAGAATGTCTTGCTTTTACTATACTTCTTATTTTTTGAGAAAAATTTTTAATTGAATCTTGCTTTGCTCCTGATTGGTCAGAAAATAGTGAATTTTTCTTTAAACCCACTTTATCTTCCATCATAATTGCAGAAACACCTAATCTCTCTAAAGTTCTTATTGAGAAAGGCAGATGTTCTATTCTACCACCGTTGTCTGCATCAAAAATTAAGGGTTTTGTGGTGACATCAAAAAGATCTCCAATACTATTAAACCTTGCAGATAGATCTAACGATTGATTGTCTGGTTTTCCTTTAACACTTGAGTCTGTCAAACTTGATGACCACATCCCATGAAATTGTTCCATCTTTCCTTTTTTCATAATTTTCATATTTTCAGCAATTATTCCAGATAGTGGACTATGAGCTTCTATAATTCGTACAATTTTTTGATTATCAATTAGCCTTTTTAAAATAGAAACTCTTGAATTAGGACTTAGATAATCTCTAAGTTTTGATTTTATTTTAGATGATGAAATATCTTTTGAGTACGGAACTTCAATTAATTTTCCATTATTCTTTTTTAAAAGCTTTATAACTTTTAATCTTGTATTTTTTTGAATGCCTTTAGACCAGTCATCTCCATGAACAAAAAAATCTGGTTTCAGTTGATTAATTATTTCTGTATAATCCCATGAATTCTGTTTAACTATATTGTCAACATTTCTAATACTTTTAGCAATTTTATATCTTTCCTCATAATTTAAAATTGGTAAATCTTTATATTCGGCTATTGCTTGGTCAGACAGAAGTCCAATTACAACTTTTCCATATTTTTTTGCTTTAGTAATTATATTTATGTGACCTGAATGCAGTATATCAGCAGCAAGAGACACATAAGCAATTTTTTCTTTTCTCATTTTAAATTTTTAATCCTCTTATTAATTTTTCCACACATTCTTCAACGCTGTCTTTTTCTGTATTAATAGTCATATCCGCATTTTTGGGATCTTCAAAGGGAATATCAACTCCAACAACATTTTTCTTCTCTTTTTTTAAAGCTGGTAGATAAAGGTTTTTTTTATCTCTTTTTATTCTTTGTTCAATAGTGCAGTCTAAGAAAACCTCTTTATAATTTTTGATTTCTTTTCGGCAAAGTGCTCGATCTTTTTCAAATGCATTTATAGCAGCCACAATAGTAGAAACTCCAAAATTATTTAACCAACTAATTACTCCTATGTACTTCTTAATATTTTTACTTCTTGATACTGCATCGTAACCAGATTCATTAACAAAAATTTTTCTTGCATGATCTCCATCCAAAATAACTAAACTTTTATATTTCTCACTTAATACAGAAAAAATTTTTTTTGATATTGTGGTCTTTCCTGAAGCAGACGGCCCTATAAGCCATAAACTAAAAGGCGTATTTTTTTTAATTTTCATCGTAGCCCCAATTTTGCATATCATTTTCTGATCTTTTTAAAACATTATTAAAATTATAGGTATTTTTCATTTCTATTTTTTCCATATAATTAATGTTTTGACCGTCTGAAATCTTTAATAAAGATCCATTACCTGTAAAACCATGATAAGTAAATGCTGAAACCCATAAACAATCGCCTTCACCAACATTTCTTGAGAGATTTTTATTATTTTCTTTTAAATGAAATTTAAATTTTCCACCTGTTACAAAGTAATGGCAGCATTTAGAGTCAAATAAATCATAAATTTGAGATTTTTTATTTGAAACCTTCATAAAATAACCAGAGAGATCAGGGAATCTTTTTGAGTTTGCGATTGATGCAACACAATATGATTTAAAATCTCTTATAGTTTTTATTGATTTTTTATAATCAAAATAAAGTTTACCTACACTATCTTCGTTAAATTTTGTTTTTAAAAATAAATTAATATCAGAATTAATGTAATTACATATATTTTTTAAAGTTTTATTACTTAAATTTTTATTTTTATTATGAAAAAACTCTTTTATTGTTTTAAGAGAAATATTTACTCTTTTTGAGATATTTTCTAATGAATAACCTTTAGTCTCTATTTCTAATTTTAATAATGTTCGATTAATAATTTTATTTTTACTTATTTTATAAAAATTTTTATATGAATTTTTATTTAATTTTGTAGATAATAAATTCTCGATATTAGATCTAGTGGTGTAAGAAATAATCCTGCCAGGTCCATTGGTTGCTCTTGAGTATGTGTGAGTACAAAATGAAGGTTCAAAATAACTTGAACCAATTATCCAATCCGTTTTAGGGTTCTTATTAACCTTGAATTTTATCCAAGTATCTTTATTCAGTTTTTTTGAAAATCGTGCATATATATCATTAGGTCCCATACTAATTGTAATTGCAGGTTCCAGATGTCCATTATTTAATTTAGGTAATTTGTTTTTTGGACATAAAATATCTAACAATACAGGAGAAATATATCCTTTAGGTGTTGGTAGTGTGTAATAATTATAAAAATGGATGCCATCCTTTATAATTGGTCTCTTAGTTTTACTGATATCTTTTTTTTTACTTATCAGAAAACTAGGTATTGGAACTTCTTTTGTTAGTTTGTTTATTGAAATTTCCAAATATTCGGCAACTATTGATATACCATAATTGTCTAGTTCATGACAATTGTCTAAACTTAAGTTAAAGTTTAATTTGTTCTTTAAATCAAAATTAAGGTGTTTGATCGTTGTTTTTCTAATGTTTAACCAACGATTAAATTTTACTTTGTCTATTTCATAATTATTAATCATAACAACTGTAAATCTTTTAGAGTGTTACAATCAAAATTGCTTATAGTGTCACTAAACTAACTCAGGACTTTTTATATTAAATAAAGTTCTCGAGTAAAAAAAAATAACATAATTGATTTTTTTCTACAACTACTTTATAAACTCTGTGTTCATTTTAAAAATATCTAATCTTAAAAATTTTTTTCAGTGCATAAATCAAGCCAATTGAGCTATTAGTACTGGTCAGCTGCACGCATTACTGCGCTTCCACATCCAGCCTATCAACGTGGTGGTCTACCACGGCTCTAAAGGAAGAACTAGTTTTGAGGTGAGTTTCCCGCTTAGATGCTTTCAGCAGTTATCTCTTCCATACTTAGCTACCCGGCACTGCAGCTGGCGCTACAACCGGTCCACCAGTGGTATGTTCAACCCGGTCCTCTCGTACTAGGGTCAACTCCTCTCAATTCTTCTACACGCATAGCAGATAGGGACCGAACTGTCTCACGACGTTCTGAACCCAGCTCACGTACCACTTTAATTGGCGAACAGCCAAACCCTTGGGACCTGCTCCAGCCCCAGGATGTGATGAGCCGACATCGAGGTGCCAAACACTGCCGTCGATATGAGCTCTTGGGCAGTATCAGCCTGTTATCCCCGGCGTACCTTTTATCCGTTGAGCGATGGCCCTTCCACTCAGAACCACCGGATCACTATGACCGACTTTCGTCTCTGCTCGACTTGTCAGTCTCACAGTCAGGCAGGCTTATGCCATTGCACTCTACGAACGATTTCTGACCGTTCTGAGCCTACCTTCGCACGCCTCCGTTACTATTTGGGAGGCGACCGCCCCAGTCAAACTACCCACCATACAATGTCTTGATGCCGGATGACGGCAATCAGTTAGATACCAAGAAAAACAAAAGAGGTATTTCACTGGCGACTCCACAAAAGCTGACGCTTTTGTTTCAATGTCTCCCTCCTATGCTAAATATGTTTTTCCTAATACCAATGTAAAGTTGCAGTAAAGGTGCACGGGGTCTTTCCGTCTAACTACGCGAACTCCGCATCTTCACGGAGAATTCAATTTCACTGAGTTGATGTTGGAGACAGCGGAGAAATCGTTACGCCATTCATGCAGGTCGGAACTTACCCGACAAGGAATTTCGCTACCTTAGGACCGTTATAGTTACGGCCGCCGTTTACTGGGGCTTCAGAAGTTAGCTTGCACCAACCGCATTAACCTTCCAGCACCGGGCAGGCGTCAGACCCTATACATCCACTTACGTGTTAGCAGAGCCCTGTGTTTTTGATAAACAGTCGCTTCTCCCTGGCTTGTGCCACCCATCTTTAGTTGCCTAAAAAAAGGTCTTCCTTATCCCGAAGTTACGGAAGCATTTTGCCGAGTTCCTTCAACATCATTCTCTCAAGCGCCTAAATATACTCTATTAATCCACCTGTGTCGGTTTAGGGTACGGTCTAATGATGGAGCTATTTCTTGGAACCTTTTCGCGGCAAATTCAATCCATTAAGAACTTACAACTTACAAGATCCGTCACTACCATCTGGTTAAGGAATATTAACCTTATTTCCATCGACTACGGCTTTCGCCCTCGCCTTAGGTGCCGACTAACTCTGCGCGGATTAACCTTGCGCAGAAACCCTTGGATTTTCGGCGAAGAAGTTTTTCACTTCTTTTATCGTTACTTATGTCAGCATTCGCACTTCTGATACCTCCAGGATCCCTCGCGGGTATCCCTTCACAGGCTTACAGAACGTTCCGCTACCGCTTATAAAATTCGAAAATTTTATAAACCCACAGATTCGGTATATGATTTTAGCCCCGTTACATCTTCGGCGCAGAAACTCTATTAGACCGGTGAGCTGTTACGCTATCTTTAAAGGATGGCTGCTTCTAAGCCAACCTCCCGGCTGTTAAGGAATTTCCACATCCTTTCACACTTAATCATAATTTGGGGACCTTATCTGGTGGTCTGGGCTCTTTCCCTCTCGACCATGGACCTTAGCACCCACAGTCTGTCTGATGAAGAACAATACTTAGCATTCGGAGTTTTATTAGGTTTGGTAAGAATCTCTTCCCCCTAGCCCATTTAGTGCTCTACCTCTAAGCATCTATTTATTCATCGCACTACCTAAATAGTTTTCGCGGAAAACCAGCTATCTACGAATTTGGTTGGCCTTTCACCCCTTACCACAAGTCATCCAAAGACTTTTCAACGTCAACTGGTTCGGTCCTCCGGTTGGTGTTACCCAACTTTCAACCTGCTCATGGTAAGCTCATTCGTTTTCGGGTCTAATTCACAAAACTAATCGCCCTATTAAGACTTGCTTTCGCTACGCCTACACCTAGATGGCTTAAGCTTGCTTTATAAATTAAGTCACTGACCCATTATACAAAAGGTACGCCGTCACTCTAAAAAGAGCTTCGACTGATTGTAGGCATGCAGTTTCAGGTTCTATTTCACTCCCCTAATAGGGGTTCTTTTCACCTTTCCCTCACGGTACTAGTTCACTATCGGTCACTGAAGAGTATTTAGGCTTAGAGGGTGGTCCCCCTATATTCGAGCAGGATTTCACGTGTCCCGCTTTACTCAAGAATTTTGTTAAACATTACTCATACGGGACTATCACCCTCTATGGTTAGCATTTCCAAACTATTCAAATTTTTTTAACAAAACTACTGGCCTAGTCCGCGTTCGCTCGCCACTACTAACGGAATCTCATTTGATTTCTTTTCCTCTGGTTACTTAGATGTTTCAGTTCTCCAGGTTGTCTCTTTAAACCTATGTATTCAGTTTAAAGTACCACATAAAGTGGTGGGTTTCCCCATTCGGAAATTTTCGGATCAAAACTTACATACAGCTCCCCGAAACTTATCGCAGTATATCACGTCCTTCATCGGCTTTCAGTGCCAAGGCATCCACTACACGCCCTTAAACGCTTGATTTATGCACAGAAAAAAATTCTGTGTTGAATCAAATTTTTGTTTTGAACATTAGTTAATAACATTGCTAATGTTCGGATTTAGATATTGATATTAATTATTATTTTTATTCACAATTTTTTATAACTAAGTGTTTTGGTGGAGGATAGCGGGATCGAACCGCTGACCTCCTGAATGCAAATCAGGCGCTCTCCCAGCTGAGCTAATCCCCCGAGATCTTAAATTGGTGGGCCGAGAAAGACTCGAACTTTCGACCCCACCCTTATCAAGGGTGTGCTCTAACCAACTGAGCTACCGGCCCCCATGCAAGAGAAACACTACATTAAGAAGAGAAATGAGGACGGTCAACATTACCTGTATATTATTTAGAACGAAATATTAATTTCATTCATCCTTAGAAAGGAGGTAATCCAGCCGCAGGTTCCCCTACGGCTACCTTGTTACGACTTCACCCCAGTCGCTGACTATACCGTGGTCAAGGGTTTGAAACCTTGCCTTAAGGTAGAACCAACTCCCATGGTGTGACGGGCGGTGTGTACAAGACCCGGGAACGCATTCACCGTGGCACGCTGATCCACGATTACTAGTAATTCCAGCTTCATGCACTCGAGTTGCAGAGTGCAATCCGAACTGAGGTATCTTTTAAGGATTTGCTTAACGTCGCCGTCTTGCTTCCTGTTGTAGATACCATTGTAGCACGTGTGTAGCCCAACACGTAAGGGCCATGAGGACTTGACGTCATCCCCACCTTCCTCCAGCTTATCACTGGCAGTTCTTTCAGAGTGCCCAACTTAATGATGGCAACTAAAAGTGAGGGTTGCGCTCGTTGCGGGACTTAACCCAACATCTCACGACACGAGCTGACGACAGCCATGCAGCACCTGTGTTTCGTCCGGCCGAACCGAAAACTCTAATCTCTTAGAGTCGCGACGAACATGTCAAGTGTTGGTAAGGTTCTGCGCGTATCTTCGAATTAAACCACATGCTCCACTACTTGTGCGGGTCCCCGTCAATTCATTTGAGTTTTAACCTTGCGGTCGTACTCCCCAGGCGGTGTGTTTATCGCTTTCGCTGCGACACTGAAAATAAATTTCCAACGTCTAACACACATCGTTTACGGCATGGACTACGAGGGTATCTAATCCTCTTCGCTACCCATGCTTTCGTTCCTCAGTGTCAGTAATGATCCAGAAAGCTGCCTTCGCAATTGGTATTCTTTCTAATATCTACGAATTTCACCTCTACACTAGAAATTCTGCTTTCCTCTATCATACTCTAGCTGAAAAGTTTTGATGGCAGTTCCAGAGTTAAGCTCTGGGATTTCACCACCAACTTTTTCAACCACCTACGAACTCTTTAAGCCCAGTAATTCCGAACTACGCTAGGTCCCTTCGTATTACCGCGGCTGCTGGCACGAAGTTAGCCGGACCTTCTTATTCGGGTACAGTCATTTTCTTCCCCGACGAAAGAGCTTTACAACCCAAAGGCCTTCTTCACTCACGCGGCATCGCTGCATCAGAGTTTCCTCCATTGTGCAAGATTCCCCACTGCTGCCTCCCGTAGGAGTTTGGGCCGTGTCTCAGTCCCAATGTGGCTGATCATCCTCTCAAATCAGCTATTGATCACAGTCTTGGTAGGCCATTACCCCACCAACAAACTAATCAAGTGCAGGCTCATCCAATGGTGCATAAAGCTTTCTCCGTAAAGACTTATCCGGTATTAGCACAAGTTTCCTCGTGTTATTCCAGGCCAAAGGGCAGATACCTACATGTTACTCACCCGTCTGCCACTAAGTATTGCTACTTCGTTCGACTTGCATGTGTTAGGCGTGCCGCCAGCGTACGTTCTGAGCCATGATCAAACTCTCAAGTTTAAAAACGGCGCACACTAGCTTCCATATAAATTCTAAGAATAAAATTTATATGATGTTGAAGTGTGTACGACAAATTTTTGGTAACCTTAACCGTCCACACTTCTCTTCTTAAATTTTTACATTTTAAATAGCTAATTGAGCAAATAAGGCTCAATAATCCTCACTTATTTATTGTGTTAACAATAATTTTACTGAGAAAGTTCAGTGCTTATAGGCTAAAATAATAGGAAATCAAGCAATTAACAGTAAAAAAATAGAATAAAATATGTGATTTTCGTGGGTTTTTTTTGATTTTTAAGTTTCTCTAAACTAATAATTGTTACCTATTCAATTTCAAATGCTAAGAAATTTTAAAAATAAAATTAAAAAAAATATTCATATTTTTGGTCTAGTTTTTTTAATAACAGTTACTGTTGTTTATACAAGTTATTTTAATTTTAAAAAAAATAATAATATCCAAGCTTATAATAAATTTATTGATAATATTTACTTCAAGAAAACTTTAAATCACTTAGTTGATAATCTAGATCCTAAATATAAAAAAATAAAACACAAAATAAAATTGGGAGAAACTTTTGATAAAATTTTAGAGGATTATTCAATAGAAAAGAGTGAAATCATTAAAATAAAGAGATCTCTAAAAGATAAAGTTAATCTTAACAAATTAAATACGCAGCAAACAATTCAATTTAACTTAGATAAAACAAATAATAAAATTAGTGAGTTTATATATCAAATTTCAAATACACAAAAAATATTTTTAAAAAGAAATATCGAAAATGATAAATTTAATGAGAAAGTTTTATCAATAAAATTAGATAAAAAAATAGTTTATAAGGAGAATGTAATTTTACAAAGTCTTTATAAGGCTGCATCTGATGAAAGAATTCCTGCTAATACAATAATTGAATTTGCAAGAATTTATGGTTTTCAAATAGATTTTCAAAGAGACATAAGAAAACAAGATAAATTTCAAATCTTATATGAAATATTCTTAAACGAAAAAAAAGAAATAGTTGAAACTGGAGAAATTCTATTTGCTAATTTAAAACTTAGTGGTCAAAATAATGATTTATATTATTTTGATAAAGAAGGCAGTGAAGGACATTATGACAAAAATGGGAGAAGTGTTAAAAAAGCATTAATGAAGACTCCGATTAATGGGGCCAGGCTTTCTTCTCCTTTTGGAATGAGAAAGCATCCTATTGATGGATTTAATAAAATGCATAGAGGAACTGATTTTGCAGCACCAATCGGAACACCGATAATGGCATCTGGAGATGGAGTAATAAAAAAAGCTGGATGGTGTGGTGGGGGAGGAAATTGTGTTAAGATAAAACACAATACAACTTATCAAACTATTTACGCTCATATGTCAAAATTTGCTCGAGGAATAAAGGCTGGTGTAAGAGTTAAGCAAGGACAAACTATAGGTTATGTAGGATCAACAGGTAAGTCAACTGGTCCTCATCTTCACTATGAAGTTATAATTAATGGAAAAAAAGTCAATTCACAAAAACTAAAACTCCCTTCAGGAAAGATTTTAAAAGGAGAAGAGAGGAAAATTTTTGAGACGAAAAAAATTAAATTAGATGTTTTAAAATCTGAAAAAATTCTAGGTTTAGAATAATAATTTAAAGTTTGGGCTCTATAACTTTTTCTTCTTCATTCTCTTTTCTAGGTGCATTAGCTAAGTTACTTTTTGAAATTTCTTCATTTTGTATCTTAGTTTCCTCTGGAAGGTTAGCATTTTCCAAACTTTTGTTCTCAACAAATCTCTCTCTTCTAATGATTTCTCTTTCATTTAAAACTCTCGTAAAATGATCAGCATGTTGAAGATAATTTTCGGATAAAATTTTGTCGCCATTCGAGGAAGCCTCTCTTGCTAGATCATTGTATTTTTCAATCAATTTTGGTGCATTATGATTATTTCTACCAGGAGATTTTCTTTTAAAATTTTCATTGTTAGAGAAATTTGATCCAAATTTTGGTCTTTCCCCACTTGATTTGAAGTTTCTATCACTTCTTCTAAAATTATTTCTTCTATTATTGTTATTACTATTATTTCTAAATGTTACCATGTTTTTAAAAAACTATATTTTTGTAGTAACTATGCATCGATCATTTTTAGCAAGATCTCTGTTAATACTATTTATATAAAATCCCTCTTTTTTTAATAAACTAATTACTTCACTTTTTTGATCAAAACCGATCTCTAAAATAAACTTACCATTTTTCTTAATCAGTTCAGACGATTTCTTTATTACTTTTCTGATTGCTGATAAGCCATCTAATCCGCCGTCTAAGGCTAGTTTTGGTTCAAACTTTGCAACATCTTTTTCCAAATATTTTAAATCATGCTTTTTAATATATGGAGGATTAGATAAGATTAAATCATATTTGCCTAAAGTGAATTTGTCAACATTTGATTTATATAATTTAAGTTTGGAAGTTACTTTAAGCTCAATAGCGTTTAATTTACTTATATTTACACAAGATTTACTTATATCAATTCCTGTTCCATAAAAACTTTTTCTCTCTTTTAAAATTGACAAAAGTATACATCCTGATCCAATACCAATCTCTAACATATTTAATTGCTTCTTATGTTTAGTTAAATCTAAAGCTTTCTCAATAATTAATTCTGTATCTGGTCTAGGTATCAAAGTAGAGTTTGATATGGTAAATTCTGATTTCCAAAAAAATTTTTTGTTTGTTAATTGCGCAATTGGCTTTCCAATTGACCGTTTATATATCAATTTTTGAAAAATTTTTAAACTCTCTGTATCGATATCTCTTTTAGAATTAAGCAAGACATATTTTCTATCTTTCTGGATTGCTTTTGTCATCAGTATCTCAGAGTCTAAAAATGGATTTTTAATAAAACTTTCTTTTAAAACTTTTGCACCCTGAATAATTGCTAAATTAATATTCATTATTTTAAATTACTTAAACTCTCTTCTTGAGCTTGTAAAGTTAATGACTCAATCATCTCGTCAAAGGCCTCACCTTCTAAAAATTCTTCTAATCTATGCAGTGTTAGATTTATTCTATGATCTGTCACCCTGCCCTGAGGAAAATTATAAGTTCTAATACGTTCTGACCTGTCTCCAGTCCCAATTTTAGTTTTACGATCTTTTGATCTTTCTTGATCAATTCTAGATCTCTCTAATTCATATAAACGTGCTCTAAGTATTTTCATTCCTTTTGCTTTATTCTTATGTTGTGATTTTTCATCCTGCTGGGAGACAGATAATCCTGTAGGAATATGAGTTATTCTTACAGCACTGTCAGTTGTATTTACCGATTGCCCTCCAGGTCCACCAGCTCTGAACACATCTATTCTTAAATCTGCATCATTTATCTTTAAATCAACTTCCTCTGCCTCAGGTAATACAGCAACAGTTGCTGCCGATGTATGAACTCTTCCTTGAGTTTCTGTATCAGGAACTCTTTGAACTCGATGAACTCCACTTTCATATTTAAGTGTCGAATAAATATTATTACCTTTAATTGATGCTATAACTTCCTTTAGGCCACCAGCATCACTTCTTGAAATTGAAATGAGTTCCAACAACCATTTTTTTTTATGACTTACTTTTTCGTACATTTTAAAAAGATCTGATGCAAATAAACTCGCTTCTAGTCCTCCTGTACCTGCTCTTATTTCAATTATAGCATTTTTTTTATCTGCCTCATCTTTCGGTAATAAAAATAATTTTAATTTTTTCTCATTTATCTCATATTGAATTTGTAAATTACTTAATTCGTTCTCTGCCATATTTTTTAATTCCTCATCTGATGAACTATCATTTAATATTTTTTCTAATTCTTTTCTATCGTTTTCAAATGAAATATATTTTTTTGCATTTTCAATAACCTCATTAACATCTGAGTATTCTTTTGATTTTTCTGCAAATAATTTTTTATCTATAGTTCCAGAAGATAAATCTTTTTCTAATGAAGAGTGCCTCGATATAAGTTCTTCAATTGTTTTATTGGGTATCATGTTTAATTTTCCAGTTCAGACGCCTTTTTTTCAACTTCTGTAACAACTTTGTCTATAATATCTTTAGTCAATACCTTTTCACTTTGAACCCCAGATAAATAAAGCATATTATTACCTTTTCCACCTCCAGTGATACCTATGTCAGTCATTGCTGCTTCTCCGGGTCCGTTAACAACACATCCTATTATTGATAAAGTTATTGGCGTTTTGATATGAGATAGTTTTTCTTCTAATATTTTGACTGTGTCAATTACCTGGAAAGCTTGTCTCGCGCAAGAAGGGCAGGATATAATTTTAACACCTCTATTTCTTAAGTTTAGTGATTTTAGAATTTCATTTCCTATTTTAACTTCTTTTGTTGGATTATCAGATAATGAAATCCTTATTGTGTCCCCAATTCCATCCATTAATAGACTTCCAAGTCCAATAGAAGACTTTATACTTCCTGACACAAAACTTCCAGCCTCAGTAATACCCAAATGGAGAGGATAATCACATACTTTAGATAGTTGTCTGTAAGCACCAATTGATAAAAAAACATCTGAGGACTTGACGCTAATCTTGAAATTAAAAAAATCTTTATCTTCTAATATTTTTATGTTTCTTAAAGCACTTTCAACAAGAGCTTCAGGACAAGGTTCTTTAAACTTATCTAATATATCTTTTTCTAATGATCCTGCATTTACTCCAATTCTAACCGAGCAACCATTATTCTTTGCCGCACTAAGAACGTCATGAATTTTTGTTTCCTCTCCGATATTTCCAGGATTTATTCTTAAACATTTAGCTCCATTTTCAGCTGCTTCGATTGCCCTTTTATAATGAAAATGAATATCTGCTACTACTGGGATAGATACATGTTTAACTATTTCTTTAAGCGCTTTAGTTGATTCTACATCTGGGCATGAAACTCTAACTATATCTGCCCCCTCCTCAGCAATTTCATTAATTTGATTTATTGTTGCTTTAACATCAGTTGTTAAAGTGTTTGTCATTGATTGAACTGAAATTGGGTTATCTCCCCCAATTTTGACATCACCAACATTTATTACTTTTGTTTTTCTTCTGTTGATATCTCTAAATGGCCTAACACTCATTTGATTAATCTAATTTAAATTCTTTATGTAAAGATGCAATTGCTTTTTTAACATGCTTTGCGGATACTAAAACTGAAATTTTAATTTCAGATGTTGAAATAACTAAAATATTTATTTTTTTTGATGCTAAAGCTTGGAACATTCGGTAAGTTATTCCAGGCGTTGTGATCATTCCAACACCAATTATTGACACTTTGGAGAGATTTCTATCAAAAGATAATTTTCTATATGAAATACTTTTGTTTTCTTTAATGAGCTTTTCAGTTTTTTTTAGATCTTCAGATTTGATTGTAAAAGTCAAATCAGTATTTTTTCCGTTTTGTGATATATTTTGAACAACCATATCAACGTTAATCAAATTTTTAGATAAAGGTTTAAAAATTGATGCAGCAACACCTGGTCTATCTTTAACACCAACTATCGTAATTTTAGCATCATTTTTAGTTGATGAAATACCAGTAATAATTTGGTCACTAAATGATTTTTTTGAATTTGTAATTAAAGTTCCTGACTTGAATGTAAAAGAAGATTTGACTTTAATATCTATTTTATTCAACTTTGCATCCTGAATTGAAGTTGGTTGCATAACTTTTGAGCCTAATGAGGCCATTTCAAGCATCTCATCATAAAAAATTTTTTTAATTTTTTTTGCTTTTTTATGCAGTCGTGGATCAGTAGTGTAAACACCGTCTACGTCAGTGAATATTATACATTCATCAGCTTTAATATATTTTGCTAACATTATTGCTGTAGCATCAGATCCACTTCTACCAATAGTCGTTATTCTTAAATTTTTATTAATTCCTTGAAAACCAGTAACAATTGGAATGCCTCCACTTTTAATATATTTGTTCAATTCCTTTATATTAATTTTATTTATTCGAGCACCCGAATAGTTACCCTGCGTAACAATAGGTAACTGCCAAGATTGCCAGGATCTAGATTTTAACCCAATATGTTTCAATCTACCTGCTATAAGCGCACATGAAACTTGCTCACCAGTGGATAATAGTGCGTCATATTCTGCCAAATCAAAATTGTTGCTAATTAACTTTGATTTATTAACTAGATCGTTGGTAACACCGCTCATAGCAGAGGAAATAACAACCACTTTATTTTTTTTCTTTTTATAAGAAGCTATAATTTTACATACTTTTTTAATTCTATCGATACTACCAACAGAAGTTCCACCAAATTTTAGTACTACAGTTTTCATGATCAGCTGAATAATAATTATTTAATTAATATTTGATAAAATACATCTTAATTGCTATGTCAACTAATTATCTCACATGAGTAGCGTAAATAAAAAAGAAATAGAAAAATTTTCAAATATGGCGGATGAGTGGTGGGATCCCCATGGAAAATTTAAACCTTTGCACAAATTTAATCCCATAAGGATTAAATATATTAAAGAAAATATAATTGATCAATTTAAAGTGCAAAATAAAGCTAAACCTTTATCTGGGATCAATATTTTAGACATTGGTTGCGGTGGTGGGTTACTTTCTGAACCAATGTGTAGATTGGGTGCTAATATTACAGGCATCGATGCATCAATTAAAAATATTAAAATTGCGAGACTTCATGCAAATAGAAATGGACTTAAGATAAATTATATCTGTTCATCACCCGAAAAATTAAAAATTACGAAAAAATTTGATGTGATACTCAATATGGAAATTGTTGAGCATGTAGAAGATATTTCTTTCTTTCTAAAATCATGCTCTAAGCTTTTAAAAAAAGATGGATTAATGTTTGTTGCAACAATTAATAAAACTTTAAAGTCATATGTGTTTGCTATAGTTGGAGCAGAGTATGTTTTGAGATGGTTGCCTATAGGAACTCATGAGTGGGAAAAATTTGTTAAACCCGAAGAGCTTAAAAAGATTTTGATCAAAAATAATTTATCTTTAAAAAAGTTTGATGGAATGCATTTTAATATAATTAAAGATGAGTGGAGTATTACAAGAGACCTATCTGTAAACTACATTGCAAAATTTTTGAAAAATTAATTATCATTATCTTCTATCCAAGGAATCATCTGAGCCTCTATTCCTTCTTCTTTAAGCTCTTTAAGATCTTGTTTGGAGGCGCTCCCATAAATACCTTTTGATTTTTTTTTGCTATTATAATGGATTGATCTTGCTTCATAAGCAAAATTATCCCCAACGTATTGAAAATTATCTTTAACAAATTTTTGATAATTTTTAATAGTTTTTTTAATTTTTCGATATTTTGCAGTATTTAATTTTGTTTCAGATGTTGACTTGCTGTTAATTAATTGTGGAGTCATCAAAGTTTTTTCTACTTTTAATGAGTTACAACTATGACAAGTCAAAAAATTTTTTTTTTTTAACTTTTCATATTCGTTAGATGAAGCAAACCAACTATCAAATTTTATATTACAATTTTTGCAAATTAACTTGTATTTGATCATGATTTATAAATAGGTCTTAAATAAAAATTTTCAATATTATTTAGCTTCTGTAGTCTGCATTAATATTTATATATTTATTGGTTAAATCCATGGTGTATACAGTAAAATCTTTTTTTCCTGTGTAAACTTCAACACTAATAACAATATTTTCATTTTTCATGTATTTACATGCTTCCTCTTCATTATAATTTTGGTACAGTTTCCCATCTTGAACTATTTTAATATTTCCTAATTTTATAGAGAGTTTTTTTATATTAATTTTTGGTCCAGCTTTACCTATTGCCATTATAATTCTTCCCCAATTTGGATCCTCGCCTGCAATTGCAGTTTTTACTAAAGGTGAGTTACCTATTGAAAAAGCTATTTTTTTTGCCTCTATTTCATTTTTACATTTAGACACATTTATTGAAATAAATTTTGATGCTCCCTCACCATCTGCAACAACTCTTTTAGCTAAATTTAAAAGAACGTTATTTAAAGCTTTATCAAAGTTCTTTATTTTATTTTCATTTATACTTTTTATTTTTGAATTATTAATTTTATTAGTTGCAAAAATAGTCACCATGTCGTTTGTACTAGTATCACCATCACAAGAAATGGCATTAAAAGTGTTAAAGATATTTTTTTTTAATAATTTACTTAAAATATCATTAGATAAGGTCGCATCTGTAAAAATGTAAGCTAAAGTTGTTGCCATGTCGGGATGTATCATGCCAGACCCTTTGGCAATTCCATAAATTTTTACTTTCTCACTTCCTATATAGCACTCTTCCATAGCAATTTTTGGCTTAGTGTCAGTAGTCATTATTCCAAGAGCAGCTTTCATCCAAATAAATTTATTTTGCGTATAACGAATTTTATTAATTAAATTAGGTATTTGAAGAGATATTTTTTCAAATGGAAATTCTTCTCCTATTGTTCCAGTACAGCCAAATAGAATTTCCTTTGAATTTATTTTTTTTGGTATTTCCTCATCTTGTTTTTGTTTTTCTGTCAAATTTTTTGACACTGTATCTGCTAATTTTTTTAGGCTTTCATAGCCTTGTTTACCTGTAAATGCGTTTGCATTTCTGGTGTTAACAATTAAAGCAAATACTTTTTTTGTTTTTTGATTTAAATTCCATTTTATATTTTCTGAAACAATTTTAGACTGTGTATATAATGAGGCGTGATTTGCCCCATCTCTAAAATAAAACATCGATAAATCATCTCTGTCATTTTTATATAAATCTGCGCTTAATACTGAAATTGATAGTCCATCAATATGATCCAGGTCTTGAAAATCAATCATTTTGGTATTTTTTGATTGCGAAGATAGAAAATTTGCTAAATTAATTCCCATATTGTTTAAATTATTTATTTAATACATATATTAAACATAATAGTTAAAGAATAAATCAAATAGTAATGTTTAATCCATTAAATCTTATCTCCAAATTTATTAAATCTAGCAACCAAAAAGAGCTTGATAGGGTTACCAAGATTGTTGAAAAAATTAATTCTCTAGAGGAAAAATTTATAAATTTAGATGATGCAGATTTTCCTAAAAAAACCTTAGAGCTTAAAAATCTAATTAAGAGTGGAAAATCATTAAATGATATAATGCCTGAAGCTTTTGCACTTGTTAGAGAAGCTTCGAAAAGAACTCGAAAAGAAAGACATTTTGATGTTCAATTAATTGGTGGTGTTATTCTTCATGAAGGTAAAATAGCTGAAATGAGAACGGGTGAAGGAAAAACTTTAACAATCACATTAGCAGCTTATTTAAATGCATTAAGTGAAAAAGGAGTTCATATAGTAACTGTTAATGATTATTTGGCAAAAAGAGACTCGATAGAAATGGGACTAATTTATAATTTTCTTGGGTTAACTTCGGGGTTTATTAATAACGACCAAAGCGATGAGGAGCGTAAAAAAAATTATAATTGTGACATAACCTATGCAACAAATAGTGAATTAGGATTTGATTATCTTAGGGATAATATGAAATTTTCACAAAATGAGATGGTCCAAAGAGAGCATTCATTTTCAATTGTTGATGAAATAGACTCTTGCTTAATTGATGAAGCAAGAACACCCTTAATAATATCTGGATCAGCCGAGGATAAAACTGCACAATATCTAGCAATCGATAAACTAATAAAAATTTTAAATGATAAAGATTTTGAAATTGATGAAAAAGAAAAAAGTATTCTTTTAACAAACGATGGAATTAATAATGTTGAAAAACTTTTTTCAAATGCTGGAATTTTAAAAAATGATAATTTTTATGATCCAGAAAATTTGCACTTAGTTCACCATGTGAATCAGGCCTTAAGAGCAAATCATTTATTTGAGAAAGGCAAAGACTATATTGTAAAAGATGGAAGTTTGAAAATAATTGATGAATTAACAGGTAGAATTCTTGAAGGTAGAAGATTTGGAGATGGCTTGCATCAGGCACTTGAGGCAAAAGAAAAAATTGATATTCAGGCAGAAAATCAAACCTTAGCTTCAATCACCTATCAAAATTATTTTA
Organism: uncultured Pelagibacteraceae bacterium; assembly: GCA_902561095.1. Lineage (GTDB taxonomy): Bacteria > Pseudomonadota > Alphaproteobacteria > Pelagibacterales > Pelagibacteraceae > Pelagibacter. The sequence goes on along the minus strand of CACEOF010000002.1, from coordinate 105,071 downwards.
AACTTTATAAAAAGCTAGCAGGTTGCACTGGTACTGCTTTAACTGAGTCTGCAGAGTTCTTTGAAATTTATGATTTACAAGTTGTAGTAATTCCCACTAACAAAGAAATGATCAGAAAAGATTTTAATGATTTAATATTTAGAACAGAAGAAGAAAAAAATAATGCAATTGTTAATAAAATTATAGAACGTAATGAGCTTGGACAACCAATACTAGTTTTTACATCAAGTATTAATAAATCTGAAGTTTATTCAAATTTATTGAATAAAAAAAATATTAAACATTTAGTTCTTAACGCTAAAAATCATGAAAATGAGGCTGAAATTATAGCTAATGCTGGTAAAGAAAAATCTTTAATTATCACAACCAGTATTTCTGGACGTGGTGTTGATATCCAACTTGGAGGAAAAAAAGGATCTACTCCTGATGAACAGCTCAAAATTGATAAAGATAGAATAAAGTCTTTAGGAGGCTTGTTTGTAATTGGAACAGAAAGAATGGAGTCTAGAAGAGTTGATAATCAAGCGAGAGGTAGATCGGGGAGACAAGGCGATGAAGGGAGCTCTATATTCTATGTAAGTTTAGAAGATGACTTAATGAGAATTTTTGGTTCTGAGTCTATGAATAATATGCTTGAAAAGTTAGGGCTTAAAGATGGAGAAAGCATAGATCATCCTTGGATCAATAAAGCATTAGAAAGAGCGCAGCAGAAAGTAGAGGCAAGAAATTTTGACATTAGAAAAACCTTAATAAAATTTGACAATGTGCTTAATGATCAAAGACATGTTGTTTTTTCTCAAAGAAAAAACGCAATGAGTAGTGAGGATATTTTTGCTTATTCTGATGAATTTTTAAAAGAGATAATTAAAGACTTAATTAAACTAAAAATCCAAAAACTTTCGAATCCTAAGAGCACAGAATTTAGTAACAGAATTAAACAAATACTAGGAAAAAGTTTTACAGATAAGGAGTTTGAGGAATTAATTGCATCTAAAGATGAAGAGCTTAAAGAAAAAATACTTTCAAAATTTAATGAGACAAGAAATGAAAGAATTAAAATTCTTGGAGAAGATTATGCAAAAGATATTGAAAAAAGAATTTTTCTACAATCAATAGATCTAAATTGGAAATCTCACATTCAATATTTAGAACAATTAAGACAAGTTGTTGGTTTAAGGTCTTATGGTCAAAGAGATCCCCTAGTTGAATATAAAAAAGAAGCTTTTGATTTATTTTCAAACCTCTTAGAAAAACTAAAATTAGACTATGTTACAATCTTGATGAATTTAAAAGTAGTTCAGGAAGAACAATCCTTAAATCGAAATATTAGAAATATAGAAAAAAATAATAATCCAAAATGTTTACTTATCACTAAGAAAAATGAAAAAATTTCAAGAAATGACAGATGTGAAGCAACAGGGAAAAAATTTAAAAATTGCTGTGGAGCTTTATAATTTTAAATTAATAAAAAAATCAAACCTAACAAAATAACGCCTATACCAATACCAATTTGTATTTTTTTTGATTTTAAAATATTTTCAAATTTATTCTTTTTGATAGTTAATGAACTAAAATCTTCAGTTGTACTTATAAATCCATCATTCCTTCCAATCTTTAAAAACTTATTTTTTCTTTCATTTGCTATCTCCTCTGGAGATAAGTCTTTGAAGTAATCTAAATTTTGTGTAATAGAACTATTTAAGTTTTCAAGCATCGTATCTCTATCTCGATGAGCACCACCCAAAGGCTCAGGAATAATTTCGTCAATAACTTTTAATTTTAATAAGTCTTTTGCTGAAAGTTTCATTGCTTTTGCAGCATCGAGCATTTTCTTTGGGTCTCTCCAAAGAATAGTTGCGCATCCCTCGGGAGATATAACTGAATAGATTGCATTCTCAAACATTATAACTTTATTTGAAGATGCGAGAGCGATTGCTCCTCCAGAACCACCCTCACCAATTATTATTGCGATTGTTGGGACCTTAAGTTCCATGCAACATTCTATTGATTTTGCTATTGCCTCTGCTTGACCTCTTTCCTCAGCGCCAACACCTGGATACGCACCTGGAGTATCTATAAAGGAAATTATTGGAATATTAAATTTGTTTGCCAAATTCATTAATCTAATTGTTTTCCTGTATCCCTCGGGTCTCATCATTCCAAAGTTTCTCTCGATTCTGCTATCTAAATCCTCCCCTTTTTCCTGTCCAATAACTAAAACCGAATTTCCTTTAAATTTTGCAAAACCAGTTAAAACTGATTTGTCTTCACCATAATGACGATCACCAGACAATGAAATAAAATTTTCAAATAAATTGTCTATAAAAAATTTAGATTTTGGTCTGTCCTCATGTCTTGCAACCATGGTTGTTTGCCATGCATCTAAATTTGAGTAAATATCTTTTAGTTTTTCATCTAACTCTGCTTGGGTACTAGAAATTTTTTGAGTATCAACTTCTGATAGTCCTTCTTGATTATATGGATCCTTTAATTTTTCTATCTCATTTTCAAGATTTTTAATTTCATTTTCAAAATTGAGGTAATTTTTCATGATTTAATTATATCGGATAGTTAAGTTATAAAAAAGGCCATAAAATAATGAATTATTTTAATGTTAATTGTTATTAATTGACTAAATAATTTTAACAGATAGAAATCCATTATCGGGAGAGACTAAGCAATTTTTAGCGCCGAAGGAGCAACCACCCCGGAAACTCTCAGGCAAAAGGACCGATTTAGGCATAACACTCTGGAAAGAGATTAAATTCCGCCGAAGGAGCAAAACTCTCAGGCAAAAATACAGATGGGGTCACGAATGTGCTATGCAAGAAAAATACATAAATATTAAAAGTTTGAAAGTTTCGAGTGATCTTGTTCAATTTGTTAAGAATGAGTTACTTAAAGAAACAGAGATATCACCAGAAAATTTTTGGGCAGGTTTTGAAAAAACTGTAAATGAATTAGCACCTAAAAACAGAAGATTAATAAGCATTAGAAAAGATTTACAGAACAAAATTGACGATTGGCATATCAAAAACAAGGGATCAGAATTTAATTTTGAAAAGTACAAAAAATTTTTAATTGAAATAGGTTATTTAAAAAATGAAGGACCTGATTTTCAAATTGAAACAAAAGATGTTGATGACGAGATAGCAAAAATTGCAGGGCCTCAACTGGTAGTGCCAGTTATGAACGCAAGATATGCTCTGAATGCTGCAAATGCTAGATGGATGAGTTTATATGATAGTCTATACGGAACTGATATTATTGAGCAATCAGAAGATAGTGTTTCAGAGAGATATGACCCACTAAGAGGTGAAATGGTTATTAAGTATGGCAGAGATTTTTTAGATAAATATTTTCCATTAAAAGATTTAAGCTGGAAAAAAATAACAAGCTTTGCCGTAAAAAATGGAAAGCTAAAAATTCTTAAAGGTGCTAATTTAGTTAGCTTGATAGATGAAGATAAATTTATTGGTCATAGAGGTGAAAGTGATAATCCTTCTGCAATTATTTTAAAAAATAATAATTTGCATGTTGAAATTTTAAAAGATTCTAGAGCGTTTGCTGCTCAACAAGACCATGCAGGTATAAGCGATATAATAGTAGAGTCAGCAGTATCAACTATTTGTGATAATGAAGACAGTGTTGCGGCAGTTGACTCAGAAGATAAAATTATTTGTTACAGAAATTGGCTAGGTTTAATGCGTGGAGACCTTAAGTCAAAATTTGAAAAGGATGGAAAATTATATGAGAGAAAGCTAAATCCAAATAGAAGTTATATTTCTAGGGATGGTAAAGGTCTAAAATTGCATGGCAGAAGCCTTCTGCTTGTAAGAAATGTTGGGCATTTAATGACAAACCCATCCATTATTTTAGATGACGGAAATGAAGTACCAGAAGGTATTTTAGATGCATTTATAACGACAGCTGCAGCACTTCATGATTTAAAGAGAAAAAATAATTCAAGAACTGGATCTGTATATATTGTTAAACCTAAAATGCATGGACCAGAAGAAACAGCATTTACAGATTTAATTTTTTCAAAAGTAGAAGAAGTTTTAGGATTAAAAAAATATACATGCAAAATAGGAATAATGGATGAAGAAAGAAGAACATCCTCTAATTTGAAAGAGTGTATTAGGTCCTTAAAAAATAGAGTATTTTTTATAAATACGGGATTTTTAGATAGAACTGGTGATGAAATGCATACATCAATGATGGCAGGACCTATGATTAAAAAGGGAGAAATGAAGTCATCAAAATGGATTACAGCTTACGAAAATAGAAATGTGGATATTGGATTAAAATGTGGTTTTTCTGGTAAAGCTCAAATTGGTAAAGGTATGTGGGCTATGCCTGATAAAATGAAAGATATGATGGAACAAAAAACAGGTCATTTAAAAGCTGGTGCAAATTGTGCTTGGGTACCATCTCCAACTGCTGCTGCTTTACATGCGCTACATTATCATGAAATCAATATTTTTGATGAACAGAAAAAAATTTTAAATAGAGATCAAGCAAAACTTGATGATCTTCTAACAATCCCAGTAGCAGATAGAACTAATTGGTCTGTTGAAGAAATAAATAAAGAAATAAGTAATTCGGCCCAAACATTACTTGGATACGTTGTGAGATGGGTTGACCAAGGTATAGGTTGTTCTAAAGTTCCAGATATTAACAATGTAGGTCTAATGGAGGACAGAGCAACTTTAAGAATTTCCTCGCAACATATTGCAAACTGGGTACATCATGGAATTACTACAGAAATTCAAGTAACAGAAATTATGAAAGAAATGGCTAAAATAGTTGATAATCAAAATAAGAATGACTCAAAATATGTCAAAATGAGTGACGACTTCGAAAACTCTATAGCTTTCAAAACTGCATGTGATTTAGTATTCAAAGGCAAGCACCAGCCCTCTGGATATACTGAACCATTATTACATATTAACAGATTAGAAAAAAAATCTAATCTGAATTAGAAATTAAATTTGAACGGTTTTTAAAAGCCGAAAATAAAGTTCCATCATCTAAACTTTCTATTTCACCACCAACAGGTAAACCCTGAGCCAACTTCGTTATTTTAACCTCAATACCTTTTAGACTGTCCTGTATATAATATGCAGTTGTCTGACCTTCAACCGTTGCACTAGTAGCTAAAATTACTTCATGAATATTATCTTTTTTTACTCTTTCTACTAAAGAACTAATTAGCAAATCCTCTTTTTTTTGACCAACTGATGAAATTGTACCTCCTAAAATATGAAAATATCCACTGAATATATTAGAACTTTCTATGCTCCATTGATCAGATATATTCTCAACAACACATATCATATTATATTTTTTTTCAACAATCTTACAGTTGTCAAAATTACACTCGATTGAATTTGATTTTAAAGTTCCACAAATCTTACAACGAACAATATTTTTGTATACTTCGGCTAATGACTTTGCCAAAGGCTTAACAAGCTCATCGCGATTATTGATTAATTTTAATACAATTCGCTTTGCTGATTTGGGTCCTAAGCCTGGTAGTTTAGATATCAGTTTAACAAGCTCTTCTATTTCGTTAATGTTTTGCATGAATTATAAAGGCCATTTAAAACCAGGTATACCAAAACCACCTGTAGCTTTTGAAATTTCTTCAGAAGTTTTCGATTTTAACTGTACTTTAGCATTATTATGAGCAGCAACAATTAAATCTTCAATAATAGCTTTGTCCTCTTTCATAATTTCATCAGATAATTTTATTGTTTGCATTTCACCTTCACCATCAAGAGTTATTGTTACAGAATCAGAGCCAGAAACGCCCTCTACTCTTATTTCCTTAATTTTCTGCTGGCTTTCTTTCATTTTTGCCTCAAGCTCTTTGGCTTTATCTAAAATCTTACTAAAATCAGTCATTCTGACCCTCATCCTCTTTTATCTTAACATCAATTAATTCTGCATCAGGAAAATTTTCTATTATATTTTTATAAGCTTCTGAAGATTTTGCTTCATTAATTAAAAGTTTCTTATTGTTAAGTTGTTTTTCTTTTACAGACATTTCGCCTTTAGATTTACTAAAAGTAATAATCCATCGCTCAGCAGTCCAATCAAAAAGTTTCGATGATAAATCTTTAACAAAATCTTTGTCTAAACTATCGTTAAAAGATATCTCTATTCTGTTTTTTTCAAATTTTACTAAATTGACATTTTTTTCTAATTCATATTTCAATTTTATTTCTTTTTTTTCAGAACAGATTAATAATAGATCATCAAAAGAATTTATTAGTATTTTATTTTCTGCCTTAATTTCAGTTTGCACTTCTGGTTTATTTTTTTCTTCTTGGGAAATATTTTTAATTTGATCTATTATTTTATTTGAGTTTATGTTTTCTTCAATTTCATTGGTTGCTCTTTTTTCAGTTTTAGGCTCAATTTTTTTTTGTGATTTCACAGACTGTAAATGCATTAATCTGATTAGAAACATCTCAATCGACAAATGTTGATTTGAAACTATGTCTAATTCTTCAAGAGAGCTAATTGCAAATTGCCAGAAAAGCACTAACACCTCAGACTCTACTTTATTTGAAATACTTTTTATTTTCGAAAACTCCTCATCATTTAGAGAAAAATTTGTACTTTCTAGTGTTAAGGAATTTATATTTTTAAAATAATACAATAATTCTAAAAAATCATTTATGAATACTTTAGGTTCAACTCCTTGATCATAAATTTTTCTATAAACATTTATTACTTTTGTTTCTTCACCTTTTAAAATAAGTTCAAATAAATCTATTAATTGAGATTTATCAAAGTAGCCAAATATTTTTTGTGCTGAGTTCAAATCTAATTCGGTATTTTCATCTAAGCTTAATAAAGCCCTATCTAATAGAGATAATGCATCTCTAACTGAACCTTCAGAAATTTTCACTATCAATCTTAAAGCGTCGTCAGTAACTTTACCATTTTCTTTATCTTTAATTTTTTTTATAAACTCAAATAATTCTGATGATTTAATTCTAGATAAATCAAATCTTTGACACCTAGATACAACTGTGATTGGTATTTTTTTAATTTCAGTAGTTGCAAAAATAAACTTCAAATATTCTGGTGGCTCTTCTAATGTTTTTAAAAGAGCATTAAAAGCCTGTTTGCTAAGCATGTGCACTTCATCAATTATAAAAATTTTATATTTAGCTGAAGTAGGTCCATATCTGGAAAATTCTATGAGATCTCTAACATCATCTACACCAGTTTTGCTAGCTGCATCCATTTCTAAAACATCAATATGATTGGAACTTGCAATAGAGTCACAATTCTCACATTTTACTTTGCATTTATTTTCAATTCCATTTGAACAGTTAAGAGTCTTTGCAACAATCCTGGCTATTGTGGTTTTACCAATTCCTCGAATGCCTGTGAATAAATATGCATTTGGAATTTTATCTGCTTTAATTGAATTTGTTATTGTCTCTGCGACTACTTCCTGGCCTATTAGATCGTCAAAAGTTTGCGGTCTATATTTTAATGCCAGTACTTTCGAATTATTGTTCATATATATTAGGAGACTAGAACCTGAATAACTGTCTCTACGACTGCTTCCGTTAAGATCTGGTCGGGTTCAAGCAGCATCCACCTCTAGCCTCCAGAAGTATTATAGCAGTTATATTTTCTAATCTACAAGAAAAGATTATTACTTATTTTCTCTCAACTTATCTGCTTCAAAAACACCTAAGACGTGAAAATCTTCACAATGAAGACCTAGTTCCTCTAAAGATTTTTGGACTTTTTTATCTTCAATGTGTCCATCTAAGTCACATAAGAAAAAATAAGAGTCGAATGTATTTTTTTCGGGATAGCTCTGCAGTTTAGTTAAATTAACTCCATTAATTGCAAAACCTCCTAGTGATTGATAGAGAGCAGCTGGTTTACTTTTTAATTTAAACAAAAAAGACGTAATATAATTTTTATCTTTAAACTCTGGTTGGGAAATATTTTTACCCATAACTAAAAATCTTGTTAAATTTCCATTCTCATTTTCAATATTTTTTTTTATTACCTCTAGCCCATAAATTTCAGCACTTAAAGATGAAGCTATCGCGGCTTGCTTAGTATTTTTAGTTTTTGAAATCATTTCAGCAGAGCCAGCAGTATCTGCTCTAATATGTTCTATTAAATTATTTTCCTTTATAAATTGTGAACATTGAGATAGCCCCTGTGCATGAGAATATACTTCTTTAATATCTTTTAATTTCGAGCCTGGTTGACCTAACAAATTATGTTCAATTTTTTGAAAATGCTCCATATAAATATTTAATCTATGTTTAAATATCAAATACTCAATTCCAATGTTCCCTGTTATTCTATTAGACTCAGGAATAATTATTTTGTTTTCTGGTTCAAGTGAAGCCTTACTAAAACACTCATCAAAAGTTTTACAAGGTATAATTTCAGCATTAGGATCAACTGATATAGCTGCTAAGTGAGAATATGCACCAAATGTACCTTGAAAATAAATTTTATTCATTGATCTTTATATTCCATAATTTTTTTTAAGGCCATATATTCTTCTTCGGTGTCTACTCCTATTGGAGGAGATTTTGCTAATGCAACATTTATCTTTATGCTATTATCTAGTGCTCTTAGCTGTTCTAATCTTTGCTCAATTTCATTTTTAGTCTGATTTAATTCAACAAATTTTTCGAGAGTTTCAGGAGAATAACAATAGATACCAATGTGTTGATAAATGTTATCTAATTTTTTAGATATCCGTGAAAACGCTTCTGCTTCAGAAAAAGAGTCTTCTTGAAGATTAGATTTTGTTTGAACTTTGACGATATTTTCATTTTGAAAATCTTTTTCATTTTCGATTTTTGCACCAAGTGTCCCTATTTTTGATTGGTAGTTAATCATTTTGTCTTTTAAACTTATTATATCTTCTATATTAATTACTGGCTCGTCTCCCTGTAAGTTCATTATTAAGTCTACATCTTTAAATTTCATTTTTTTGAAAGCTTCATATATTCTGTCTGTACCAGTTTTGTGGTTATTGCTAGTTAAAATGGCTCTACCTCCATTCATAGTCACATCTTCAACAATTTCATTATTTTCAGTCGCTACTATTACATCACCAATATCAGCATCTTGAGCTCTTTTAAAAACATGAGAAATTATTGACTTATTATTAATCTTTAACAAAGGTTTCCCAGGTAATCTGGTTGCTCCTAGTCTTGATGGTATAATGATCAAAGTTTTCATAAATACTTAATTAATTATAGCTATTAAATACCAATAGAGGCAAATTTATACAGATAATTTTGATAATTTTTTAATTTATCGTGATATATGTTCGAAATTATTTAATAAAAAATGGATTCTTTCGAAATTAATAAAATAGTTGCTGCAATTTTAATGGTTGCACTTTTAGTAATAGGTATTGGAAAATTATCAGATGTTATTTTTCATGTAGAAAAACCAGAAACTCCAGGTTACGCGGTTGAAGTTGAAGAAGCAATAACTGTTTCATCTTCTACAAAAACAAGTGTAGAGGAGAAAATCGATATTGATGCATTAATGGCTATGGGTGATCTAACTCACGGTGAAAAAGTTTTTAAGAAATGCGCTGCATGTCACTCTATTGTTAAAGGTGGAAAAAATAATATTGGTCCTGCTTTGTATAATGTTGTTGGAAGAAAAATTGGTATAGTTGAAGACTACAAATATTCTAAAGCATTAGCATCTTATGATAAGGAATGGACACTTGAAGAGCTTAACGGTTATTTAATCAAACCTGCTAAATGGATCAAAGGAACTAAGATGGCTTTTGCAGGATTAAGAAAAGAAAAAGATAGAGCTTCTGTAATTAAATATCTGAACCAAAACTCAGATAATCCTTTACTATTACCTTAGTTTTCCAAAACAGTATAATAAAATACTTTTTTGAACATGAACTCTATTTAGAGCTTGTTGCCAGACATGGGATTTTTTTCCTAAAAAAATATCATCTGATACTTCATTTCCTCTTGGAAGACAATGTAAGAAAATAGAATTTTTTTTTGCATATCTCATAAGTTTTTTATCAATTTTAAATTTTTTAAATTGAGCTATTTTTTTCTTCTTATTAACTTTATCATTTAATGAAATTACTTTATCTGAAAAAATTACATCTGCATTTGAAGCTGCTTTTTTTGGATCATTATAAATAAAGATTTTTTTTTTATTTTTTTTAACCCAGTTTCTTACTTTTGCGCTGGGCTCAAATTTTCTTGGACAGCCTATGCTCAATTTAAATGAAAATTTAACTGATGCTGCAATCAGACTGTCTAAAACATTATTAGAATCTCCAATCCAGCAAATATTAAGTTTTGAAATTGGTTTTTTCTTTATTTCTTCAACTGTAAATACATCTGATAAAACCTGAGTCGGATGAGATGATGGACTAAGACCGTTTATTACTGGGATTGAAAGATATTTTCTAAAATTTTCAACTTTTTTGTCACTATCAGTTCTCAGCATAAATCCATCCCCATATGTTGAGAGAATTTTTGCAGTATCTGCAATACTTTCTGCACCCTGACCTAGATGAAGCTCATTTGATCTAAGAGTTAAGGTGCCTCCTCCAAGTTGTTTAATTGCTAGATAAAAGCTTAATCTAGTCCGTAAACTTGACTTTTCAAACATTTGGATTAGCAGCTTTCCTTTCAAAGGAGCACCTTTATCAATTTCTAGTGTGCTTAGTTTTTTTCTTAATTTTTTTCTTCTCTTTGCATCTATTATTATTTTCTTAAGGTCTTTAGATGGAATATCTTTTAAATTGATGAAGTGTTTCATTTTAATTTAATTCTTTACAAACTTTATTTAATATTTTTAAAGCTTGATCAACTTCATTTTTTTTAACATTTAGTGGGGGTAAAATTCTGATAACATTTTCTGCTGCACGTATAGTCAATAACTTATTATCCATAAGTTTTTTTATAACTTTTGTCTGATCTGTGTGTAGCTGAATACCAATTAAAAGTCCCTTTCCTCTTATATTTTTTATTATATTTGGGTAAATATTCTTTAAATTATTTAATTTAAATAAAAAATATTTAGATATACTTTTTACATTTTTCAGAAATTTTTTATTTGATACGATATCCATTACAGTATTTCCTACAGCCATTGCTAATGGATTGCCTCCAAAAGTTGAACCATGCGTTCCTGGCGTCATACCGGCGGCTACTTTCTTATTCATCAAAACAGCTCCTATAGGAAATCCACCTCCAATTCCTTTAGCAATAGGCACTATATCTGGCTTTACTTTAGATTTTTCAAATGCAAAAAAGTCACCAGATCTTCCTATTCCACACTGAACCTCATCTAAAATTAGTAATATTTTTTTTTGATTACATAGCTTTCTCAATTCCACTAAACACCAATCAGGTATTACTTTAATTCCGCCTTCACCCATAATCGTTTCCACCATAATAGCGGCTGTATTTTTGGTTATTTTTTTCTTTAAAGACTTGTGATCTCCAAAGCCAAAATGATCAAATCCACTTACTTTTGGGCCAAATCCCTCTGTCATTTTCTTTGATCCACTTGCATAAATTGCAGCCAAAGTTCTTCCGTGAAAGGAATTTCTAACACATAATATTCTGTTTTTATTAGTTTTACCAATTGAATAAAAATATCTTCTAGCAACTTTTATTGCAGCCTCAGTAGCTTCTGCACCACTATTTTGAAATATCACATAATCAGCAAAAGTTTTTTTACATAACTTTCTAGCTAACTTTTCTCCTTCTGGAATTTGAAAAGCATTTGAAACATGCCATAATTTTTTTGCTTGGGTTCTAATCGTTTTTGTAAGTTTAGGGTGTGCATGACCCAATGAGTTTACAGCAATTCCTTGAACAAAATCTAAATATTTTTTGTTGTCAGTAGAAAATAAATAACTTCCTTTACCATGCTTAAAGGAAATTTTTTTTCGATTATAGTTTTTTGCTAAATAAGTCATAAATTTATTTTGTTTTTATAAATTTTAATTATTAGATACAAGCCATGATTGAAAATACATATCTGATAAGTTGAACCATAATGTGTTGATAACTATGATTTTTTGATTGTTTAATTAAATTTAATATCAGTATATTGTTGATATATAAAAGTTTAACACAAGATATTGATATATGAGTTGGACAGATGAAAAAGTAGCAAAATTAAAAGAACTTTGGGGAAAAGGAAGTACTGCAAGTCAGATCGCTGAGATTATTGGTGGGGTCAGTAGAAATGCCGTTATAGGGAAAGCTCACAGACTAAATTTATCTGCAAAAATTAAAACCAGAGCAGCTACCTCAAGTCAAAATTTTGATACATCTTTGGAAGAAAAAAATATAAAAAATAGAAGAGGTCGTAAAAGTAAATTCAAGTCTTTAATAATTGAAAAAGACTTTGAGCCAGAAAATCCTAAACAATTGGAGGAATTAGACGAAAATTCATGCAAATGGCCTATTGGTCATCCTGACGAGAAATCATTTTATTTTTGTGGCAGAACATCTTTAAAAGACTTTTCATATTGTAAATTGCATCTACTTTATGCATATCAGCCAAAAGGTAAAAAAGAGGAGAATGCAGATAAAGAAGAGGTTCCTGAATTTATTGGAAAGAAAATACAAACAGCTTAGAGATTAATTCAAGTTAATGTCTTAGTTTTTTTCTGGATTATATTTTTCAGTAGAAAATTGTCCACCTTCTCTCCACATATAACAATACTTTTGAACTTCCTCATCAAAATGCCTAACACTAGGCATACCAATATCTGAATTTGTTTTATATTTTCCAGATATAATATTATCATATTTTAAAAGATTTAATTGATCCCTTGTAAGCAAAGGTTTTGGCATAATTTCAAATATACTTGCAGACATCTTAGCTAAAGGTAATGGCATAGGTAATAAAATTCTTTTTTTGTCAATCAAATTTAATAATTTAACAATTATTTCTTTGAGAGTAAAAACTTCTGGGCCTACACATTCAACAATCTTAGAATAAATATTATTTGAAATCACATGATAGATAGTATCTGTCAAATCAGAACAATGAATTGGAGAAAACTTAGTTTTTCCATCATAATAAAGTGGAAAAAATGGTAATCTGTTTAACAGAGTCATAAAATTTGTGGTAAAATTATCATCAACAGAATAAACTACAGATGGCCTTAATATTGTTGCAAGTGGAAAGTTTTTTAATATAGCGTTTTCACCTTCGACTTTACTATTTGCATAAGCTGAGTCTTTGGCTTCATTTATCCCAAGAGCTGATAAATGGATAAAATGTTTTAGATTATATTCTTTAGATAGTTTTGCTAATAACGAAGGAAAGACCGTATGAATATTTGTGAATGAATTCCCTCTTTTTTTTTCAAATAAGATACCAATTAAATTTATACAAAGGTCAGTTTTTTTAAAAAGTTCTCTTATCTTTTTTTCGTCAAATATATTGGCCTCAACAATGTCTATATAGCCAACGTTTGCCTGTGTTTTGATAATGTAACTTTTTTGATGAATATTTCTAGTTACTACAGTAACTTTAAAGTTATTCTTCGTAAGTTTTCTTATGAGGTTTCTACCAATTTGACCACTACCACCAAAAATTAGACAATTTTTTGCTTTCATATATATATGTTTAAAAATGACCAATAATATTCAACTTCACAAAAATGATCTACCAGATGATTTGAAATTAGGCAATATAATAGCAGTTGATGGCGAATTTATGGGTCTCAACGTAAGAAGGGATCCTTTGTGTTTAATTCAAGTATCTTCAGGAAAATCAGATGCACACATTGTACAATTCGATAGAAAGAATTACGTTGCTCCAAATCTAGTTAAGCTGTTAAAAGATGAAAATATTACCAAAATCTTTCACTATGGTAGAGCAGATATGTCTCACATTAAATATTATTTAAAAACCGATACTAATAATATTCTTGACACAAAAATAGCTTCAAAACTTGCAAGATCATATTCTGATAATCACTCATTGAAAATATTAATAAAAGAATTTGCAAACACAGATATTAGTAAACAATTTCAAAGTTCAGATTTTGGAGGAGAACTTACACCTTCACAACTTAAGTATTGTGCAAATGATGTAATTTATTTACACAAAATTCACGAAGAACTTACAAAAATATTAGAAAGAGAAAACAGAATCCAATTGTATAAAGATTGTTTAAAATTTTTAAAAACTAGAGTTGATTTAGATTTGGCTTTATTTAGAGATGATATCTGGTCACATTAATGATTAATAAAAAAATTTTATTAACGGCAAAAGAAGTAATTAATTTAGAGATTAAAGGTCTTCAAGATTTAAAGAAAAATTTAACTAATTCATTTAATAAAGCAGTAATTGAAATTTTGAAATGTCAATCAAAAGTAATTTTATGTGGGGTAGGAAAAAGTGGATTGATTGCATCAAAAATAGCTTCAACACTTGCATCAGTTGGCACCCCCTCGTTTAGTATTTCTGCCAGTGAAGCTTCACATGGTGACCTTGGAATGGTATCAAAAAAAGATATTTTAATTCTGATAAGTAATTCAGGTGAAACCAGTGAATTAAAAAACATAATTCAGTATGCAAAAAGAAATAAAATTTTGTTAATTGGAATAGTTTCAAGAAAAGACTCAGTTCTTTACAAAGCATCGGATATTAAACTTATAACACCAAGAGTAATAGAGGCAGGCGGTATTGTTCCAACATCTAGCACCACTAATCAACTAGCTTTAGGTGATGCCTTAGCAATTGCAACCATGAAACAAAGAAAATTTGATAAAGTAGACTTTAAAAAATTACATCCTGCTGGAAGTTTAGGTGCTCAATTGAAGACAGTGGAAGACATTATGATTACTGGCAAAAAAATCCCTTTCGTGAATGAAAATACTAAGATCAATAAGGCATTAAAAATTCTTACAGACAAAAAGTTAGGAATTTTAATAGTTAGAGATAAAAACAAAAGAACTACAGGGATAATAACTGATGGTCAAATTAGAAGGTCAAGCCAAGATAACATTAATTTTCATTCATTAGAAGTAAAGAGAATAATGACAAAAAAACCTATAACCATAGATAAAAATGAACTAGCTGCGAAAGCATTATCGTTAATGAACAGTCAGAAAATAACTTCATTAATTGTAAATAATAAACAAAAACCTAAGTTTACGATTGGAGTTATTCATGTTCATACAATTCTACAATCTAATATTTCTTAATGATAAGAAAAAAACTTGTTAAAAACTTCTTTTTACTTTCTATTTTATTAATTTTAATCTTAATAATATTTGTAAAATTTTTTTATAAAAACAAATCACCTGAAAAGACTGAGAATAAAATAGAAATTACCTCTTCAAGTTCAAATATTATTGAAGATGTAAGATATGTTTCAACTGATAGTAAGGGTAACAAATACTCAATTTATGCTTTAACTGGTGAGATAGATTATACTAATCCTAATGTAATATTTATGACTGAAGTATCTTCAATAATTGAATTAACTAATTCTAATAATATTAAAATTGTATCAGATTATGGAAAGTATAACTCAGAAAACTTCGACACAATTTTTTCCAAAAATGTAAGAGTAAACTATTTAGACAATGAAATTAACTCAGAATATTTAGATTTTTCAATTAACAGAGGCAATATGTATATTACACAAAATGTAGTTTATACAAATTCTGAAAATATTTTGAAAGCAGATATAATTGATATAGATATTGAGTCAAAAGATACTAAAATATCAATGTTTAATAAAAATGAAAAAGTAAATATTAGAAGTAAAAAATAAGATGGGAATAATTAAAAAATTTCGGATTAAATCATTTAAGAATTTAAATACAATTATCGAATTTAACAATATTACTCTGAGTTATGGTAACCGATTAATTTTAGATGATATAAGCTTCAAAATAAATGAGGGACAAATATTTGGTATGCTTGGTCCTAATGGTGTTGGTAAATCTACGATATTTAATCTAATAACCGGATTAGTAACACCAAGAAGTGGTACAATTAAAATTGCTGGTGAGGATGTATCGAGTTTTCCAATTTACTTAAGAACAAAAAAATTCAAAATTGGTTATGTGCCTCAGTATGGAGGTTACTTTAATGATTTAACTCTTTTTGATAATTTGAGAGCTATAAGCGAGGTGGTTATAGATAATTCAAATAAAAGATTGGAACGAATAAATTATTTATTGTCAAAATTTGAATTAGAAAATTTAAAAGATATTAAAGCAAAATTATTATCTGGTGGACAAAAAAAAAAATTAGTTATTGCATTATCACTTTTAAGCGAACCAAAATTATTACTTTTAGATGAATGTTTTGCAGCCCTTGATGTTTTAACAATTAAAATGTTGCAAGAAATAATCGTTAACCTTCAACAAGAGAATAAAATCACTATATGCATATGTGATCACCAAGCTAGGGACCTTCTTGCTTGTGTAGATGTTGCAATGATTCTAAGTAATGGAAAAGTAATAGCTAAAGACACACCCTCAAACTTAGTAAAAAATATTAATGCTAAAAATGCTTATTTTGGAGATAATTTTAAATTTAATTAATTTAAATGACAAATTTTGTTATTATAGATGGTAAATTAAATAGATTTAAAAAAACAATTACTGTTGATGGTGACAAAAGTTTAAGCATAAGATGGGTTTTATTATCCTCTCTAGCAAACGGGGTTTCAAAGGCAAAAAATTTACTAATTTCTGAAGATGTAATTGCTTCATTAAAAGCAATAAAAAAGTTAGGCATAAAATCAATAGTTACAAAAAATGAATGTAAAATTTTTGGCAAAGGTCTCGATGGATATAGATATAAAAAAAATCTCACGATTGACGCAAAAAACTCTGGAACCTTGGGTAGACTGCTTCTTGGTTTGTTGATCAATACATCATTTCCAATAAGGATGATTGGAGACAGAAGTCTATCTAAGAGAGATTTTAGTAGAGTTTCCCTGCCGTTAAGTAAATTTGGAGCAAAATTTAAATTAAACAACAATAAAAGTTTACCCTTAACAATTTTTGGATCATCAAAACTAAAACCAATAAAATACTTTGAAAAAAGAGGATCAGCTCAGTGTAAAAGTTCAATAATATTTGGTGGCATTAGAACGAATGGCAAAACAATTATTAAGGCAAAGAAATCAAGAAATCATACTGAACTTATGTGTAAATATTTGAATATGCCAATTATTATAAAGTCAAAAAAAAATTATGACGAAATTTGTATTACTAAAGCAAAAATTGTTAAACCTTTAAACTATACTATACCATCCGACATTAGTTCTAGTGCTTTTTTTATAGTTTTAACAGCTCTGTCTAGCAATTCAAAGTTATTGATAAAAAATGTAAATATAAATTCATCCAGAACAGGTATCATTACTATCTTGAAAAAAATGGGTGTTAAAATAATTTTTAAAAATCAAAGGATCTATAAAGGTGAAAGTATAGCTGACATTTTAATAAAAAGTGCTAAATCAATAAAGTCAATTAATTGTCCATCAAAATTAAATAGTGGTACAATAGATGAATTTCTTGTAATTTTTTTAGTAGCGGCCAAAGCAAAAGGAGTTTCCTATTTTAAAAATTTAAATGAATTAAACCAAAAGGAAAGTCCAAGACTAGAATGGGCAAAAATAATTCTAAACAAAATGGGAATTAAAACGATTACCACCAAGGATTCGATTAAGATATTCGGGAATCCTGAATTGTATATTAAAAAAAAAATAGTCATTAGAAATTTTTTAAAAGATCATAGAGTTTTTATGACATGCGTAATAGCTGCTCTATCATTTGGTGGTCGCTGGAAAATATATGACAAGGATTCTACAAAAACTTCCTTCCCAAATTTTTTAAAAATAATTCATGATTTGAACAAATAATGATAAAGAGAAAAAATATACTTAAGGTAGCGATAGATTCTCCAGCTGCAGCTGGTGCAGGTACGCAAGCCAAATTAATATCTAATCACTATAATCTACTTCAATTAGATACTGGCCGTGTCTACAGGTATGTTGCAAATATTAGAATAAAAAATCCTAAAAAGTTCAATTACAATTTCTTAAAAAAAAAAATAAACAAATTAAAAATCCAGGATTTGAAAAATAAAAACCTTCTGTCTGATAAAATTGCAACAGCTGCATCATTAATTGCTAAAGACAGAAAAATAAGACAAATAGTTCATAATTTTCAATTGAAATGTGCTTATAACCCTCCAAATAAATATAATGGCTCATGTTTGGATGGTAGAGATATATGTTCTGTAATTGTGCCAGATGCAGATGTAAAATTATTTATTACTGCCAATTTGAAGACTAGAGCAACAAGAAGATACAAAGAATTGAGAGCGAAAAATATTGATGTTTCATATAATCAGGTACGTGAAAGTATCAAAAAACGTGATAAAAGTGATAAAAATAGAAAGATTTCACCACTCAAAAAAACTAAGGATAGCATCTTGCTAAACACCAGTAACCTAAGTATAAGACGTAGTTTTTTAAAAATAAAAAATATAATAGACAGGAAAATTAATATTTAATGGAAATTTACAAAGATTTATCTAATCCAGCTTCACAAGAATTCGAAAAACTACTTAACAGCCAACTATCAAAAATACAGATCGAAGAAGGAAAAATTATAGAAGGCAAAATAAACAAAATCACTGAAAAATTCGTATTTCTGTTCATTGAAGGGCTAAAATCTGAGCCAGTACTAGACATCAATGAGTTGAAGAGCATGGGTCTTTCAGAAAAAATTAAAATTGGTGAGAATATACCTGTTCTATTAGAAAAAATTGAGGACAAAAATGGAGAAGTATTGGTTTCAGCATCCAAAGCCCTAAAAATAAAGGGTTGGGATAAATTAGTTGAAGCCTATGAAAAAAAAGAACCTATAATGGGCAAGATCACTTCTAAGTGTAAAGGAGGATGTATAGTAGAACACATAGATACTGGTTCTTTAATGTTTCTGCCAGGTTCACAAATCAGCGACAAGCCTTTAAAAGATATAAGTCACTTAATGAATGAGCCACAAAAATTTGCATTAATTAAGCTAGATAAAATTAGAGGAAATGCATGTGTCTCAAGGAGAGAAATAATTTCATCTTTTAAAAAAGAGGATAAAGCTAAAATAGTTGAAAAATATAAAGTGGGTGACATCATTAAGGGTGCTGAAGTCAAAGGCTATAGTTCTTTTGGTTGTTTTTTTAATGTTAACGGAGAATTAGATGTTCTAGTTCATTTACAAGAAATTTCTTACTCAAGAGTTAACCACCCTGACGAAGTATTTAATATTGGTGAAAAACATGATCTAAAAGTAATAAGCGTTGATAAAGAAAAATTACAAGTTGGATGTTCAGTAAAACAATTGTCACCAGATCCTTTTCAACATATAGAAAATTACGAGCTAAATAAAATATATAAGGTCAAAGTAGTAAAACTAATGGACTTTGGAGCTTTCTGCGAATTAGAGCCTGGTCTAACGACACTACTACATTCAAGTGAGCTAAGCTGGACAAAGAAAAATGTGTCTGCAAAAAAAATGTTTAAAATCGGAGATGAGATAGACTGTGTAATTACTGAAATAGATAAAGATAAAAGAAGAGTTGCTATTTCACATAGGTTAACACAAGAAAACCCTTTTGAAACTTTTGAGAAGAAATTCCCTGTAAACACTATTGTTAAAGGTGAAATTGTAAATAAAAATGAATACTCATTATTTGTAAAAATTGAAAATTTAGATATTGACGCTTTTCTACACTGCAATGACTTAACTTACTTAAACAACGGTGAAGAGGAATTAGCAAAATATAAGAAGGGTGATAAAATTAAAGTGATGGTTTTAGAAATAAAATCAGCAGATCAAAAAATCAGAGTTGGATTAAAACAAACGCAAACAGATCCTTTTAATTTCTTTAAAGACAAGACTAAGAATCAAACAATCACTGTAAAAGTTATATCAACTGATAATAAGGGATTAATGGTGAGGCCTGAAGGTTGTGAAATGGATTTTCAAATTAAAAAATCTGCGATAGCTATCAATGCATCAGATGCAAGACCTAGTAGATGGACTGGTGGTGAAAAACTTGATTGTGCGATAGCCGATCTTGATTTAAATAAACGAAAAGTTGTGTTAAGCATAAAACTACTTGAAGAAATAGAAAAAAAAGAAGCTTTAGAAAAATATGGATCAGAGGGATCTGGTAAAAACTTACCATTCTCGTCCTTATCTGAGGACCTAAAGAAAAAAGAAGAAGATAATTAAAATTAAAGAAGATCAAAATTGGCTATTGTAAAATCAAAGCTTTTAAAACAAATCTCAACCAATTACCCTAATTTCTTAAAAAGAGACTTAGATAAGTTTATCGACATAATATTAAATGAGATAAAAAGATCTCTAAGAAGGGGAGATCGAGTAGAACTTAGAGGTTTTGGCGTATTTTCTACAAATATTCAAAAAGCCAGAATATCAAGAAACCCTAAAACAGGAGAAAAAGTCAATACCCCTGAAAAAAAAACTATTCACTTTAAAATGTCCAAGGACTTGTTTAAAAAATTAAATAATGAAGAATAAACTTATATTTGTTGCATGTGATGCATCAAAGATAAAAAAAATTAAAAATATTATCATCCAGACAAAAAACAATGAATTAAAGATAACCCCAAAATTTGGACTACAATTTTTTTACTCAAAAAATGGAAGAAAGTTCCTTGAGAAATTTAAATCAGATTTTTGGTTAGATTTAAAAATAAATGATATTCCACAAACTGCCCTCTCTGCAATAGATAGTCTGAAAGATTTAAAAAAGTGTAAGTATATTACGGTTCATGCAAATGGTGGTTTTGAAATGCTAAAGGCTGTAAAAAAACAATCTAAAAAAATTAATAAAGACATAAAAGTCTTAGGTGTTACAATTTTAACAAGCTTAAATAATAAATCTTTAAAAGAGATAGGACATACAAAAAACGTTCAACAATTAGTTTTAAAACAGGCCGAGATTATAAAAAAATCAGGTTGTGATGGAATTGTATGCTCGCCAAAAGAGTCAAAGATGATTAGAAAAAAATTTAAAAATTTATTAATAATTACTCCTGGTATAAGACTACCGGGAGATAGTTCAAACGATCAAGCTAGAGTGATGACTCCAAAAGATGCTTTGAAGAATAAAGTATCAGGAGTTGTAATGGGTAGATCACTTACCAAAGGTAATATTAAACATAATGTAAAAAAATTAATTGATCATTTAAACAAATGATAGAAGGCTGTAAAATCTGTGGAGTTTCTGATCCAGATACATTAAGCTTTATCGTTAATCATCCATATCCACCTAAGTTTGTTGGTTTTATTTGTAACTATCAAAAAAGTCCTAGATTCATTGAGTTTAACAAATTGGAAAAATTGTTAAATATAAATAAAAATAATTCTCAGTATGTCGCTGTACTAGTCAAACCTGATCAAGAAATATTAGAAAAAATTCAAAATCTTCCTTTTGACTACTACCAATTATATGACTGCACCCCTGAACAAATAAGCTCAATCAAGATAAATTATAATAAAAAAATAATTACTGCATTTACTGTTAAAGACAAATCAGACTTAGAAAAATACCAAGATTTTGATGAGGTAACTGATATTTATTTATTTGATAGTAAAGGTTATGAAAAAAGTGAAGCATTTGATCTTAATCTAATTATGGATATCAAAATTAATAAAAAATTGATGCTTGCTGGTAATATTAAGTACAATGACGACATTGACAAGTACGGAAAAATAGCAGATTTTATAGATTTGTCTGGAGGCTTAGAAACTTCTGGATTAAAAGATCGATCAAAAATAGAAATTTTTTTAAATAAAGTAAAACAAGCTATATATGAAAATTAAAAAAGGTGTTCCATTAATTGATCAACATGATCAATTTGGTTTTTGGGGTGGAAAATTTGGTGGTAGTTTTATTCCTGAAACTCTAAAAAAACCTGTAGAGGATTTAACGGACGAATTTAAAAAATTAAGAAAAGATAAAAAATTTATTAAGAAAAAAGACTATTATTTTAAAAATTATATTGGTTCTCCAACATCTTTTGTAAAATTAGAGAATTTATCTAGTCATCTAGGTGGTGCGCAAATATGGGCTAAAGTTGTGTCTGAAGCCAATGGTGGTGCTCATAAAATATATAATGCAACTGTGCATGCACTTCTTTGTAAAGCAATGGGTAAAAAATATATCGTTGGCGACACGGGAGCAGGTTATGCTGGAAAAATGTTAAGTATGGCTGCAAAAAAGTTTGGCTTGAAATGTAAAATATTTATGGGTGCTAAAGATATTAAAAGGCAAAAACCAAACTGTGATGCGATGAAAAAAAATGGAGCTGAGATTGTCCCTGTTTATTCTGGCAGTCAGACTTTGGTGGATGCTGTTAGTGAATGTATGAGATACTGGGTATCAAATTGTGACAATACTCATATGTGTGTTGGTAGTACAGTAGGCCCAAATATATTTGTTAAAATTTGTGGTTGGAGTACTGCTCAAATTTCAAGAGAATTGAAGAAACAATTAAAATCTGAATTTAAAAAAATCCCAAAAAAAATTAAACTTATTAATTGTGTAGGTGGAGGAAGTTCAGCTTATGGGTTCTGGAGTGAATTTATAGATTTTAACAAAAAACAAATTGAGTTGATTGGAGTTGAAGCAGGTGGGCCTAAAAAATCAAAACTTCATGCAGCTCCATTAAGTAGAAATGCTAAAATTGGAGTTTTACATGGTGCTGCTTCTTATGTTTGCCAAGATAATGAAGGTCAAATTAATGAAACTGAGTCAATCAGTGCAGGATTAGATTATCCTGGTGTAAGTCCTATTCATTGTTTCTTAAAGGATACTAAAAGAGCAAGATACACTTATGCAACTGATGAGGACGCTTTAAATGCGCACGTTATGGTAACTAAGTTTGAAAACTTAAATCCAAGCTTGGAACCTAGCCATGCATTTGCAGAAGCAATTAAAATTGCACCAAAGCTTAGTAAGGATACAATTATAATTGTAAATTCTTGTGGAGACGCAAAAAAAGATAGAGATATTTTAAGAGAAAGATTGGGTAAAAATTAATGGTCTCATTAATTAATGAAGCTTTCAAAAAAGCAAGAAATGCTAACAGACCAGCATTATTAACTTACACAGTTGCTGGTGATAATACTAAAAAAAAATCTTTAGATATTCTTAAGTCAATATCAGATCATGCTGATATATGTGAGTTAGGTTTTCCACATAACACTCCTATTGCAGATGGTGGTCAAATACAAACAAGTGCTTACCGTGCCATTAAAAATGGAATTAAAATAAATGATGTTTTTGCAATCGCTAAAGAGTTTAAGTTATCAAAAAAAACAACTCCTATTATTTTAATGGGCTATTATAATATGATTTATCAATACGATGAAAATAAATTTTTAAAAAAATGTAAAAGTTCAAAAATAGATGGTTTGATTGTTGTTGATCTACCGTACCCAGAAAATAAAATTTTTTCTAAAAAATGTAAAAGAAATGGTATTAATTTTGTGCAATTAGTTTCTCCTACCACATCAAATATAAGATTAAAAAGAATTGTCAGAGACTCTCATAACATGATTTACTATATAAGTATGTTATCGACCACAGGAGGAAAATTAAAAGTTTCCCCTAAAAAAATTTTAGAAAATTATTTCAAAATTAAAAATCAAAACAAATCAAAAAATGTTGTAATAGGATTCGGTATCACAGAAAAATCCATTAAATCACTCAAAAAAGCTGACGGATTGGTTGTAGGAAGCGCAATTTGTAAGGAAATATCTAAATCCATTAAAAAAAGACAAAATGCTGTCACAAATGTTACTAATGTAGTCAGAAGACTAAAAAATAAAATTAAATGAACTGGATTACAAAAATAATTAAAGCTGGTGAGAAAATCAAAACAGCTATTAAAGAGAGAGCTTCGAAAGAAGACATCGCAAATAGTGATTGGACTTCATGTTGTAAAGGTCCGATATTAAAAAAAGATTTAGAGCAAAACTTATTTGTTTGTCCAGATTGTAATAAACATCATTATATAAGCCCTACTCAAAGATTTGACATAATGTTTGGTAAAGGTAATTGGAACAAAATTGAGAGCGGACACCCTCCTCCAGATCCCTATGAATGGAAAGATACCAAAAAATATACTGATCGTTTAAGAGATGCAAAAAAAATTACCGGTCAGGATAATGCAATATTATCTTGTGAAACAAAAATTAATGACATTGATGTTGTTGTTAGCGCAGTTAATTTCAAGTTTATTGGTGGTAGTATTTCAATGGCTGAGGGAGAGAACGTTCTTACTGCCGTAGATAAAGCTATAGAGAAAAAATGTGCTTATATTTTTATTAGTGCATCTGGTGGTATGCGAATGATGACCAACATACTAAGTTTAATGCAAATGACACGAATGACAGTTGGAATAAATGAACTTCGTAAAAATAATCTTCCCTATATAGTGATTGCAACTTCTCCTACTACTGGTGGCTTAACAGCTTCGATTGCAAGTATTTCAGATGTTTGTATTGGTGAGACAGGAGCAACTTGGGCCTTTGCTGGAAGAAGAATTGTAGAAAACACAGAAAAGAGTCAATTACCAGAAAATTTTCAGACCGTAGAATGGGCCAAAGAAAAATCTGGACAAATAGATATGATACTTGATCGGAAAGATATCCATCCAACTTTAGGAACTCTTTTATCAATATTGTTAAAGAAAAATTCTGTTATAACTTCTGAACAAAATGAAACTGCAGAAGATAGTCAATCGCTTACAAAAGTTGCATCCTAAAGAGATAGATCTAAGTTTAAATAGAATAAAAAAACTCTGTAAAACCCTTGGAAATCCTCAGGACAAATTGAAAGCTATTTCAGTTGTTGGAACTAATGGAAAATATTCAACCATTCAGGCTTTATTTGCAATTTTAAAAGAGACAAATGTTAAGTGTAATATTTACACCAGCCCACATATCAAAAGAATAAATGAAAGATTTGTATTTAATAATGAAGAATTAAATGATGATGATCTTGGAATTCTTTTTGAGGAAATTGAGGAAGCAAATAACAGTGAACCCATAACCTTTTTTGAAATATTAACTGCAGCCTACTTTTATAATGCCTCAAAATACCCTGATAATATTAACTTAATTGAAGCTGGTTTGTTTCACCGTTTTGATGCAACAAATATATTAAAAACCAACTTAGCAAGTATTGTAACTTCTATTGGTTTGGATCACTTAGATTGGTTACCTGAAAATGAACAAACAACTAAAAAAATAATATTCGAAAAAACTTCAACTTTAGTAAATTCTAATATTATTATCGCAAAACAAAGTTCATCTGAAATAATTAATCAAATAAGAAATTCAATTACCAAAAATTCCTCAAAAAAATATTTTTTTAATGAAGATTATAATTATTCATTAAATGAAAATGGTTTTTTTTTTTATGAAGATAAAAATGGTGGTATAAAGCTTCCAATTCCAAACGTCAAAGGTCAATTTCAGCTTGAAAATATTTCAACAGCAATAGCAACTTTAAGATCAATTAAACAATTAAAGGTAGGCGAAAAACATATTAAAGATGGAATTACTAAAATTAAAAGTATTGCAAGACTTCAAGAAATCAGTTCTGGTAAACTTAAAGAATTAGTAAAAAATAATAAATTACTTCTTGATGGATCTCATAACCCTTTAGGAGCAAAAGTTTTAAATGAATATTTGGAAAGTCTGAATTGTAATAAACATATTATTCTAGGTATGATGGGCAACAAAGATCACAATCAATATATAAGTTACTTTAAAAATATTTCTTCCTTGACCACTATAGATATCCCCAATCAACCAAACTCGATCAAAGGAAAAGTATTGAAAAACAAACTTAATAGCTTTAAAAACGTTGAATATAAAGAAGGTATTATTGATGCTATTAAGTCAATTCCAGTCAAGGAAAACGATATAATTTTGATAACGGGATCTCTGTATCTTGCTGGTGAGGTGTTAAATTTAAACTAGATATTTTCGTCTAGGAATTCTTTCATATGACCTTCTGGAACTCCTCCAACTTTACGGCTAACTTCTTGTCCTTTTTTATATATGATTACTGTTGGAACTCCTCTGATCCCTGCTGCTGAACCTGTATTAATTCCAGCATCTTCAATATCTGTAATATAAAAATTAGCTTTATCTTTGTACTCGTCTGACAGTTTATCCATCACTGGCTTAAGGGCTTTACATGGACCACACCACGATGCTGAAAATTGTATTACTGATACATCTTCATTTTTAATTTTACTGTCAAAATCTTCGTCTTTAAAATCTATAAGCATAAAGTCTTTCTATAAATTGGAGCCTCAAAGTCAACTAGGCAATTTCATATTTTTTTTCAATTGACATTATAAATTCATTAATTTCGTCTAATTTTTTCAACTCATCCTGATCATCTCGATTAGAGGCTTGATCTCTCAATGTATCAATTTCAGTATAAGCCATGCCAATAGTTTGCCATTTTTCCTTATTTTTACTCAATATTCTCCTAGCAATTTCACTTTTAATATTTTTGTATAAATCGGGGGGTAAAATATGAGGTGCCTCCTGGTAAATGATTTTTTGACCAAACCAGCTGCATCGTTTGTCTTGAAACTTATCTAATAATCTTAATTTATCTTCCCACGATGAACTATGCCATGTTTTAAATAATGCAGTATCTTTATTGGGAATAAATTTTTCATACAAAGTTTCCTCTGGTAGCAAATCTTCTTGTGTTTGAGTTTGGGCTTTCTCTTCAGCAGCTTCCCTATTAATAATTTGAATGTTTTTACAAAAATTTTCACTGACTCTTACTAACTTTGCTCTTTTAAGAATTGTTTCTAAATCTAATTCGGAATATGCTTTTTCTTTTAGTGCAAATTTTTTATCTAAAACTACTGGAGCCTTATTAGTTTTTAGTACTCTTAATGCTTTTGGACTTATTTTTTTTAAATTTGCTTTAAGCTCATTAACTGACAGGTTTAAAAAAGGTTCAGGATCTCTTCGTAAATCCCAAACATATCCCCAAGACGCATAAGCAGGATGAAAACAATGTTCTGGATGAAGTGTACAAACAAGATATATCATATTTCTTCCTTTTACATTTTCAAAAATAGAATAAATTCCCTCACTTTTTAAAAGTGATTCAACACTGTTCTTTGTTGAAGTACTTAAAAACTTTTCCCAATTGTCTGTATGTTTATCTTTTATTATTCTAAGAATTTTTAAACTTGTATAAGCATCATGATAAGCAGTATGTTGTTGTGTTGTATCAAATCCTTGTTGTCTTGCTAGTGCTTCTAGAGCTAAACTTTCATTTCCCGCATCTGTAAGTTCAGTTTTTAATGTTTCAGAATTTATAGTTTGAGCAGCTCTTGCAACATGTAAGCCATCAGTTTCTTGGTTGGGTGAAGAGTGGGTTAAATAAGGATATCTATTTCCTTTAAAAAAATTAAAGTGAAACATTCGACGGTCAAAATTAAGATTACTCCAACCCATGAACAAAGATGGAGCTGCTTTTGAAAAGAAATTTTCTACGGCTCCTAGAAAATCATAATGTGAATAGTTGCCTTTTGTAAGTAAATCAATACTCGTAGAGTTTACCAAAAGTGCTTTTGCGCTAGGCACTTCTCCCTCTGGCATTCTGCCTCTAATATTTAACTTACCAATTTCCTTAAGGTTTTTATCTACAACCACTGCACCAACCTCGATAATACTTCCCCAGATAGTACTATTGGTTGTCTCAGTATCGTAGATGACTATTTTATCCATATTAAATTTAAGCTAAATTTGAAAGCTCATTAAATTTTTTTAACCTTCCCAAAAATAAGTTCTGATAAACAATTAAATCATGACCTTGAATTTTAAATTCTTGGAACAATTTATCTACTGTGCAAACTAGAATTACACAAGAAGTGATATTAGAGTTATACACAATATTATGTGCCAAAGAATATGCACTGGTTTGTAAAAGCCAAGAGTCAATATACTCTGATTTTTTTGGTTTATTGCTTTGTTTAAAATCTATTATCGTTTCTCGTCCCTCATAAACTCCAACACAATCCGCTGTACCAGCATATTTCTCTGGATAGTAAAGTGTGCATTCAACTCCCCAAATTTCTTCCAATCTATTTTTTAAACCTTTTTCAATAATTTCTTTTGCCATTAATTTATATTGTTCATTATCGTCAAAAAAACTGAGATTTTCTCTCCCAAGAAGATAAGACTCCAAATAATTATGCATTTGAGAGCCCCTGCTACTTGCTGCTTTTGTAATTGCCTCAGCCTCTTTATAGCCTGTTCTCTCACGCCAATTAGCTAAGGCAGCTTTATCCTCTTCAGAACGAGTTTGATCAAGAATACTAGTCACTGATGGTAATTTGGCCTCTCCCAATAAATATCTTCTTATACCATCTACTGTAGCTCTTGAGGATTTTGGATAATCATATTTCTTATTCCACTGCATGAGATTTCTTATATTCTTTATTGGAGAAAAATTGAAATTAATTGTTTGCTTGTTTTGAACGATCAATAAATTTTTCTACATTTTCGGTTTGAACAGCTTTTTCAAGTTGCTCTGGATCTTTAATACTTTCAAGCGTTCTGGTAATTGATCTTGCATCTGTACCAAACTTATCAACTACAGCCATTGCTTCTTCCAATTTTTTTCTAAGAGAAATTATATTATCAAAATGTTTACCAAATCTTGTACTTATTGTTTTTAAGTGATTATAAATTTCTGTTGCACCTTTTTGAACTTTCAATGATTGAAAACCCATATGAAGAGATTGCAAATAAGCCGATAAAGTATTAGGTCCACAGATTACAACTTTATATTTTTTCATTAATTCTTGAGTTAATAATTCTTTTGTGCTTGGATCTTGGTATTCAGTTAATTCTTTATATAAACTTTCAGTTGGTGCATAGATAATTGCAAAATCCGTAGTTTTTGGAGGAACGATATATTTTTCATTTACACTTTTGGCTTTTAATTTAAAAGCACTTGCTAGTTTTGTTCTTGCATCTGCAGCAGCCTTTTTATCATCCATTTCATGTGCATCGGTGATTGCTTTAAATTTTTCAACTGGAAAATGACTATCTACTGGGACTAAAACATCACCTTGGAGTTTAATTGCAAATTCAACATTTTCACTTGTGTCCTCTTTCATTTTAACATTGGTCATAAACTGGCTTGCAGCAAGTAAGTCTTTGATTAAAGCATCTAAAGAATATTCTGCTAATGTTCCATATTTTTTAACTCCAGCTAGAATTTTCGTTATACCTTCTTGACTTTGATTTAATAATTTAACTTGTTGGTTAAAGTTTCCAACCTTTTCATCTACTTTTGTTAAAGCTGCTGTCATATCTTTTGTAACTCCAGTAGATAACGCATTAAACGAGGTAGACATTGAACCTAAAGATGTATTAATTGTTGAATTTAAAGAATCTTTTAATTTTACTATTTCTGTATTTAAATTTGCTATTTCTTCAGCTTCTTTATTTTCGTTTTCATCTTTAGATTTAGATTTGATATTTATATAAAGAATAGCAGATGCAATTCCTGTTAATAAAACTAAAATAATTAATAAAACTATGTCCATGATTCGTATGTTATACCTCCGTGATTATATTTAAAGTTTTTTCAATTTACTTTTACAATTAAGTCGTTTTTTAATGTAACTTCTGCAAAAAATTCTCTTCCAATATTATTGGTTGAATGAGGCCTGTTACTACCTACTAAAACACCATTTGCTCTATATTCTTTACCAAAAACACTGGTTTCTTGATAATTTAACCTTTTACCCAAGTTCGCCTTAAGCTCTTTTTTTGACTTATAATTAAATATTAACATTAATTTAGAAGCTTTTTTGGCACCTTTCCCATCATAATTTCTTTCATATCCTGGAATTCAGAAGCAACATGGTTTTGTACTGTTTTAATGAAAGACCTAATTATTTTTTTACTAAAACCCAAATTTTTTAAAATTTCTTCAGCTTCTTTTTCATTTTCTGTAGAAATATAATGCTCAGCGATAGATAAATATCTAAAGAAAACTTCTTTTTGATTTTCTGATTTTAATTCTGATAGTTTCAGCTCCATTAAGTAACTTTTATCCATTATTTGATATATATCTTTAGGCAATGATTAGACGTTCCAGAGTGTTAAAAGTTTTATCAATATTCTTTCCTTTTAAAGTACACTCCCATACATCAATGACTTTCCAACCTAATTTTTTAAGTTTATCTTTATTAATAAAATCTCTCTTTTTATTTAGTTCTAATCTTTCTATCCAATATTGAGTTTTAGTCTTTGGCACATTGCTATGGGCGCAGCCGTGATAATGCCAATAGCAACCATGAACGTTTAGAATTGTTTTATGTTTATGCAGAACTATGTCTGGTTTGCCAGGAAGTTTTTTTACATGAATTCTAAATCTATAACCATTTTTATATAGTATAGATCTAATTAATTTTTCTGGTTTAGTGTTTTTGGATTTAGTATTCAAGTTTTCAAATCTGGTTTAACTTTTTGAGTTCATCAAATTCTTTAGGAAGTAATAAAACTATATCATTTGGATCCATTGACCATATATCATAAATTTCATTATATTGATTTAACTTATCAATTAGTCTTCCTAAGGATGCTTTAACTAAAGTTTTTTTATTTTTTTTTCTGATATATTTTTTTGAGTAGCCTGGTCTGGGTTTATTATTTTTTTTATCAAAATAAAGTTTATAAGAGATATGGCCACTGGGAATAAAATTTTCATTTATTCTGTGACTAATAAACTGTTCTAAATAATCTGATCCAAAATAAGGTGCTTTTGATAAAAATAATTTAGATGACTCTCCATAAGTATTCACAGCATACCATGGGGTCCTAATTAAATGTCTATTTCTAACAAACCAATCTTGATTAAGAATATATCTGTGTTCCGAGTAACCTGTCATTTCAACACTAAACACATCATTAAAATGAAATAATGTTATCCAGTCCCACATTTTTTCATCAAAATATATTTCATTTTGATTACAATCTTTTAATAATTCATTTAAATAAATTCCAAGATCATATGAATTTTTAAAATTTTGTTTTTTTAAAATTTTTCCATTCTCAACTTCTGAACTAAGTGTGTCGTTATTCAACAGATTTTCAATCTCATCTTTTAGTTTTTTAGTAAATCCTTTTTTGATGTCTTTTTTATTCTGTATTATTGATTGCTTAATTTTATCGTAGATTAAAATATACTTATTATGACCATCCTCTGTAAATCTTCTCAGTTTCATATTTCGCTTTCCTCAAGGTCGATAGATGGAGCAAAGTTATTGTAAGAAATAAATTTATCTATCAGTTTTTTCCCAGAGGCGTCTGGTAAATTACTGACAAAAGTATTTACTACATCCTCTATCCATTGCTCAGCTTCTGGATTTGTTTCGGTCTCTCCATTATCAATTATTAACAAAGACTCGGGAGTAGTAATTTCGGGATCACCTAATTTTTTATTTATTTCCTCAAACCATTTTGATTTCCAGGGACAATCTTCAAATTTATTATCTGTTAAATATGTTTTAAGTAGCTCTCGAAGTGCTGCTGTATAGATGAGTGTTTTTTGGATAGGATCTATATTATTGTCTAACTTATGTTTTATGTTACATCCTCTTTTTAGTACTAAGATTGGCTTATTACCTGGGGTCATTTCTATTTTAAATGCTGTACCAATATCATCCTCCCTGGTTGGCAATAAAGATTCTGTTTTATAATTCCCATCTTTTCCATCGTCTGGTTCATCATAAAATTCTCTTATTTTAGATCTACCAATTATCCTATAAACGACTACGTCATTAAATTTACCTTTTTTAGATACAAAGAGATTAAATCTTACAGCATCCTTATCAATATTGTTAACAAAGTAAGAAAAGGTATTACTTTCTTCTTTATTCAAAGTTTTAATATCTCCCATGTTCCATGGTTTTAATCCAGCACCTCTATTGTTGTAAGCTTGAAAAAAAACCTCACAATCATCATCAAAATTATGTCTTTTCAAATTCACTTCTACTTTAATATGAATTCCATCATTAGAAATTTTATCTAGCAAAACCTTCACGTCAGGATTTTCACCTTTATGTGTGATTCTCTCCTCATCAAAAATTGTAATTGTATTTTTAGACATTAGCTCTCTCTTTCATACATGTGATGTATCATAAATTTTTCCTCAGATTCTTTTCCAAAACCAGTTATTGAAAAGTCAAAATCTTCTTTTGAGGCAGCGCAAACAATTTTATTCTTATCATTCTTAACGATATTAAGTGATCCATGCACATTATACTTGAAAGTTTTAGTGTCACTAAAATCAAAATCTTCCTCACAATAGTTATTGTATGGTCTTGTAGTGCCATCATCATATGCTGCTGTGATACGGATTTTAATTGGATAAAAGGTATAATTATTTTTTCTAAATTCTTCAAATTCAGTTAGTCTGTTATTTGTTGACATTATGCCTTGATTAATCTTTTGGACGTGTTTTTTTGGTAATTTATCTTTTCTTTCATTTAATAATTTATTTGCTTCTTTAATAAATAATTCACCTTGCTCTTCATATCTTGCTATATCCTCTTTCTTATATTTTACACCTTTGGCAACCCAATAAATTTTATCATTTTCTTTTTTTACTCTTGCTCGATATGCTTTTAATTTATTAGGTATTTCTGGTAACTTATATTTTGAGGTAAGAACATCATCGTTTTCGTCCTCATCATCTTCCTCTCCATGATTTTCATTTTCTATCTCTCTATCTGAAATTATTGAACATAAGTCTAAAGTTGTTTTCTCATCTAAAGTATCACCACTCTGACTTAATAAATCCTGTAATGACATGAAAGCATTATTCAAAAATGAAATATAAGGTCTTTGAACATTATGTTTATAGAAAACCTTATATTTAGGATGGTCAACTCTTACTCTAGTATGATTTGCAACTTCTCCATTTTTTACAAGTAGCATCGACTCCTCTTCTTGAATATCCGCAAAGAAGAAATTAGTAGTTCTTTTTCGACATTGTGTAATTGGCATGTCACCACGTAATGTATCGCAATACTTATATTGTTGATTTGCATAATCGGGAAATTTTTTTACGTAAAAATTAAAAGTACAATTAACATCTTCAAATTGGTCGGTAAGCTTGCCCTCTTTAAGTATTTTTTTTGCAAGGATGAATTTTAATTGATATTTAATTATTTTCCCTTCTTTATATAAATTTTGTATTTCATCCGTAAGATTTGATGAAACATCCAGAGAGGTTGGTCTTTGAGGTACAATGCTCAAATCAAAATTTTTCGCCTTATTTTGATCAATTTCATCTATAAAATTAAAATATTCTTCTATCATTTTCTTATCAGTTTCATTTTCAGAATATTTTTCTTTATAAATTTCAAGTAACGTATCTTTATTAATCTCTTTTCCACTAGCGACCTCAACTCTTAATTTTTTTCTTAAAATTGGGACTCGATAATTTTTACAAATTGTTTCTTTTACTTTATCAAGAGTGACATCCTCGTTAATAAAGGGGATTACTACTGTTAATCCAGGTTCTTTTTTTCTTTTAACACCAAAAATTTTTTTAAGTTCATCAATTTTCTTTTGGTTACTTATAGGAAGAGCCCAAAATTTTCCTTGATAATCTTTACTTTCAACTTTGTCCCCAAAATGAACAAAGGGTTTATATTCTGTCCCGTTAAGTTCAAAGATACCGAAATATGAAATTCCCATAAAAAATTCAGTCCCATCATCTCTAACTGTAAAAAAGAAAAAAGTTGAAATATCGGAACTCAAACAAAAAGTTTGTTTACCTTCTCCCTCACTACCGCCCAAATGAGCAGCCTTACCTTTTCTTCTGCCCCCTATCTCATGAGTAAACTGATGTATCAGATTAGGTTGACCGTTAGGTAATTTTGAAAAATAATGATTTGGATCACCAAGTAATCCTGTTGTATTAAAATCTTCCATTATTAGACAATTTATATCTTGCCCATGTTCTGGAATTTTTTGCATTGCAGAAAGTTCTGAATTTTCAAGATAATCTTCAAATTTATCTTTTAAGAAATTTTCCTTAAAGCTTGTATATGAAACTCTAGTAGCATGAATTTTAATCAAAGTATTTGAGAAAGATTTTGCAATAGCATCTAAGGCATTTTGTATAAATTCTAATACACAGCTTAATGCGTTAAATTTATCTTGTGGTTTTGAATCACCTGGTTCGTCACCCTCTCCAACAGGGCCCGCAACCCATGTAAAACTTTTAATTATTTTTCTAACAAGTTCATTCATAATTTCTCAATTCTCTTTTTATTACCTCAATTTCATTTAAGCATTTTTTTAAAATAAACTTACTTTTCGAAACTTTTATAAATTTTAATATATTGGTAGGTAAATTAAGAATTTTATTTAGTAAAAATAATATTCTATTATTCTTATAAAACTCTGATTCTGTTTTTTTGGTAAATTCAACACTTTGTAAATATATTGTGTAATCCTTTGCAAATTCTTGAGCATATTGCAATCTATCCTGTAAGCAAGAATGAAAATAATCTTTTTTCAATCAAATTCCTTTATGTTTATTTTTTTTAACGCGTACAAGCTACATAGAAAGAAAGAAAGAAGTAGCTTTGCACGCATTAAAATTTGCATAGTTAACTTGCTAATTGCAACTTTCAAACACGAACATAAGACAAAACCAGGATGCACTCTGGCGAGAGGTATTGTAAGTGTTCTATCGATGTAGTTGCCCACCGTGTATGATAACCTCTTCTTTTTAACGTGCATCAATTCGTAAATTTTCATTTTAGAAGTAGTTTTTTCCCTTTTCTACTTTGGTAAAAGCATGTCTCAAGTTGCTCAATGCATCTTGTAAATTTTTTATAATCACTTTGGCTTCTTCATCAGTGTATTCATAGCTATTTTTGTTTGCCATATTTTCACAAAGCCCAATTGCTTCAATTGCTTTTCTTAGTCTTTTTTGACGATATTTTACAAAACGCTCTCTTCGCGAAAGACGTTTTTCTTTTTCTTCTTCTGACATTGATTTTCCTTTCCTCTCAATTTTCTTTAAAGCGAGCAATTCTCGGGAAAAATCCCATAAATTAAGGTTTTTATTCACTAAAAATCCGTTAATATTGCTTAAATTACTCATTTTAACTTATATAGTACGTTATATTAATTATGTCAATACCAATTTACGATTATTTGTACAAAAATTTTTTGTATAGTATATTTTGCTTTAATAATACAACATTATGACTATATTAAGGTATATATGAAAAAAAGGATTGCAGAGTTATTTTGTGGGGCAGGAGGTTTTGCTGAAGGTGCTAGAGAAGCTGGATTTAAACATGTTTGGGGTGTCGACAATGATGAGGATTCCTGTAGATCTTTTGAAGATAATCAAGGATGCAAGTCCTATTGTGAAGATATCGAAAATTTTTCCAAACCGTCAAGACTAAAAAAAATTAAAGAGGATCATGGAAATATAGATGGTTTATTATTTGGTTTTCCATGCAACGATTTTAGTTTGGTTGGAAAAAATGAAAAAATGGAAGGTAAATTTGGTGGGCTTTATAAATATGCATGTAAAGTTTTAAATTTTTTTGAGCCTGAATTTTTTGTAGCTGAAAATGTTACAGCTCTTGGAAAAAAATTAAAATTTAATTCGTCAGAACAATTACTTGTAAAAGATATTTTTGATAAAGAAAAATTACAAAATCAAAATTATCAGAATTTTAAAAAAATAATGGGAGATCTGGCTAATTGTACCAAAAATGGTTATCGAATTTATGCAGATAATTATAAATTTGAAGAATATGGAGTTCCACAAACTAGACACAGAATTATATTGGTTGGATTTAGAGAAGATTATTTTAAAGATAATAATATTAATTTTGAAAAACCAAAAAAAATTGATACTAGCTTTATTACTTGTAAAGATGCTTTAAAGAAAATTCCGAAATGGGCAACACACCAAGAAAAAACTAAACATGATGATAGAGTAGTCAGGCGTTTACAAAAAACTGCTGAAGGTAAAAACGTTTGGGATTTAGGAGATGATGAAGACGGATTACCAGGAGTAAAAAAAGCAAGGATGAGTCATATTTATAAAAGATTAGACAGTTCAAAACCTGCTTATACGGTTACAGGAAGTGGTGGAGGTGGCACACATGTATATCATTACAAAGAAGACCGGGCTTTAACCAACAGAGAAAGAGCAAGATTGCAAACTTTTCCAGACACATATAATTTTTTTGGAGGGAAAGAATCGATTAGAAGACAAATAGGAATGGATGTTCCAGTTTTAGGAGCTCAAAAAATAATGAAAGCTTTAAAAAAATCATTAAAAAAAAATAAAAAAAAAGTCCCTATTCATCATGACTGGATGATAAAAGGAAAAGGTAAGGATTTATATTTTACTGGAAAAGAAGACTTAAGTGCACAGATGAGCTTTGATTTTAATAATTAAGTGATAAGATATTGTTATGGAAATACTCCTAATACTAAAAATATTGATCATAATCGCTGGTATTATTGCTATTTATGCAATTGCTAGAAATTTAGATATTATTAAGATTATTCTAATCTATTGGAAAGATTTAATACTTCGTAGAAAGTAACTTTGCTAATTTTTTTACTCCTTTATTTTTAATAGAAGATTTTCCAATGAACATGCAAAGCTCAGATTTTAAAATATAGCCATCATTTATTACACGTAAGTTATTTGCGGCTAAAGTCGACCCAGTACTAGTAATATCTGTTATCAGCTCACAACCTCCAGTAAAAGGCTCTATTTCGGTTGATCCAATTGATTTTACAATTGAAAATTGAGTTACACCCTTATTATAAAAAAACTCACGTGTAAGATTTGGATATTTAGTAGAAACTCTTATTCTTCTATTTTTCTTTTCCTTAAATTCAAATGCTACTTCCTCTAAATCAGACATTGAATAAATATCAATAAAATCATCAGGAATAGCTACAACTAAAGAGGCACGGCCATATGGATATTTTTTATATATTCTAATATTTTTTTGAATATTAATTTCACTTTCTTTCAACAAATCTAGACCAGAAAAACCAATATCTAGT
Organism: uncultured Pelagibacteraceae bacterium; assembly: GCA_902561095.1. Lineage (GTDB taxonomy): Bacteria > Pseudomonadota > Alphaproteobacteria > Pelagibacterales > Pelagibacteraceae > Pelagibacter. The sequence continues at coordinate 67,842 of CACEOF010000002.1, read as the reverse complement.
GATTTATCAGATAATCTCTCAATTATTTGACGTGCATGAAGATAAATTATTTGAATATTTGGTCTTCCTTTTATTGAACCAAATAAATCTCTATCTCCTCTCTCTGAGATAAGTTTTAATTTATTTTTTTTAAAAATATTTAAAACATCTTTCCTAAGTCTTCCCTTGCTAGGAATTCCAATATTGACGTTATGATTCATAATTAAATTTCAATAATTTGTTTTTATAAAGTTCATTCATTTGTATTATTAGATTTGTATTCAATAAATTTTTATAATTATTTTCTTTACCTAAATTAAAAAACTTAATTCTTTCTAATTTATCTTTTTTAAATACTGCTTCCTGAAACCCTTTTTTTTCTTCCATTTTTTTTAATTTTTCAAATTCACAAGATTTGATAGCTTCTTTTGCTTTAGATCGATTAAAATTTTCATTACTTTTTGATATATCTTTAATAAAACTAACTACTTTTTTTAAAGTTTGAAAAGTTTCAGATTGTAAATCTTCATATCGGATAACTAAAATTGGAAAATCTTCATAACTTAGCCAGCTATCGATATGCAAATCCCATGAAAATAAAGCTGTAAAACCTAAATATCTACTGCCTTTTTTTTCAATAATTGCTCTTTTACTATCTTTCATAAACTCATAAGCCTCATCTATTGTTATCTGATAGTGGTTTGCCAGTGAAGTAACAACATTTCTAGGGTCTCTAACTATATAAATTCCACCTAAGGTATTTTTTGAATCTGTGAATCTATTGCCGTTTATTTTACAGATTGCATTATGAGTTTTAAATAGTCGTAATTTTTTTTCTTTATTTATTTCGGCTTGCTTATCTAGCCATTTTTCTGCAGTATCTTCAGGTTTTAAATATAAATCTTTGTCATCCTTAAAATAATTCACACTTGGAAACTGATCAATTTTTTTAAGTAATTCAAAATTAAATTCGCCGTTTCTAGAAAAATAATAGCTAGATAATAATGATCTTAACCAAGTATTTCCACTTTTTGGATATGAAGCTAACCAAATTATCATTGAAAATTTAGGTTAAGCGCTGCACCCACAGCTGCAACTTGGTTTTTTGATCCTAAGTCAGATATTAGCTTATCATAACGCCCACCACTGATAATACTAATATTCTTTGATTTAGATTTAATATCAATCTTGAAAACTAATCCTGTATAATATTCTTGTTGCCTTTTAAAAGATGCATCAAAAACTACATTAAGTTTAGAAATTTTATTATGTGAGATTGGAAAATATTTTTGATCCACAGCTAAATTAATTCTATTACTTTTAAAAAAATTATTTAATACCTCTGCCGCTTTATTAATGGGGCACTTAATCTTTAAAAAAGAATTAATTATTTTAGATACTTTTTTCCCTCTATTTGCTTGTCGTGGATCTTTAATCTTTGCATTGAATCTTTTTAAGATTTCACCAACAGATCTTCCAGCAATCATAGTTTCAGGATTTTCTTTGAGTAAATTCAAATATCGTTTTTTGTCAACTTCCACTATTGTTGGATCAATATCGGAATTTGTCTCCAACCGTTTTAGCAAGTCCTTAAAATACTCTTCTCTCCAAAAATGTCTTGATAATCTAAGTCTCCACCTTTTTGGAATATCTAATTTCGAAATAAGTAAATTGAATATCTCAATGTTTCCAATGGTTAACGTGCCTGATGAAAATTTAAAATCTTGAAGTATTTTTAATGATGCGGTTATGATTTCTTTATCATCTTTTTTTTCATTTTTAGACCCTAGAATTTCAAATCCAATTTGATTTCTAATAATTTTATTTTTTTTGCTTTCAACTTTTCGATAGGCTTGGCCATAATAAAAAATTTTCTCTTTACCTTTTAAATTTTCCTCTAAATATCTTAAACAAGAAGCGATAGTTAAGTCAGGTCTTAAACATAATTCCCTTCCATTTATATCTGTGAAAGAAAACATGAATTTCCTAAAGTTCTCTCCTGATCTTTGAACAATATGATTTGCCTCTATTACGGATGGTAGCTCAATATATTTAAAACCTTTAGATTTTACTGATCTAAGGATTCTTTCAGATAAGTTTTTTGACTTCATTGATTAAATCTTCTTTTGGAATTGTTTGATTATTTTGGCCCTTGATACCTTTTAGATTTTTTATGGTGACCGTGTTTTCTTTAAATTCATTTTCACCACAAATAATTGCAACTGATAAATCTCTTTTATTTGCAAAAGTTAATTGTTTACCTAGGTTTTTTTTACTATCTAAAAAAATTTCAGCATTAATATTGTTATCTCTTAATTGATCAACTAATTCATAATAATTTTTTAAATATTTTTTATCCATTACACATATTAAAACGGGTTTTTGGTTATCTATCTTAATCTGATCTAATTGCATCAAAGCAAACAATAATCTATCAACACCAAAACTTATTCCAGTACCAGGAATATCAACCCCTCTAAATCTTGATATAAGTTTTCCATACGAACCTCCCGAGCAGCAGCTTCCCAAATCTATCTCTTTACCTTTGTTATTTGTGACTTTGAAATTTAAATTAGTTTCAACTATAAATGAATCGTAGTACGAAAGCCCTCGCACAATACAAAAATTACTTTTTACAAATTCTACATTTTTCCCATATCCGAGAACTTTATAAAAATCTTCTAATTCTGTTATTCCCTCTTGGGATAATGGATTTTTTAATGTTTGCTTTAGTTCGTTTAAATCTTTTATTTTTAAAAAATTCAAAATTTCTGATGCTTGATCATCAGAAAGCTCTGCCCCTTTAGTAATAGCACCACTTTGATCTTTTCGTTCTTTTTTTAATAAATCCTCAACTCCCTTTAGACCAAATCCTGGCTTATCCAATTTATCTATAGCTCTAATAACTTTGACCTGTTTTTCTTCAGATATTTTTAATTCATTAATTAAACCTTGCACAATTTTTCTATTACTTACACTGATTGTAAATTGATCTTTGTTCAAACCACAATCTGATAATGTGCTTGATATTAAATTACAAAGTTCTGCATTTGCCTGTGCTGGATCAACATTTCCAACAATATCAAAGTCTGCTTGCATAAATTCTCTATATCTTCCGTTCCCAGCTTTTTCGTTACGAAAAACGTTTTGAATTTGATACCTTTTAAAAATTGATGGAAGTTCTTGATTGTTTTGAGCTACAAATCTTGCAAGTGGGCTTGATAAATCATATCGAAGCGTAATACTTTTTTCACCATCTTGGAATGAGAATACATCAGACATAGGATTGGCCTCATCTTCTGCCAAAAAAGATCCAATATTTTCACTAATTTCAAACGAAGGGGTTTCAAGAGGCTCTGCTCCAAACTTAATAAAATTATTCTCTATAGCTTTTAATAGCTTCTTTTTGAGAAGAAGTTTATTTTCCCAACGATCTTCAAAACCTGAGGGTAATCCAGGTACTAATTTATTTTCTTTATCCATTTTTTGGTACCCGGGCTGAGAATCGAACTCAAACTTAAAGTTCCACAAACTTTCGTGCTAACCGTTACACCACCCAGGCATCCCTTGTTTTTATATTATTTTTCTGTGGATTTAAAATTATATTATAAATAAATAGCCTACAGGCTATGGAAGCTATTTCTATGAGTACTTCTTGAAATCTCTCTAAATGTAATATTTATAATCATGAGCAGTCTTTTAGACAAAAACTACCATAACGCAAGTATAAATTAAATAAGGACGTATCTAACATAGTCAGAAAAACGTCCTTAAAATATTAAATTGAAAATTAATCTATCTTTTTTAAATTAATAGCTGAAGGACCTTTGGGGCCATCTTCTAAAGTAAATTCGAGTTTATCTCCCTCATTTAAGTACCTTAGACCAGCAGCTTTAACTGCGCTTGCATGGCAAAATACATCCTTTTCCTTATCATCTCTTTCTATAAACCCAAAACCCTTCTTAGAATTGTACCATTTGGTAGTTCCTTTAATTGTTTCGCTCATCTTATTTCTTAGTCCTTATGTTATTTATTATAGGAAACAGGTTAATTTTTTTTTTAATTATTTCAAGATGTAATTAATGGTGGACCCAGGCGGGCTCGAACCGCCGACACACGGATTTTCAGTCCGATGCTCTACCAACTGAGCTACAGGTCCACATCTTATTTTCGCAGTATTAACCTCTAAAGATTATTCTGCCTTTTGTAAGGTCATAAGGTGTCATTTCAACAGTCACATTATCACCTTGCAATACTCTAATTCTGTTTTTTCTTAACTTACCAGCAGTATGGGCGGTAACTTTCGCTCCATTCTCAAGTTCGACCCTAAACATAGCGTTAGGAAGTAAATCTATTACTTTTCCTTTGAACTCTAGTAAGTCTTGTTTTGCCAAAATTATTTTCTCCTAATTCTTTTTATTACTGATTGAGCGTGTCCAACCAGCCCTTCGTAATTTGCAAGTGTTATAACTGATGGTCCAAGACTTTCAATACCCTTTTTTGATAGGTTTATGTAAGAAATTCTTTTGTAAAATTCATTCACACTAATTCCACTCGAATATTTTGCAGATCCGTTAGTTGGCAGAACATGATTAGAACCAACATTATAATCTGTCATTGCCATTACAGCATATTTTCCTAAACATATAGACCCAGCATTTCTAATTTTAGAAACATAAGATTTATAATTTTGAATATTTAACTCTAAATGCTCTGGTGCAATTTTATTTACAATCTCAATAATTTTTTTGTCCGAATTTACATACATCAAAATTCCATTATTATTTAAACTCTTTCTAGCTACAGATACTCTTGGAATTTTTTTTAGTTGTTTGATTAATTCATTTTTTACTTTTTCTAATAATTTTTTGTCTTTTGAAATTAAAATACATTGAGCAAGATTATCGTGTTCTGCTTGCCCAATTAGATCACTTGCAACCCATTCAGGATTTGAAAATTTATCACAAACGATAGTAACCTCTGAAGGACCAGCTGTCATGCCTTCGATACCAACATCTCCAAAAACTTCTTTTTTTGCAGCAGCCACATAAGCATTTCCAGGACCAACAATTTTATCAACTTTTTTAATTTTTTTTGTTCCGTAAGCGGCGGCTGCAACCGCAGAAGGACCACCAATAGAATAAATTTCTTTTATTTTACATTTCCTAGCTGCGTATAAAACTGCTGGGTTCTGCCTGCCTTTAAAACTTGGATTAATCATTATTAACCTTTTAACACCAGCCACAATTGCTGGTATAGCATTCATTAAAACGCTTGATGGATAAGCTGCTGATGAACCAGGGACATATATAGCAACAGAGTCTAGTGGTAAGAATTTATATTCAAGTTTATTTTTAAATTTATCAACATAAGAAATATTTTTAAATTTTTGAAAAGAATGAAATTTGTAAATTCTATTATATGCAACATCAATTGCTTTTTTCACATTTTGATTTAAGGACTTTATAGAATTATTAATTTGTTTAGAGTTTGGAATAATTTTTTTGTTTTTATTAAATCTTTTTTCATATTTCAATAAAGCTCTATCACCATTTTTTTTTACATCTTTAATAATTGCACTTACAGAGATAAAGCTCGATTGAATTTTCTTTTTGCGTTGTAAAAGTAATTTATTTAATAAATTATCAAAATTATTTTTAGTGCTATAGAGTATTTTCATTAATCTGTAATTTCATTTTGATCTTCAAGTCTTACTTCAATTGTCTCCGTAGTCAAAGCAATGTAAGCATTATTATTAAAAATTAGGTTTATTTCATAATCAGTATTATTTTTCAAATAATCAATTCCAATTAAATCTAAAACTAGCTCCTGATTTAATTGATCTATATTTTTAGATTTTACCTTATCAACAAAATCAAACCTACAAATACTATTGATTTTTTTATCTTCTTGATCAGTTTCAACCTTTGTCCTCTCAATAGACAATAAAAATACTTTATTTGATGGAAGATATTTTATATCAACGACCTTAACCTTGGCACCAGCGCTGCATGCGGATATCATTTGGAGACCCTCTTTATCATTTGCAATAATTTTTGCTAAATATTTTTTTTCCATTAATTTACTCGGCGTATTTTTGCACCAACCTTTTTTAATTTTTTTTCTATATTTTCATAACCTCTATCTAAATGATAAATTCTATTAATAACTGATTTTCCTTTAGCAGCAAGTGCAGCTAACACCAACGAAACTGATGCTCGTAAATCTGTAGCCATCAACTCAGCTGGTGCAAAATTTATATTTCCTTGAATTATTGCTTTATTTCCTTTGATTAATATTCGAGCTCCCATCCGGTTCAATTCGGCAACATGCATAAACCTGTTTTCAAAAATGTCTTCTTTAATTACAGATTGCTTATTTGCTTTACACAACAATACCATCATTTGAGCTTGTAAATCAGTTGGAAAGCCAGGGTATGGAGCAGTTTTTATATTAATACTTTTGATTTTTTTATTGCCCACTATATGAACCCCATTTTTTTTAATAATAATTTTTGCTCCTATTTTTTTTAAAATATTAATTTCTGTTTGTATAATTTTTGGAACAATATTTTTAATTTTAAGGTTTCCTTCTGTTATTGCTGCAGCAATTAAATATGTACCAGCCTCTATTCTGTCAAACATTACCGAGTAGGTAATATCTTTAACTTCTGATACACCCTCGATTTTTACTGAACGCTTACCAGTCCATTTGATATTGCATCCAATTCTTTTTAAAAAATTAATTAAATCTTTAATTTCTGACTCAATTGCTATGTTACTTAAATAAGTAGCACCTTTTGCAAAGCATGCAGCAATTATCAAATTTTCAGTAGCACCAACAGATATCTTTGAAAATCGTATTTTATTTCCTATCAATCCTTTTGGAGCAGTAGCATGAACGTAACCTTGGATAATTTTATATTTAACTCCTAGTTTTGATAAAGCATCCAAATGTATGTTTACAGGTCTTGTTCCGATCGCGCAGCCACCAGGAAGAGATACTTTTGCATTACCAAATTTTGCTAATAAAGGACCAAGAACCAAAATTCCAGCTCTCATGGTTTTTACTAAATTATAAGATGCAAATGTTTTTTTTTGATATGAGTTATTAATAATTATTTTACCTTTTATTTTTTTAATATTAGATCCTAAGGAGTCTAATAAAGTCATCATTGTCTCAATATCTTTTACTTTTGGTAGATTTTTCAAAGTTATTTGATTTTTTGAAAGCAAAGTTGCTGCCAAAATTGGTAGTGATGCGTTTTTTGAACCTGAAATATTTATTTGTCCCCTGAGCTTCTTTGCTCCAAAGACTTCTAGTTTTTGCATATTTAAACTTTAGGTAATGTTACTCCAGTTTGTCCCATATACTTTCCATCTCGATCTGCGTAAGTTACTTCTGGTTTTTCATTTCCTTTTAAGAAAATAAATTGTGCCACGCCTTCATTTGCGTAAATTTTTGCAGGTAATGGTGTTGTGTTTGAAAATTCAAGAGTAACATATCCTTCCCAGCCAGGCTCTAATGGAGTTACGTTTACAATAATTCCACATCTAGCATATGTTGATTTACCTAAACAAATTACCAAGACATCATTCGGAATTTTAAACTTTTCTACAGTTCTGGCTAGAACAAATGAATTTGGTGGAATGATACACTCTGAAATATTTTTGGTCACAAAATTTGTAGGTTTAAAGTTTTTAGGGTCAACAATCTCAGAATTAACATTAGTAAAAATTTTAAACTCATCTGAAACTCTTGCATCATAACCAAAGGAAGAAAGTCCATATGAGATACTCTTGCCTCTTATCTGCTTTTCTTCAAATGGTGAAATCATATCTTCTTCTTTGGACATTTTTCTAATCCACTTATCTGATAGGACTGACATTACTTATTTTTTTTCTTATTTTTTTTTTGAAAAATCTTTCTTTTTTTCAAATTTTTTCTTAAAGCAATGCTTAAACGTTCATTTTTATCTTTAGAACTCATTCTTTATTTGGATTTGTCAGGAAGTCTAAAGATATCGGTTTATTTGGATCTAGAGGTTTTATTTTAGTTTCCTCTTGTTTTAAGCCTTCTTTGGCTAGACGTTTAGCTTTTTTTTCAGCAAGCTTTTTTTCTCTTTTAGCTTGCTTTTCCATAAGCTTATTACCTTTTGTTGATTTATAATCGTAGTGAATTCCCATAACATTTCCTTAAGTAGATATAAATCATATTGGCTAAAAAATTAAGGCAATAATTTGAAAAAAATGCATTATTATCCACAATAAATAAATTGTTTCTTTGCTCCTGTAGTTAAATGGCATAACAAGTCATTGGTAATGACTAGTTCCCTGGTCAGTACAGGGTGGGAGCACCACTATTTTTTGTAAAATATTTTCCTTAAAAAAATAGTTATTATTATTAAACTAAAAAAAGCTATAAGCGGAACATATATTTCTGGTGAAAAAATAATTTCAGTAATTCTAGGAACTTCAGAGTTTTGATCAATTATTTTTTCAAACCCACTGCCAATCGAAACTGCTAAGAATATTTGTGGAACAATACCTATTAGTGTGGCAAAGAAGAAATTACTTACCCTAACATTAAAAAGAGTTGGCAATAAACAGCTAATCTGCCACGGTATTCCACCTATAAAACGATACGTGAGTAAGTAAATAAACTCAGACTTTTTAAATTTTGATTCTAAGTTTTTATATTTCTTTAAAAACTTTTCTTTAATAAATTCTTTTAAAAAAAAATTACCAAAAATATATAAGAAGGTTGCACCAATACTTAGGCCAAGAACAACAGCTATAGTTCCTATCCATTTCCCAAAAATAAAACCACCCATCAAGGCTACTGGAGAACCAAAGCCTAAAAACGGGAATACCCATAAAATTGTTAAAAGTAAAAAAGTAAAAAAAATTAGAATTAGATTGGAATTTTTTAATTCAAAAAAATATAATCGATTATTTCTGATAAACTCATATGAAGTAAGTTCTTGAAGGCTAAATTTAGAAAAGAAAAAATATAAAAATAAACAAATAAGTATCAAATAAACTAAACCGATAAATAATTTCAATTTGTTTGATTTTTCCATTAATAACAATGCTATTTATAAAATGTTCTATTTGCTATTTATATATTTAATTTATATAAAGGGCGAAATTTAATAAAAAATTAATCACTTATTATGAAAAGAACTTACCAACCCTCAAATGTAAAAAGAGCCAGAAAACATGGTTTTAGATCAAAAATGAAAACGAAAGGTGGTAAAAAACTTTTAGCGAGAAGAAGAGCTAAAGGAAGAAAGTCACTAACAGTCTCTGTTTAGATTGATGAAAAGCAAAATTGTTGCTCTTTCAAAAAACGAAGAATTTAAAAACCTACTTGGTCAAAGAAAATTATCAAATAAATACGTAACGATTTTTTTTGGAAGGCTAATTAATAAAGATAAAACAAAACTAAATATTAGCTTTGTAACAAAGAAAAAAATTGGTAATGCGGTTAAAAGAAATAAAATTAAAAGAAGGCTAAGAAATATAACAAATGAAGCAGTTAAGAATATATCAATAAACTATAAGTATTCATTTCTTGTTATAGCTAAGCCTTCTATGCTAAATAATGAATACAAAAATATAAAAGAAACTCTGTTTCGGGACTTAGAAAAAATTAAATAATGGATATATTTACAAAATTATTAGTTAAAATTATTAAGGGATATAAATATTTAATTAGTCCTTTATTTGGACATTCTTGTAGATACTTGCCTACATGTTCCGAATATAGCATTGATGCTTTAAAAGAATTTGGTTTTGTCAAAGGACTTTTAATGAGTATTAGAAGAATATTGTCGTGTCATCCTATTAAATTTTTAGGAGGCGGTGAAGGGTTTGATCCAGTTAAGAAAGAAATGAAGATTAAAAAATAATGGAAACCAGAAACATAATAGCAGCTATTTCTTTATCAGCAGCAGTAATTATTCTTTACACTTTATTTTTTGCACCTCCACCAGTGACACAAGAAAATTTAGTTGAAAAAAATAAAACTGAGCAGAATTCTGATACACCAAGTCTGGATCAAAAAGAAAATGTTACTGAAATTTCAAGAGAACAGGCGTTAAGTGAAAATGAAAGAATTCAGTTTGAGAACCAAAGTATAATTGGCTCAATATCTTTGAAGGGAGCTGCAATAGATGATCTTACCTTTAAAGAATATAATGTGGTTTTAAATAGTAATGAAAAAGTAAACTTATTAGCGCCAAGAAATTCTAAAGAAGGATACCTAATAGAGAGTGGATTTATCACAACTGACAAAAATGTCGAAATACCAAATTCAAATTCTATTTGGTCAATATCAGGTAATAGTAAACTTACTGCACAATCTCCGATAAAATTGACGTGGGCTAATGGTCAAGGACTAACCTTCGAAAAAGAAATATCTATTGATGATAAGTTCTTATTTACAGTCAAACAACGCGTAATTAATTCCACAAATAATAAATATGATTTTTATTCTTACGGCCAAATTATTAGAAATGAGGCACCTGAGATAACAAATTTTTATATACTTCATGAGGGTTTAGTAGCTACACTTGATGATGAGCTTATTGAGGAAGATTATGATGACATTGAAGAAAAAAAATTCACAAGAACTGCTCAAAAAGGATGGCTTGGTATTGGAGATAAATACTGGATTACATCATTAATACCTCCAAAAGGAAAGGAGTTTAAAACTACATTCGATTATAAAAATAAATTTAGAGCAAACTTTGTAGGTACAGATCCAATTGAATTAAATAGTAATTCTTCAATAGAAGATAAAATGCAGATTATAGTAGCTGCTAAAAGAGTAGATGTTATTGATGGATATGCAGAAACACTAAAAATAGATAAATTTGATCTAACAATAGATTGGGGTTTTTTATATTTTATAACCAAACCATTATTTTTTGGAATAGACTACTTCTTTAAACTGCTTGGTAATTACGGTTTAGCAATCATAGCAATTACTATTTGTATAAGATTAGCATTTTTTCCTTTGGCAAATTTCTCATTCAGAAGTATGGCTAAAATGAAAGCTTTAACTCCGGAAATGACAAGACTTAAAGAACTTCATAAAGATGATAAGATGAAATTGCAGCAAGCAATGATGGCACTATATAAGAAGGAAAAAGTTAATCCTATGTCAGGGTGTTTGCCAATTCTAGTTCAAATCCCAGTTTTTTTTGCTTTATATAAAGTATTATTTGTGACAATCGAAATGAGACATATGCCATTCTATGGTTGGATACAAGATTTATCAGAAAGGGATCCAACTTCATTATTTAACCTATTTGGTTTATTACCTTATGACGTTCCTTCTTTTTTAGTTATTGGAGCGTGGCCAATAGCAATGGGTATCAGCATGTGGGTACAGATGAAACTTAATCCAGCACCCACAGACCCAATGCAGGCAAAAATATTCATGTTCTTTCCACTGTTCTTAACAATAATATTAGCTCCATTCCCTGCAGGATTAGTAATTTACTGGACAGTTAATAATATTTTAACTATGGCACAACAAGTCTTCATCATGAAGCGTACAACAGTTAAAACGGTAACCTAATAATTTTAATAGTTCACAACACATGGATCTTAAAAATATACTACCTGAAGATGGTCCACCTTTAAGTGAAGTTAATAAGTATATTGAAAAATATAAAAATGATTTAATTGTAATTAAATATGGAGGAAATGTATTAATTGATAGAAATGTATTTAATAACTTTATAACAGATCTAAATATTTTAAATAAATTGGGACTTTCTACAATAGTTGTTCACGGTGGTGGACCAAGAATTAAAAGAGAATTGGAGAAATCTAATATTCAATCAAAATTTGTTAGAGGTTTAAGAGTTACTGATAAAAATATAATCAATATTGTAGAGTCTGTTTTAATTGATTTTAACGATGATATTGTTGAAAATTTAAACAAAAAGGGCTCTGAAGGTGTTTCAATACACTCTAAAAATAATAACATTATAAGGGTAATACCTGAAGCTAAAGAGCTAGGCTTTGTTGGTATACCTAACGGAATTAATAACAATACAATATTCAGAATTCTTAAACAAAATAAAGTTCCAATTGTTTCGCCATTGGGCTTGGATGAAAATAATCAAACCCATAATATTAATGGTGATACAGCTGCTATGGCTATAGCTAAATCTTTAAAAGCCAGAAGATTATTATTAATGACAAACGTTGATGGTGTGCTTGATAAAGAAAAAAAACTTATAGAAGAAATATCTTCCTCTGAAATTTTAGAAATGATAAAAAATGAGACTATAACTGAAGGTATGATACCTAAAATTAATGCGTGTTTAGATGCTGTAAATAATGGAGTAACTGCAGTTGGTATAATTAATGGTACAAAAAAACATTCATGTTTATGGGAAATATTCTCTGATAAAGGTGCAGGTACGTTAATTAGAAAATGATTAAATTAAAAAATATTAAAAATATACTGTTTGATTGTGATGGAGTTTTATATCAAGATCTAGATGCAGTTTTTGGTCAAGTAAGTAAAAAAATGACTGAATATATCTCTAAAAAGCTAAATTTAGATTTAAAAGTGGCCAAAGAATTACAGAGAAGTTATTTTCATAAATACGATACCAGTCTTAATGGTTTAATGATTCATCATAATATCCCTCCAAAAGAATTTTTAGATTATGTCCATGATATTGATTTATCTTTCTTGGAAAAAGATAAAACTTTAAGAAAAGAGCTTGAAAGTATAAATTTAAGAAAATTTGTTTTTACTAATGGAAGTAAAGAACATGTGAATAATATAACCACATCACTTGGTATTGACGATCAATTTGAGAATGTTTTTGACATTGTGGATGCCAAATATAATCCAAAACCTGCAGCAAAAGCTTTTGATTTAATGATAGAAAAATTCAAAATAGATCCGAAAGAAACACTTTATATTGAAGATATTGCTAAAAATTTATCCATTGGAAAAAAAAGGGGAACAATAACTGCATGGTTAATCAATAATGAATACTGGGGTAAAAAAGAGTCCGATAAAGAATACATTGACTATAAGATAGAAAATCTTTCTTTATTTTTAAAAGAAATAAGGTTATTAAAAAACACATAGAAATTATGAGTATAGAAAATATTATCGACGAGGCCTGGGAAAAAAGAGATCAGATAACCCAAAGTTCAGATGAAAACTTAAAGAATATTGTAAATCAAATTATAGATGATTTAGATAGTGGTAAAGTCAGAGTTGCTGAAAAAATAAATGGTGAGTGGAAAACTCATCAATATCTTAAAAAAGCAATTATGTTAAGTTTTAGAATGTACCCAATGGAAAATTTAAATGGTCCATACAGTAGTTGGTATGACAAAGCTCATCTTTTAAAAGGTAAAACAGCAGGATGGACAAAAGAAGATCACGAAAAAGCCGGTTTTAGAATGGTTCCAAATTCACCAGTAAGAAAAGGATCATACGTTGGTAAAAATGCAGTATTAATGCCATGCTATGTTAATATTGGCGCATACATAGATGAAGGCACTATGATTGATACTTTTGCAAGAGCTGGAAGTTGTAGTCAAATTGGAAAAAATTGTCATATCTCAGCTGGTTCGGGTGTTGGAGGTGTGTTAGAGCCCGCTCAAGCATTACCTACAATAATTGAAGACAATGTTTTCCTTGGTGCTATGTCAGAGGTTGTCGAAGGCGTAATAGTTGGGGAAGGTTCTGTTTTAAGTATGGGTATGTATATCGGTCAATCAACAAAAATAGTTGATAGAAAAACTGGAGAAATTACTTATGGAAAAATACCACCTTATTCAGTTGTTGTGCCTGGTTCTTTGCCAGACAAAAATAATGCTGCGGCGCCATCACTTTATTGCGCAGTAATTATTAAACAGGTTGATGAAAAAACTAGATCAAAAACATCCGTAAACGATCTTTTAAGAGAATAAAAATGCAAAAAATGAATGAACTGAAATTAGCTAAAGAGCTAATTAGATTTCCCACGGTAACTCCAGTTGATGCAGGAATAATGAGTTTTTTAGAAAAAAAACTAAAAAAACTTGGTTTTAAAACTAAATTACTTGAATTTAGGGAAAAAAATAGCAAACCAGTAAAAAATCTTTATGCAAGGCTTGGTAATAAAAGTCCTAACTTTTGTTATGCAGGTCATTTAGATGTAGTACCTGCTGGAAACCTTAAGGACTGGACGGTCAATCCATTTAAGCCTTCAATTAAAAAGGGACATTTAATTGGAAGAGGTGCAAATGATATGAAAAGCTCTATCGCAGCTTTTGTTTCAGCAGTTAGTAATTTTATTAAAAATAACTCTAGTTTTAATGGCTCGATTAGTCTTTTAATTACTGGAGATGAAGAGGGTGCTGCTATCAATGGGACCAAAAAAGTTGTGGAATATTTAAAAAAAAGAAAAGAGAAAATCGATTTTTGTTTAGTAGGTGAGCCTACTAATCCAAGTAAATTGGGTGAAATGATTAAAATTGGGCGAAGAGGAAGTATGAACGGTAGATTAACTATCACTGGAGTGCAAGGTCACGTAGCTTATCCACATAGGGCAAATAATCCTTCAACAGCGCTTGTACAAATTCTTAAATTACTAAAAGATATCAAATTTGATCAAGGGACTAAGGATTTTCAACCAACTAACTTGGAAATAACAAAAATAAATATTAATAACACCGCTGATAACGTAATTCCAGGGTTTGCAACAGCTACATTTAATATAAGATTTAATAATAAACATTCCTCTACCTCTCTTAGGAAGAAGATAAACAAAATTATTAAAAAAATATCAGCTAAAAATAAGTCTAAATATAAAATTGAATATAGTGTATCTGGAGAAGCTTTTTTAACAAATCCTAATAAAACAACTTTTATGATACAAAATGTAATTAAGAAAATTACAAAAATTAAACCTAAACTTTCAACAACAGGAGGAACCTCAGATGCAAGGTTTATAAGGAAAATTGCACCTTGTTTAGAATTTGGGTTGGTTGGTAAAACAATGCATAAAGTAGATGAAGCGGTTTCATTGTCAGATCTAAAAAAATTGACCTTAATTTATTCAAATATATTGAAAAATTACTTAAAGTGAAAACAGGATTAATCACATCAGATACTTATCAAAATCATAATACTGGTGATGGCCATCCTGAAAAAATCGATAGAGTTACTGCTGTAATAGATAATTTTAAAAAATTAGACAATAAAAACCTAATTTGGAAAAAACCAAATAAATTTGAGAATTCTTTTTTAATTAAAACTCACACCTCAAATTATATAGATCAAGTCAGTAAATCTTTTCCAAAAAAAGGATATAATTTTCTTGATGGAGATACCATAGTTTCTCCCGGTAGCAAAGATGCTTCCAAGGATGCTGTAGGATCAATTATTACTGCAATTGATGGAGTACAAAAAAAAGAGTTTAAAAACGCATTTTGTGCAGTAAGACCTCCAGGACACCATGCAGAAAAAGAGAAAGCAATGGGTTTTTGTATCTATAATAATGTTGCTGTTGGTGCAAATTACCTAATAGAAAAGTACAAATATAATAAAATCGCAATTATTGATTTTGATGTTCACCATGGAAACGGTACTCAAGACATTTTTTATGATAACGAAAAAGTTTTATTTATTTCTACGCATCAATACCCTTACTATCCAGGGTCTGGATCTGAAAAAGAAAAAGGTGATTTTAATAACGTATTAAATATCCCCCTTGAAGCTGGAACATCTACAGAAAAATATTTGAACGCCTATGAAAATGTTTTAAATAAAGTGAGAGAGTTTAAGCCTGAATTCTTATTGTTTTCTGCAGGTTTTGACGCACACATTAATGATCCTTTGGCCCAACTGCAGCTTAGCTCAGAGGATTTTTATAAAATTACCAAAAGAACATTGGAGATCTCAAAATCATTTTGTAACGGCAATGTTGTATCAATACTTGAGGGTGGATATGATCTTAAAGCTTTGCAAGAAAGCTCTAAAAGACATGTTGATGCTCTCATAGAATTTAATTGATAATTAAATATAACTATTTAAATACAACCTAAATGAAACTGTACAGAATTAAGAAGTCAGGTATAGATAAAAAAGGAAGAGGACTTTACGCAACAAAAGATATTAAAGCTGGAACTAAAATAATTGATTACATTGGAAAATTAATCACAAAAAAACAAACCGAGGAATCTGACAAATACGATAATGGTAAGCCCATTTATTTATTTACTATAAATAAACGATACGATCTTGATGGAGATTTTCCTTGGAATACTGCAGGTTTAATCAATCATTCATGTGAAAATAATTGTGATTATGATGGTAAAGGACTAAAAATTTGGGTTAAAGCAATAAGAGACATTAAAAAGGGTGAGGAATTTACTTGTGATTATGGATTCGGTTATGATGAAAATTACAAACAATTCCCATGTAAATGCAAATCTAGAAACTGTTGCGGTTATATAGTAAGAGCTGAGTCTAGGTGGAGAATAAATAAAAAATTTGCAATGAGTAATAAAAAAAATTAATAAATAATTCTATTTAAAAAAAGCCCCTCAGGCGGTGCTGGCGGAGCACACAAAACTCTTTTTTTAGATTTAAATACTTTCTCGAAAGTTTTTAGATCCCATTTCTTTTCACCCAAATATTTTAAACAACCTACCATCGATCTTACTTGTTGTTGTAAAAAAGATTGTGAATTAAATTCTATTTCAATTTTATTTTTTAATACTTTTATTTTGATTGATTTGATAGTTCTAATTGGACTCTTAGCATTACAACTTGATGATCTAAAAGTTGAATAATCATTTGTTCCTAATAATTTTTTTGCCCCTTTTTTCATTGAATTGATATCTAATTTTTTCCTAACATGCCAACCTCTCCCGCTTTCAATTACAGGGGCACTTATTTGATTAAAAATTATATATTTATAAATTCTTTGTTTAGCAGAAAATCGTGAATGAAATTTTTCACTTCTTTTTTTAATTTGAGTAATTGCTATACCCTTATTGTTAAGAAAATGATTAATTGATTTTAAAAATTTAGTTAGATCTAAAATTTTATTTTGACAATCAAAGTGTGCTGACTGAGCATTAGCATGTACACCTGCATCTGTTCTGCCAGAACCATTTAAAATTATTCTTTCTTTTAAAAGTTTAGATAAGTGTTGTTGAATTAATCCTTGAATAGTAGAGCCTTTTTTTTGTATCTGCCAGCCTCTAAAACTTGTTCCAACATATTCTATAAGAACTTGATACCTTGCCATTTATATCTGATGGCCTTTTCTAATTCTTGAACCAAGCATAAATTCACCAATATTTTGTGGCCTTTTTCCTTGTCTTTGTATCTCAGTCACCTTAATTGATTGCTTATCGCCACAAGCAATTTCTAAATAATCATTAAGAACCTGTCCCGGATTTCCAATCCCATTGCTGATTTCTGCTTTTAAAATTTTATATCTCTCACCACTTGATATAAAAAAAGCACCTGGGACAGGATATAAACCATTTATTTTCCCAATAATATTTTCTGCATTACTCGTCCAATCAATTAAACCTTCTATCTTTTGAATTTTTGGAGCATAAGTTGCTTTAGAATGATCTTGAGCAACGAAAGTTGCTTTATCTTCAAGTATATCATCAATATTATCTAAAATTTTTTCTGCAGCAATAAAAGATAACTTTTCAGCAATTTCAGTAGAATTAAGATTATTCTCCATATTGATCTTATAGGTATTGCAAACTGGACCTGTGTCTAATTTTTCTTCTATTTTCATAATACTGACCCCAGTTTCTTTATCTAAATTCATTATTGCTCTTTGTATAGGTGCCGCTCCTCTCCAATTAGGTAAGATAGATGCATGTATATTTATAAATCCTTTTTTTGTTAAACTTAAAAATTCTTTAGGTATAATTTGTCCATAGGCTACAACAATTGCTAGATCTGCATCTAGTGATTTGAAAAATTCGTATTCTTCTTTATTTTCTCTTAAAGTTGATGGTGCCCTGTACTCTAAATTTAAAGTTTCAGAAATTCCTTGAATAGGAGATTTGTTGATTTTTTGTCCACGATGTGATTTTTGTGGAGGTTGAGTATAAATGCATGTCATAGGATATCCATTTTGATAAAGAGATTTTAAAATTGGTACAGCAAACATGGGTGTACCCATAAAAATAATTTTCTTAGCCATGAATTAAACTTCGGCTGTACTTGATTTTAATTTTGATAATTTTTTAATTATCATCGATCTTTTTAATTTTGAGAGATAATCAATAAATAATATGCCCTCTAGGTGATCCATTTCATGTTGAATGCATGTAGCAAGTAAACCTTCAGCCTTTAGTAATTGTTTTTGTCCATTATAATCTAAATATTCTACTTCACATTTGCTTGGTCTATCTACATCTGCAAATTGATTTGGAACAGAAAGGCATCCTTCTTCATAAGTTGCCTTTAAAGGGTCTTTATTTTTAATTACAGGATTTACAAAATATCTTGGCTCTTTTTTATTTTCTTCCTTACAAATATCCATGACTATAATTCTTTTTGGTATCCCAATTTGTATTGCGGCCAGACCAATCCCGTTGGCAGCATACATAGTCTCCAACATGTCTTTCATTAGTTTCTGCTCTTCCTTTCCAACTTTACTTACTGGTTTTGAAACTTGCCTCAGCAGTTTATTAGGTTCTGTAATTATAGTTCTTGTAGCCATGTTTTAATTTATTTTATTATAAATTTTATACTTTTAAAGGTAGAACTTTTAACAAAAGTTTATTTCTAATCAAATCAACATTTAGCTGATTGAGTGTATTGATAATAAAATAAACTGTATCTTCGTCTAGATTCTCAATTTTTTCTGGACCAATGACTTCAATTACTCTTAGCAATGCAGCGCCAATTTCATTGTTTTCAATCATTAACTGAATATCTGCAGGCATTTCTGACTCTTTAATCTCATATAAGCTATCATATTTTTTTGAGATTTCTATCCCATCAGATTTCAATGCTTCTAAGAAAATAATATCTTTTTTGGATAAAAAATATTTTTTATCTTTTTTGATTTTCTTTAAAAATTTTTCAAGATCTTGTTCGATTTGGGATTTAGCATAGTCCCCATTAAAATAGTTCACTAATTTAGATTGATGCAAAATTTTATTGTTAAATTTAATTTTTTTATCTCTTACTTTCTCAGTTTTAGAATAGGTATTATAAAAAGTTGTATAATTTGAAGGTACATCATCTTCTGAAATTTGATCTAAAAATTTTTTTAATTCTTCATCAAAAGCATTGCCAATTTCATCCTTATTAAAGACATCTTTTAATGTTTTCATCAACTCTAATTTTAAATTTGGCTCCTCTGTTAAAAGTGTTCGTTGGTATAAGAGCGCTCTCCCTTCTATAGGTGGCAAGGATTTATAAGCCTCCTGTGCGTTTAAGAATTGACTAATATTAAATTGAAATTTTTTATAAAATTCAAATAAATCTTTTTCTGAATAATTTTTGTCATGAACTGCTTTTTCAATAATAGAAATTTTTTCTATATCAGTAATTTCTAAATCTCTGATATTAAAGAGAAGATTTGATGCAGATAAATATTGCCAAATAAATTTTGGAGTATCCACATTTGGCACAAATGAAAATTCAGGATCAGTTCTATGTGCTAAATGAAAATCCAAAATAGAGTTTTCAGAAATTGTTTTATCTGCTTCCTCTACATATCCGAATAAGTAACTTATTTTATTTTCATAGTAATCATCTTGAAAACCAAGTTCTTTTTTCAAATCCAAAATTAATTGAGCCTCATCATTTTTACCATAATTGACTAAACAATATAAATTGAACTTGGACAAATATTCATTCTCAATTGGTTTAGTAATATTAGAAAAAATTTCACACGATTTTTTTATGTTTGAGTCAGATAAATAAGTGTCTACTAAAAATCTAGTTAGCTCAGGGTGCAAGTTAATATTCTGATTTTTTATCAAATATTCTTCAATTATTTCTAGGTTAGAGTCTTTAATTAACCAATCAGATTTAAATTTCAAAAACTCTTGCTCACTAATATTTTGATTTGGATAGTAAGCATTGGTTAAAATGGAAATATTCATTATTTCTGAAGCATCTTGTGAAAGATTATATTTATTAATGTTTTCAAAAAGGCTTTTTAATTTAGAACCGTCAGAATTTGACCACATATCGATACTTAGTCCATATTCTGCTGGATCATATAATCCCACAATTTTAATCTCTTTTGACGTAACATCTTGATCTAGTTTAATTGGATTAATTTTCTTGTTTGATTGCATGTTATAAATGCTGCTTCCAGTGCTATTGTTTTGATTTTGATCAGAAATATTGGTTTCTAGAACAATATCCGTTTTTTTTTTTTCTATATTCCAGATATCTACTGGTTTATCTTCTCCGAACGTATTTGTAGCTAATAATAAATAAATTATTAAAATTGAAAAATATTTCTTATTTAACAATTTTAAAATTTTCATTTGGAATTATTTTTTCTATTTCTTTTTTAGGCGCAGGAAAATCTAATGAGTTTATAAAAAATACAATTCCTATAACAACAATCAATCCAAGCGTTAATTTAATTACGATTCCTGTAATACTAGCTTTGCCTGAACTTGTATTTTTAGTAAATTGCATATAACTTTAGATAATTTCAAATTAAGACATATTTGTGTTTTTTCAATAAAGAAACTTATGAAATCAAAAGAAAATCTTGTGTTTTTAGGAATGATGGGATCTGGAAAGAGTTCTATAGGCATGCTGGTCGCAAAAAAACTAAAATTAAATTTTATAGATATAGATAATGAGATTGAAAATAAAGTGGGTACAACCATAAGCAAAATGTTTGAGGATAAAGGTGAAGATTTTTTTAGAAAAGTTGAAGAGAAAATAACACTAAAAAATTTAAAACTACACTCCTCTGTGATTTCTCTTGGTGGTGGAGCTTTTTTGAATGAAAATATAAGGAAAGAAGTTTTAAAAAACAATATATCGTTTTGGCTAAACTGGAATAAAAATATTTTGTTAAGTAGAATTAAAAATAGTAAAAAGAGACCCTTAGCTATAAGTTCATCAGATGCTCAAATAATTGATTTAATTCATAAACGCTCTGCCGTTTATGCAAAGGCTTTGTACGAAATTAAATGTGATAATTTAACTAAAAATGGAGTAGTCAATAAAATAATTAAAATTTATGAATCAAATTAAATTAAATATAAAAACAAATACACAGAAATATCCCATCTTAATTGGAAAAAAATTATCTGCAAATATTTATCAAATTATAAAATCTAACTCGATTAATTTTAACAGATGTCTTTTAGTTATTGATAGTAATGTTCCTAAAAAATTTGTCTCTACTATCAAAAAATCTCTAAAAAATAAAATGAGTTACATCCATTATCTAAAGGCCAATGAATTAAATAAGAATATGAATAGTATTAATAAGATTTTAGAAATTTTATTAAATAAAAATTTTTCAAGAGATGACTGTTTGATATCTATTGGAGGAGGAATTACTGGTGATATAAGTGGTTTTGCTGCAAGCCTTTTCAAAAGAGGTCTTAAATTTATAAACCTACCAACTACTCTTTTATCTCAGGTTGACTCATCAATTGGTGGTAAGACTGGCATAAATACTAGGTATGGGAAAAATCTAATTGGAAGTTTTTACCAACCTAATCTTGTAATTTCAGATACTGAATTTTTAAACTCATTACCTAAGAGAGAGATAGTTTGCGGATATGGAGAAATTTTAAAACATTCAATTATTGGTAATAAAAAATTTTATAATTTTTTAAACAACCATAAAAATAAAATCTTAAAGCTAACTTCTCCATTTCTTGAAAAAGCTATTTATGAAAGTTGTAAGATTAAAAAGGCTGTAGTTGAAAAAGATGAAAAAGAAAAAGGCTTAAGAAAAATTTTAAATTTTGGTCATTCCTTTGCCCATGCTTATGAAGCAACATTAGGATTTAGTAAAAAGCTAAACCATGGAGAAGCTGTAATACTTGGAATGAAAACTGCGCTAAATTTTAGTCTTGAGACAAAATTAATGAATAAGAGAGAGTATTATTCCATAATAGATCATATTGATAATTCTGACTTACCCTCTTCCGTGAGTAAGTTTTTTAGTCCAAAAGATACAAATAAAATTTTGACCTTTATGGCAAAAGATAAGAAAAATAGGTCAAATAAAATTAATTTGGTATTACTCAAAAAAATTGGAGCCCCAATAATTAATAAGGAATATTCCAAAAAAAAGATAGGCTTATTTTTAAAAATTTTTTTACGAAATTAATATTTGTATCGAATGAATAGACTCTTTCATTTCCTTATCTAAAATTTTGTAAATTTTCTTATTGCTTTCTACCTTATTCATAACTTTAAGTTCACCAGATATTAAACTTATTTTCAAATGAAATTTACCCTTTTGATTGCCAGTATGATTTTTATGAAGAAAAGATTTATCTTCAATTTTAATATCTTCAATATTTATATTATCTTGCAATTTTTTTTTTACAATTGCAATTAAGTCATTTATATCCATAAGTATGGTTTATTATATATCATGAAAAATATTTGTGACTGGAATAATTGTAATGAAATTGGTGAATATAAAGCACCAGTTGAAAAAGATAATAGTAAAAAATTTAGAATGCTGTGTCTTGAGCATGTAAAAGAATTTAATAAAAATTGGAATTACTTTTCAGGAATGAATGATGACCAAGTAATGGATTTTTTGAAATCTGATATGGTATGGCATAAGCCTACTCAGAGTTTTAGCTCTTCAGATAATTTTTTTAAAGTTCTATGGAATACAACATTAAAAGATGAATTAGATAAAGATAAAATAAATGGTGATTATGATCATATGCGTCAATTTAAATTTGACCACAAAGATATCAAAGCTTTTGGTATTCTTGGTATTTCCGTAGGTCTAAAGTGGAAGAAAATACAGGATAAATTCAAAGTGCTTGTTAAAAAATTACACCCTGATATGAATTCTGGAAATAAAAAATACGAGGAAAAACTTAAATTAATAACTTTAGCTTACACTCAGCTTAAAAACACTTATAGAGATAAAATTGACACCAAATCTTGACATAAAACCGGATATTAAAGTTTCCTTGAAACAAACATTTGGTATTGATTCAGAGATGGAAGTTGAGGCATTTTCAAAAAGAAATGACTATGTTCCTGAAATCGATAAAAGTTATAAATTTGATAGAGATACTACACTAGCAATAATTTCTGGGTTTTCGTTTAATAAAAGAGTTTTAGTTCAAGGATATCATGGAACAGGTAAATCTACTCATATTGAACAAATAGCTGCAAGACTAAACTGGCCATGTATTCGTGTAAACCTAGATAGCCATGTTAGCAGAATAGATTTAATAGGAAAAGATGCGATAGTTTTAAAAGAAGGTAAACAAGTTACCCAATTTAACGAGGGAATTTTACCATGGTCTATCCAAAATCCAGTTGCTTTAGTATTTGATGAATATGATGCAGGAAGACCAGATGTTATGTTTGTGATTCAGCGAGTTTTAGAAGCTGAAGGTAATTTTACTTTGTTAGATAAAAATAAAGTAATAAAGCAAAATAAATTTTTTAGATTATTTGCAACATCAAACACAGTAGGCTTAGGAGATACCAGTGGTCTTTACCATGGTACTCAGCAAATTAACCAAGGCCAAATGGATAGATGGAATATTGTAACAACACTAAATTATCTTAGTCTTGATAGAGAAATGGATATTATTTTGGCTAAAAACAAAAATTTAAACAATTCAAAAGGGAAAGAAGTTGTCTCCAATATGATTAAAGTAGCATCATTAACTCGTAAAGGATTTATTGCAGGAGATATTTCAACCGTTATGAGTCCAAGAACTGTTATGCACTGGGCAGAAAATTCTGAAATCTTTAAAGATATTGGTTATGCCTTTAGGGTAACTTTTCTAAATAAATGTGATGATATAGAGAAAAATACTATCGCAGAGTATTATCAAAGATGTTTTGGTGAAGAATTGCCTGAATCTTTAATTAATATTCAAATTTAGATGAGTAGTAGAGAAAACAATTTAAAAGAAAAATTTAAAATTGCATTAACTTCAACTGCAAAAGTTATATCTGACAACTTTGATTTAAATAAAAAAGAGTCAGAAAAAAATAAATTTAAAGATATAACTGCTATTGAAATTGATAACATAAACAGTCCAAGTGATTTTGTAAGATTGCGAGCAGAGACAGACTCTTCTGCTTTAAAGAAAAAATTCTCGAATGATGCTATTTATAAAAAAAATTTGCCAGTGAACAATTCCTCTAGATTACTTTATAATATTGCTGAAAAAATAAGATATGAGATGTTGGGTGGTCAAATGTTAAGAGGAATTGAAAAAAATATTCATGAAAATTATTCACAAATAATTAGTCAAAAGCGTAGAGATCAATTGAAAACTAAAGAAGATGTTACTGTTTCTGAAGCATTTGAACTTTACATGCTTAAAAATTTTCATAAGGTTAAACTAAATCCATTAACCTCAAAAATGCTTAATTTTTGGGAGGGAGACTTTGAAAAATCTATAGAAAAACATAAAGAATTTTTATTAGATAATCTTGAAGATCAGAATACTTATAGCTCTCGTTTTTCTAAGATCCTGGAGGAAATGGATATTTTTCAAAGTGAGGAGGATCAAACTAACGAAGAAAATCAAGATCAAGGACAAGATAATCCATCGAATGACGATCAAAATAACGAAAATGAGGATAACAAGGATGAAAATAAGGAACAAGAAACCCAAGCTACTTTGGACGCAGATTATGATATCGATGAATTTAATTTAGACGAGCAATTGTCAGAAATAGAGTCAGAGGAACAAAGCACAGAGCAGACTCTAAAAAAGAACATCGATAATCTAAATCTTGATTATAAAATCTTTACCATTCAATTTGATGAAATTGTAAAAGCGGAAAATCTTGAAAATGCAAATGAAGCAACTAAACTAAGAAAAAGTTTAGACCAACAATTAGTAGGTTTTCAAGATATCATAACAAAACTAGCAAATAAGCTTCAAAGACAATTACTTGCAAAACAAAATAGAGCATGGGAATTTGATTTAGAGGAAGGATTGCTTGATAGTTCAAAATTACCAAGAATAATAATGGATCCTTACAATTCTTTGTCATTCAAAAAAGAAAAAGACTTGGACTTCAAAGATACTGTCGTCACTCTGTTAATTGATAACTCAGGATCGATGAGAGGAAGACCAATTACTATAGCGGCGATTTGTGCTGATATTTTATCTAGAACTCTGGAGAGGTGCTCTGTCAAAGTTGAAATTTTAGGTTTTACAACTAAAAACTGGAAAGGTGGGCAGTCAAGGGAGTTATGGGCTAAAAGTTCAAAGCCAAAAACTCCTGGACGATTAAACGATTTAAGACATATAATATATAAAAGTGCAGATACTCATTGGAGACAAGCAAAAAATAACTTGGGGCTTATGCTAAAAGAAGGTCTGCTAAAAGAAAATATTGATGGGGAAGCAATATCATGGGCCTATAGTAGAATTAAAAAGAGAAAAGAAGAGAGAAAAATTTTAATGGTTATTTCTGATGGGGCTCCTGTTGATGATTCAACTCTTTCTGTGAACTCTGGTGATTTCCTTGAAAAACATCTTAAAAAAATAGTCAAATATATTGAAAATAAATCTGATATTGAAGTTTTAGCAATTGGAATAGGTCACGATGTATCTAGATATTATGATAAAGCAATTAAGATTACTGATGTTAATGAGTTAGGAGATGTGATGATTTCACAATTAAGTTCTCTTTTTGAAACAAAAAAATACCATTAGATATTAAATAAATCAGTATTCTGCCAATTAATTATAACCTCTGCTCCATTTCTAGTTTTGGAGTTTCTAAAATTTAATGAAGCAAAGTTTTTTTCTAATAAAGTCTTTCCAATAAATAGTCCCAGGCCTAAACCTGTTTTTGATTTATCATAAGGATTGCTAGCTTTTAAATAGGGTTCACCAATTTTAGGTAGAATATCTCTAGGATAGCCGTCTCCATCATCTTCTATTGTTATTTCTGTCATCTCACTATCACTTTTCAAATTTATAAAAATTTTTTCTTTTGAGAACTTGTTAGCATTACCTATAAAATTCCTTAAACCATATACAATCTCAATAGATTTACTTATTTTTTTTGGGTTTGAGTCCTGATCAAAATTAAATATAAAATTTTTGTTACTTATTTCTTTGAAAGAAACAATGATTTCAGATAAATATTCTCTTAAAGTTATGTCTTTATCTATAAAATCGTCTTCTTCAACGGGATTAAGGCTCAATCTTTTTAATATTTCATTACACCTTTCTACCTGACTGTTTAGCAACTTTAAGTCTTTATCAAATTCTTTATTATTCTCTAATTGTTTCATTAAATCTTGAGTAATTATTTTAATTGTTGAAAGTGGAGTGCCTAGTGAATGTGCTGCTGCTGCTGCTTGACCACCTAAAGATAATAATTCGTGTTCTTTTGCCATCACTTCCTCCATTTTTGATAAAGCATCTTTTCTCAAACGTGATTGTGAACCAAATGTCATAGCAAAATAGTTCAAAAAAACTAAGGCAATTACTAATGCAACTGGTATAGAAAAATAATAATAAGGGCTTACATGAAAATGATCACTTAAAGGTGCAGGCAAATCTTTAGAATAAAAAGTCAAAAATAAAATTGAGACAACTGTGAAACTTACTAGTAATGTATTAGTTTTGAAACTTAAGTTTGATGAAGAAAATACACTTGGTATTAAAAGAAATATAATGAATGGATTTACAATGCCTCCTGTCAAATAAATTAAAACGCTCAACTGAATTATATCGATAAAAAGGAAAACAAATGCTGATTTGTCTGATAGTTGAGTTTTTTTATAAATATAAATTAAATAAAAGTTACTAATTATCCCCAGTGTGATTATTAAATTAGATAAAATAAAATCAAATTTAAAATTTAAAACTAAATATACAAAGTTTACAGCTATAAGTTGACCAACGATTCCAATCCATCTTAAAGTTATATAGGTTGATTTTTTGAAAGAATATTGCTTTGAAGTTTCAAAAAACTTCATTTTTATATATCGAGATTCTGAACATTAATTGCATTGGAAACAATAAAATCCTTTCTTAGTGCAACGTCGTTACCCATCAGCGTATGTATTAAAGTTTGGTCTTTTCTAAAGTCTTTAGAATACTGAACTTGAAGTAAATTTCTATTTTCTGGATCAAGCGTAGTGCTCCACAATTCCTCAGGATTCATTTCTCCCAAACCTTTAAATCTTTGTATATTCATTTTAGACTTTTCTTGATCTAATGCTTTTGAAAACTCTTTTGTTCCCTTTTTTATTTTCTTAATTTCTTTATTATTATTTAAAATATAATCTTCTAACTCTTTTTCATCTTTAATATAAATGCCTTTTGTTCCTTTATTAATTTTAAATAATGGTGGTTGAGCTAAGTATATATGGCCATTTTCAATTAATTTATTGAATGGTTCATTATTAAAAAAAGTTAATAATAATGCTCTAATATGTGAACCATCAACATCAGCATCTGTCATAATTATTATTTTACCATATCTTAAATCTTTTAAATCTATTTCTTGTGCTTTAGGATCTAACCCCAATGCGTTGATTAATGTTACTATTTCATTTGAGGATATCATTTTTGATAAAGCTTTAGTTCTTTTATCAGATCCATTTCCATTTTTTTTAATTGTTAAATCTTCCACATAAGTATTCAAAATCTTTCCTCTAAGTGGTAAAACTGCTTGATTTGACCTATTTCTTCCTTGTTTTGCCGAACCTCCTGCTGAGTCTCCCTCAACAATAAACAATTCTGTTCCTTCTTGCTTTCCTATTTGACAATCAGCTAATTTTCCAGGAAGGCCACTCAATTCAAGCGCTCCTTTTCTTCTGACATTTTCTCTTGCTTTTCTAGCAACATCTCTTGCCAGAGCTGCTTGAATAATTTTAGCTAAAATTATTTTTGTGACACTTGGATTTTGATCAAACCACGTTGATAATTTTTCGTTAATTACTGCTTCCACAATCATTCTCACTTCAGAAGAAACAAGCTTGTCTTTTGTTTGTGATGAGAATTTTGGGTCAGGAATTTTAGTTGATAAGACGCATGTAAGACCTTCTTTTATGTCATCTCCAGAAATTGCCAATTTATTTTTTTTTAACAGATTATGTTCATTAGCATATTTATTCACTACTCTAGTTAAGGCACTTCTAAATCCTAATAAGTGCGTACCACCATCCTTTTGATAAACATTATTTGTGTATGGGAAAATTTCCTCACTATAACCAGCATTCCATTTTAAGGAACACTCTATTTCAATATTATTTTTTTTTCCCTCTATATAAATAGGTTTTCTAAATAAATCATTCCCATTTTTATTTTGCAATCTCTCTCTTTTTTCATCTAAAAAATCAACAAACTCTGTTACACCCCCATCAAACTTAAATTCAGATATTTTTTCTTTTTTTAAACTTGCATCAATAAAAATGATTTTGATACCTTTATTTAGGAATGCTAACTCTCTCATTCTTTTAATTAAAATACTGGCATTAAATTTAATTGAAGAAAAAATTTCTGTAGATGGTAAAAAAGTAATTATGGTACCAGTTTCTTTTGATTTTCCAATTGATTTTAATGATGCTTTTGCTTCACCATTTTCAAACTCAATAAAATATTTTTTACTATCTCTGTTAATTTCAAGCTGCAACTTTTTAGACAACGCATTTACAACTGACACACCAACACCATGTAATCCACCTGAAACTTTATAAGAATCATGATCAAATTTTCCACCCGCGTGAAGTTGGGTCATGATAACTTCTGCTGCTGATTTTTTTTCTGTTTTATGAATATCTACAGGTATTCCTCTACCATCGTCACTAACTGTAATTGTTCCATCTATATTAATTTTAACATTAATATTTTTACAGTAACCTGCTAAAGCTTCGTCAATAGAATTGTCAACAACTTCATAGACCATATGATGTAGACCAGTTCCATCATCTGTGTCACCAATATACATACCCGGTCTTTTTCTAACTGCTTCTAAGCCCTTCAAAACTTTAATAGAGTCTGCCTGATATGTATTTTTATTTGTCATCTTTTAATAAATGGAAAGAAATTAATTATAACATTTTTTTAAAAAAATGCTGATTTATCTTTGCAAAAAAAAAATAAAAAGGGCAAATCAAGACTGAAAATTAAGGCTTTTTTAATGGCGGAGAGAATGGGATTCGAACCCATGAAAGGATTGCTCCTTTACACGCTTTCCAAGCGTGCGCCTTCAACCACTCGGCCACCTCTCCAACATTTAACCGTTATAATTAATTATTATTCATTTTATCAATAATTTTTTTTAGATTATATTCAATTTTCCAGCCTGGGTAGTCTCTTTTAAATTTTTTGTTGTCAGTAATATACCAAATATGATCACCTGATCTGTTTTTTTTAATAAAAGAAAAATCTAACTTATTATTAGTTTTATTTTCAATTAGTCTAATAGCTTCCAGCACAGAACAAGAATTTTCTCTTCCTCCACCAATATTATATACTTCTCCATATTTTGGTTTTAAATAATAATGCCAAAAACAATTGACTAGATCTTTTGCGTGTATGTTGTCTCTTACTTGTTTTCCTTTATAACCATAAATTCTATATTTTATCTTGTTTTTAGTTGCTTTGAATAGGTAACTTAAAAAACCATGTAATTCTGCTCCAGCATGATTTTCCCCTGTTATGCAACCAAGCCTGAAAATACCAGTTTTCAACTTAAAATTTTTACCATATTCTTGTACTAATAAATCTGCTGAAACTTTTGATACACCAAATAAACTGTGTATTGATTTATCAATTGACATTTTTTCATTAATACCTTTATAAAAAGAATGGCTTGATTTAATTTCATAACGAGTTTTCTTTTCTATTAATGGAAGACTATTAGGCAAATCGCCATAAACTTTATTTGTAGATACATAAATAAAAACGCTTCTTCTACAATATTTCTTTGTTAGATATAATAAATTTAATGTCCCTGAAGCATTAATACTAAAATCTGTAAGAGGTTCTTTTGCAGCCCAATCATGTGATGGTTGAGCAGCTGCATGTATAATACACTTAATTTTATTTTTATATTTAATAAATACTTTCTCTAAATTTTTTAAATTTGTTATATCAATATTTAAATGTTTATAATTTTTAAGTTCATGTATTAATTGTTTTGTCATCTTTTTGGTGCTTGCAGATCTTCCAAAAAAATAAGATCTTTTATCGTTATCGATTCCCAAAATCTTAAAGTTTTTTTTGTGAAAAAAAATTGAAGTTTCAGATCCTACTAAACCTGAAGAGCCTGTTACTAAAATATAATTCATTAAAAAAATTTGTTTATTTTTGGTTTATTTAAAATCATCCATTTATAAATATCTTTCAATCCTTCATTTAAATATATTTTAGGTTTCCAATTAGAAAATTTTTTAATTTTTTTTAAGGATGTAACATAATATGGAACATCATAAATTGATGTTTTAGGGTTTTTTCTAACTTTTAATTTATTTTTCGAAATTTTTTGACAAATTTTTGTTAAATTTTTTAAATTTATTAAGTTTTTTTGGCCTCCACCAACACAAAACAAGTTATTTTCATATTTTGTAAAATTTTTTATTTGAATAATAATTAATTCACAAAAGTCATTGATAAATAATACATCTCTAACTTGTAATCCTTTTCCACCATACCCGTTATAAGTAATATTTATATTATTTATATGCCTCCACATCCATAAACTGATTAGACCTTGCTCTACTTTTCCATACTGCCCTGGTCCAGAAATAATTCCACATCTATTAATGATGTATTTTATTTTTTCAGAGTAACTATACTCTTTTATCAATTCCTCCGAAGCAGATTTGGTAAAGCCATATATAGTTTTGGCACCTTTTAAATTGTCTTGTTCTGTGAATGTAGGAATTATTTTTTTTTTTTTATAATCTTGAAATTTTTTATAAGAATTATTTATTGGGTAAACTCGACTACTCGAAATAAAAATAAGTTTAGATCCATCTTTCTTATTCTTTTCGAGAATATTTAAAGTGCTTATAAAATTACTCTCAATGACATTAACAATTTTTTTTTTTGAAATTTCTACTGCAGGTTCTGCTGAACAATCAATTATAATATCAGCCTTGAAATTGACATGTTTCAAGGAATTGAACTTACCTAAATTTATTTTTTTATTTTTAATATTATGTTTCTTTAAAATTTTTTGATTAAATTTAGAATAATTTTTGCTCAAATTATCAATACTTAATATTTTAGAATTTTTAAGATTTTGTTTGAGAAATAAACATAAAGAACTACCAACAAAGCCACAGCCACCTGTAATTATAATATTCATTTTAAAGTTTTGGTCTATAATTTGATTTTAAATTAAAAATTGCAAATAATACTCCAGAAGTTTTTGCAAAATGTGTAATACATTTTTCTTTATTAAAAAATAAATAAATTAAAGATTTAAATGAAGATTTTAGCAATAAATTTATTCCAAATCTAAATGCTTTCATTTTACCTGAATGTTTTTTTAGAAAGTAAAATCTTGACCAGGAATAATGCCAGTTTCTTGAAAAATCAAGTTCTTTTGAAATACTGTTGTCGTGTGAAGAAAAAGGATTATGGTCTACTTCAGCATTTCTTATTTTTATAATTTCAAAACCTTTTAGTCTCAATCTCAAACACAAATCCATATCCTCATAATAATTGAATATATTTTTATCCCAGTCATTTATTGAATTTAGTTTTTCCCTATTAATTAGCATCGCTGTTCCTGTTACAGCTTCAACAGAAATATCTCCGTCAGGTGGATTTTTATTACTTGGATGAAAGTTTATTTTAAATGAATCTTTATATTTATTTTTAATAATTTTCAGCTGTTTATAATCTCCATCAATAAAATAAGATTTATTATGAAAAATAGTTGGACTAAGAATTGCAAAGTTATTATATAAATTTGCTTTTTCTAATAGATTTTCAATACATTTTTCTTTTACAATAACATCAGGTTGTGTGTTAAACATATATTTAGTTTTTACCATTTTATTTGCTAAACTGTAGGATCTTGGAACTCCTAAATTTTCATTAGAAACAAAATAAGTCAAATTTGGAAATCTACTTTCAAAGTAATTTTTTTTATTCTTTTCACCACCATTATCAATAATCAAAATCTTAAAATTATTAGGAATATTTTTAATACATGCTTCTAATTTATCGCCAGCGAAAAAGGTGGTAATTACAACTGTGCAATTATGATTATATTTTAACATTTAAAAATTTAATATTTAAACTAAAACCTATTTTGATACAATTTAAGTATCTTTATTGATTTTTAAAACTCCAATAAATGCCTCTTGGGGTATTTCAACCTTTCCAAATTGTTTTGACCTAGCTTTTCCTTTTTTTTGCTTTTCTAAAAGCTTTCTTTTTCTATCTGTGGCTCCACCTCCATGGATTTTTGTTAATACATCTTTTTTAAATCCTTTGATGGTCTCTCTTGCAATAATCTTTCCTCCTATCGCAGCCTGCACTGGAATCATGAAGTTATGTCTAGGTATTAAATCTTTTAATTTTTCACAAACTTCTCTTCCAGTTTTTTGAGCAAAATCCTTATGTATCATCATTGCTAAGGCATCAACAGGCTCACCATTTACTAAAATACCTAATTTTACTAATTCACCCTCTCTGTGTTCAATTATTTCATAATCGAAACTAGCATAGCCACTTGTCATTGATTTAAGACGATCATTAAAATCAAAAACTACCTCGTTTAGAGGAAGCTCATAATTTACAACTGCTCTATTTCCTGAATAACTTAAATTTGTTTGTATTCCTCTTTTATCCTGACACATTTTTATTATAGATCCTAAATACTGATCTGGAGTTATAATGGTAGCTTTA
The DNA here is from genome assembly GCA_902561095.1 of uncultured Pelagibacteraceae bacterium. GTDB lineage: Bacteria > Pseudomonadota > Alphaproteobacteria > Pelagibacterales > Pelagibacteraceae > Pelagibacter. The sequence goes on along the minus strand of CACEOF010000002.1, from coordinate 34,789 downwards.
ATCCAAGGTTCCTCAATCATTTTGATTAATGTTGGATCAGGTAGGCTCGATGGATTTTGTAAATCTACTATTTCTCCATTGTTTAAATGAACTTTATAAACAACTCCAGGAGTAGTGGTTAATAAGTTTACATCAAATTCTCTTTCTAGTCTTTCAGTTACAATTTCAAGATGTAATAAACCCAAAAAACCACACCTAAATCCTAATCCTAAAGCTGAAGATGACTCAGGTTCAAATGAAAAACTTGCATCATTTAATTGAAGTTTGGCTAGTCCATCTTTTAATTTTTGATACTCTGAACTATCAACAGGGAACAGACCACAAAATACTACTGGCTTACTAGGTTTAAAACCTGGAAGGGCATCTTTTAATGGTTTTGTTGCATCACAAATAGTATCACCAACTTTCGTTTCTGATAGGACTTTAATTCCTGTAGTTATGAAACCTATTTCACCTGTTTTTAGTTCATTTATATTTGTAGGTTTAGGAGTAAAGACACCAACTTTTTCAACAATATATTCTTGATCAGTTGACATCATTTTAATTTTCATATTTTTTGTTAATTTACCATCAATAACTCTAACTAAAATTACTACACCTAAATAAGTGTCATACCAACTATCTACAAGTAAACATTTTAAGTCTGATTTACTTTCGCCTTCAGGCGCAGGTAAGGTGGTTATTATTTGTTCTAAGATATCTTCAATACCTTCTCCAGTTTTACCAGAACATGGAATAGCATTTTCAGTATCAATACCAATAACATCTTCTATTTGTTTTTTTGTTTTTTCTAAATCGGACGCGGGTAAATCAACCTTATTTAATACTGGAACAATTTCATGATTAGTATCTAGGGCTTGATAAACATTTGCTAGCGTCTGCGCTTCAACACCTTGTGTGCTATCGACTATAAGAATTGAACCTTCACATGCATACAGAGATCTACTTACCTCATAGCTAAAATCTACGTGACCAGGTGTGTCTATAATATTTAAAATATATTCTTTTCCATCTTTAGCTTTGTATTTTAATTTTACAGTTTGAGCTTTAATTGTTATTCCTCTTTCTCTCTCAATATCCATTGAGTCAAGAACTTGGGCTTTCATTTCTCTTTCGGTTAAACCCCCACAACTGTGAATTATCCTATCAGCTATAGTAGATTTTCCGTGGTCAATATGCGCAATAATTGCAAAATTTCTTATATTATCAATTCCACTGGGCATTTATGATCTAATTTTTGCACCTGATTTAATCTCAACAGTTGAGATTATTAATTTATTAATTTTTTCAAGATCTTTTTCATCCAGTGTCTTTTCTGAGGATTGAATGGTCACATTTATAGCTATAGATTTTTTATCTTTAGGAATATTTTCACCCTCATAGACATCAAAAATTTTAACTGATTTAATTAAACTTTGATCTATAGAAGATATTATTTCTATTAAATCTTGGGCTTTAAATTTTTTATCAACCACAAAAGCAAAGTCTCTATCTGATTTTTGATAGTCTGAAATTTGAAATTTAGATTTTGATTCTTTGATTTTAAGTTTTTTATCTTTTAAGTAGTCTAAGTAAATCTCAAAACCTACCAATGCTTCAGTTTTTACATCAAGTTTTTTTATAATATTTGGATGAATTTCCCCAAAATATCCCACTGGATCAATATCGTCTTTATCGAGATAAACAGAACCAGATTTTCCTGGATGATAGTAAGAAGGAGATTTTTCTCTTACAAATAAACTTTGTCTGCTATATCCAGCTTCAATTAATGTTTGAATTATATCTTTTTTTGCATCGAACACGTCAATTGATCTATTTTCTTCATTCCAGTTTAATCTTGATATTTTTCCTGATTTTATTCCACCTATTATTGTTAATTGTTCTCCAGGTTTGTTGTCCTTAAAAATTGGTCCTATTTCAAAAAAAGCAATATCTTTAAATCCTCTATCTAAATTTTTCTTGAGATAAAATATTAAATTAGGAAATATCGAATTTCTTAAAACATCTAAGTCTGAACTTATTGGATTTACTATCTTAATCTCTCTATAATTTTCTTTAAAAAAACTGTTTAATTTTGAGTCTGTAAATGACCAGGTTACAGTTTCAAAATATCCTTTTGATGCTACTGAACGTTGTAAAAAATGGAAAAGTTTTTGTTGTTTATTAAGTGTATCTTTAATTCTTTTTTTTTCTGGTTCTAAAGTTTTTATGTTATTGAAACCTTTTATTCTTACTATCTCCTCAACAACATCTATAGGTTGAATTATATCAGGTCTCCACGTAGGAATTTTTAATTCTAATTCAGATTTCTTTTTAGAAACCTCAAATCCTAAATCTATTAAGATTTTTATGATTTCTTTATCTTTTATTTTAAATCCTGCAATTTTTTCAAACAAAGCAATTTTAAATTTGATATTATTTTTTTTATATTTTCTGATGCTTTGAACATCAAACTTGCTAACACTTCCTCCGCAGATTTTGGTTATTAATTGTGCAGCTTTCTTTAGGCCTATCTCGATCGATTGTGGGTCAATACCTCTTTCAAATCTAAATTTAGCATCAGTGTCAATATTCAATAATTTTGAGGTTTTTCTAATTGATCTTGGTAAAAAATATGCAGACTCTAACAAAATATTTTTAGTGTTAAGGTTCGTACCTGAGCGTGTACCTCCTATTATTCCACCCAATCCTAACACCCCAGACTGATCAGAAATAACACACATATCATTATCTAATTTATACTCTTTGTTATCAAGAGCTTCAAACGTCTCATCTTTGTTTGAGGTTCTTACAATAATTTCCTTATCAATTTTGTCTGCATCATATGCATGAAGTGGTCTATTTAAATCCAGCATCACATAGTTAGTTATATCTACAATCGCTGAAATAGGTTTCTGACCTAGAGATATAATTTTATCCTTTAGCCACTTTGGACTTTCTTTATTTGTAACATCTTTTATAAAACAACTACCAAATATAGTACAACCTTGATTTTTATCTTTTGTGATAGAAACCTGAATTTTTTGAGACCCATTATTTTTAATTTTTATATTAGAGCTATTTTTTAATTTACCAACTCCCGCTGCTGCAAGATCTCTTGCAACTCCTCTAACACCTAAACAATCAGGTCTATTGGGAGTGATTGATAAATCAACAACTTTTTCAGAATTATTTTTAAAAAAATTTTTTCCTACTTTGTCAGAATACTTATTTGACTTAAGTTCAGTTATTCCATGACTTTCATTAGATAAGTTTAATTCAGATTCTGAGCACAACATTCCATATGAGGTCACACCTCTTATTTTGCTAACAGTGAGTTTCATGTTGTTTTTTGGAATCACTGATCCAGGACCAGCATAAACAGTTAAGAGATCATTCTTGGCATTAGGTGCTCCACAAACAACTTTTACAGTGTTTTGCTCTCCTATATCAACATCGCATACTTTTAGCTTATCTGCATTAGGGTGTTGTTCAGTGTTTATAATTTTTGCAACTTTAAAATTGTCTAAGTCAGAGCTAGCCTTTTCATAGCTTTCAACTTCAAGTCCAACATCCGTTAACTTATCAATTATTTCATAATCCTTAAACTTAGTATCTAGGTGTTCTTTAAGCCAGCCAATTGTAAATTTCATCGACTAAGACCTCTATAATTTGATGGTACGTCTAGTGGATCAAACCCAAAGTGATTAAGCCACCTATAGTCTGTCTCAAAAAAAGCTCTTAGGTCATTTATTCCATATTTAAGCATAGCTAATCTATCTATGCCAATCCCAAATGCATAACCTTGATACTTGTCAGGGTTTATTTTTACATTTTTAAGTACATTTGGATGTACCATCCCACAACCTAAAATCTCTAACCATTTATCCCCTTCACCAATAACTATTTTGCCATCTTTCAATTCATAACCAATATCAACTTCTGCTGATGGTTCTGTAAATGGGAAGTGACTTGGTCTTAATCTCATTTTAATTTTATCAACTTCAAAAAAAGATTTTATAAAATAATTTAGGCAACCTTTTAAATGTCCCATATTTATATTTTTATCAATATGAAGTCCCTCAACTTGATGAAACATTGGAGCATGGGTTTGATCACTATCAGATCTATAGGTTCTACCAGGAGCAATAATTTTAAATGGAGGTTTACCTTTTAACATTGTACGTACTTGTACTGGAGATGTATGAGTTCTTAAAAGTAATTGTTTTTTATCATCTAAATAAAAAGTGTCATGCATGTCTCTCGCTGGATGGTTATCTGGTGTGTTTAATGCAGTAAAGTTGTAATGTTCATTCTCTACATCTGGTCCTTCTTCAACGCTAAAACCAATTTCAGAAAATATAGAGGATATTTCATCTATAACTTGAGAAACAGGGTGTATCTTACCTTGAACAATATTTCTTTCAGGTAGAGTTATATCTACTTTTTCATTCTCTAGCTTAGAATTTATTTCTTTAATTTCTATTTCTTGAATTTTTTTGTTAATTTTTTCTTGAAGTTCATCTTTTATAAAATTTAAATCTGATGCAAACTTTTTACGTTCTTCTGCGGGTAAAGATCCTAGATTTTTAAAAGAATTAGAAATTTTGCCATTCTTACCAAATAGCTCTGACTTAATTTGATTTACACTTTCAATTTTTAAATCTGTACTTAGTTTATTTAAGAATTCATCTTTAATTTTTTTAATATCAGACATAACAGTAGAATATTTGTTAACCTTAGAAAAACAACAATGAAAATTAATTCAGTGCTGATTGGGCTTTTTGTACAATTGTTTTGAATGCTTCGGGGCTATCATATGCAATTTCAGCAAGAATTTTTCTATCTATAGCAATACCACATTTGCTCAATCCGTTTATGAATTTAGAATATGTTAAACCTTCAGCTCTAACACCTGCATTGATTCTTTGTATCCATAGAGATTTGAAATCTCTTTTTTTATTTCTTCTATCTCTATAAGCATATTGCATTGATTTTTCCATTGCCTGCTTCGCAACTCTTATAGTATTTTTTCTTCTGCCCCACTGACCTTTAACAGCTTTTAAGACCTTTTTATGCTTAGCTTTACTTGTTACACCTCTTTTAACTCTTGCCATTATTAACCTCTTAAACTGTAAGGCATGTAAGATTTAACAATTTTTCCATCTTGCTTGGACATTGTTTTTGTGCCTCTTAATTTTCTAATTTGAGAATTTGTTCTTTTGATCATGCCATGTCTCTTTCCAGCTTGGGCTGTTATAACTTTCCCTTTGGCTGATATTTTAAATCTTTTTTTTGCTGAGCTTTTTGTTTTTAATTTGGGCATAATTCTGCGGACTTATACAAAGAATGGTATAATTTTACAACCTCTATTAAAGCCTATAAAGGTTGGATTACCATAATCATTTGCTTGCCATCAAATTTTGGATGTAACTCTACCTTGCCAATATCTTTCATGTCTTCCTTGATTTTACCCATTAACTCGTTTCCTAAATGTGAATGCTGAAGCTCTCTACCTTTAAATCTAATTGTGAATTTTACCTTATCGCCTTTAGCAATAAATTTTTTTGCATTTTTAACTTTAAAATCATAATCATGAGTTTCTGTTACAGGTCTCATTTTTATTTCTTTTAATAAAACTATTTTTTGTTTCTTTTTTGCAAGATTCGCTTTTTTTTGGGCATCATATTTGTATTTGCCCATATCCATGATTTTACAGACTGGTGGATTTGCATTTGGTGCTATTTCAATTAAATCAAGACCTTGGTTCTTTGCCATTGAGATAGCTTCATTGGTATTAAGTACACCAAGATTTTGACCATCGCTTGCTATTACCTGAACATCAGGAGAGGAAATTCTGTTGTTAGATCTTGGACCTCTATCCTTAGTTCTTCTTTGAAAATAATTTTGTTTAAAATCTGCCACTTAGTTTGAAGATGCTTTGTTTATAGCAGAAAAAGTTTTTAAGAATGTTTCAATATCCATATTTTCTTGTTTATCAGAATCTAACCTTCTAATCGTTACAGAATTGGAGTCAACTTCTTTTTTACCACAAATTAACAAAAGAGGTATTTTAGCTAAAGAATGATCTCTTATTTTATAATTTAAATTTTGATTTTTTAAATCAACAGATGAGCTGATACCTACATTTTTAATTTTTTTAGATATCTCAAGAGCATAATTATTAAACTCATCTGAAATAGGAATTACTATTGTTTGTAAAGGTGATATCCAGAATGGAAATTTACCAGCATAGTTTTCAATTAAAATTCCAATAAATCTCTCTAACGATCCAAATAGTGCTCTATGAAGCATTACAGGAATTTTCTTACTTCCATCTTTATCAACATAAGAAGCACCTAATCTCTCTGGTAAATTTAAATCAACTTGCAAAGTTCCACATTGCCAATCTCTACCAATTGCATCCCTTAGAACAAACTCAATTTTGGGACCATAGAATGCTCCTTCTCCCTTGTTGATACTATATTCTAATTTTGAGGCTTTTACTGCTTCGAGTAAAGATGCCTCGGCTTTATCCCAGACTGCATCATCCCCAACTCTTACCTCTGGTCTATCCGCATATTTAAGAATTACATTTTCAAAACCAAGGTCTTTATAAATATCCAAAATTAAATTAGTAACAATTAAACACTCACTTGTAATTTGTTCTTCTGAACAGAAAATATGTGCGTCGTCCTGTGTAAAAGCTCTAACCCTAAGTAAACCATGTAATGCTCCTGATGGTTCATATCTGTGAACTTTTCCAAACTCTGCATAACGCAAAGGAAGATCTCGATAACTTTTTAGTCCTTGATTAAATACCTGGACGTGTCCTGGGCAATTCATAGGTTTTATTGCAAACACTTTCTCATCTGGAGTTACAGATGTATACATGTTATCACCATATTTCCCCCAATGTCCTGATTTCTCCCATAATTGTCTATCCAATACCTCCGGTGTATTTATTTCTTTGTAACCAGCTGCATCCTGTCTATTTCTCATATAATTAATTAAATTTTGGAATAACGCCCAGCCTCTTTCGTGCCAAAAAACAGATCCAGGACTTTCTTCTCTGAAATGAAATAAATCCATTTCTTTCCCTAATTTTCTATGATCTCTCTTTTCTGCTTCCTCTATTCTTTTTAGATGTTGATCTAAATCTTTTTGGGTTGCCCAACTAGTGCCATATATTCTTTGAAGCATTTCATTTTTTGAGTCTCCTCTCCAATAAGCACCAGAAACTTTGGTAAGTTTAAAATACTTTCCAATTTTACCTGTTGAAGATAAATGAGGACCTCTACATAGATCATGCCAATCACCATGAAAATAAATTGAGACATCTTCTTTTTCTGGGATAGCTTTAATTAATTCAGATTTATAAATTTCACCTTTTTTTTTAAAATGATCAATAGCTTTATTTCTGTCCCAAACTTCTCTCTTAGTAATTTCATCTCTGTCTACAATTTCTTTCATCTTATTTTCAATTTTGACTAAATCATCTTCAGTAAATGGTTCTTTTCTAGCAAAGTCATAATAAAACCCATTTTCTATAACTGGACCAATTGTAACCTGAGTTCCAGGAAATAATTCTTGAACAGCCATTGCCAATATGTGAGCTGTGTCATGTCTAATTGTTTCCAGCCCTTCTGGATTTTTTGAAGTAAAAATTTTTACTGAACAGTCTTTTTCTATTAAATAATCTAAATCTTTAAGTTCACCATCAACACTTATAACCATTGCTTGTTTTGCTAATGACTTGCTTATTTTCTCTGCTACCTCAACTCCAGTAACTTTTTTTGTAAAATTTAGATTATTCCCGTCTGGTAATGTTATTGTAGGCATTTAATTTAATAGTCTTTTATACTCTGAATAAGTAGAAAAACACATTTTTTCAACATTAAATCTTTGAGTAACGTTTTTTCTTGCCTCAATTCCCATTATTTTTAGAGATGTTTCATCCATATTAAGAACTCTTAAAATCTGTTTACTTAAAGATTTGGCATTGTTTGACTCAAATAAAAAACCTGTCTTTTCATCAATGATTGTTTCATTCGATCCACCGATATTGCTAGCTACTATAGGTTTACCCATTGATTGGGCTTCTACTGACACTCTTCCAAAAGCTTCTGGTTCATTTGAAGCTGAAACTATTATATCTGAAACTTTGTAAGCTAAAGCCATATTTTTACAATGATCTATAAATCGTATTTGTTTCGACATCCTGTATTGTTCTGAAAGTCTAATTAATTTTTTTTTATAGAGTTCACGACCTTGGTCACTACCAAGAATGACAGTATAAAAAGCTTCATATCCAAGTTCTATATTTATTAAATTGATTGCTTCAATAAATACTTCTTGGCCCTTCCAAGAAGTTAGCCTGCCTGGCAAAAGTATAATTTTTTTATCTTTCTCAATATCCCATTGTTTTAATAATTTTTTTTCATCATTTTCAAGAGTTGTGGATGAATCAAAATAATCAACATTAATACCTCTAAAAATCACTAAGAATTTTTTTTTATAATTTAAGTACATAGAATAATTTTTCTTAATATGAGAAAATATAAAATTTGATCCTGCAATAATTAAGTCAGATCTTACCATTACTGAATTATAAAATTTTTTTAAATTAGTTTTAAAGTTGTAAGTACCATGAAAAGTTGTCACAAATTTTCTTCCAGTAACTTTTGATGCTATCAAACAGGACCATGCAGGTGCTCGACTTCGAGCATGAACTATCGAAATATTATTTAATATAATAATTCCAATTAAAATAATTGAGTTAATAAAAATTAATAAAGGATTTTTGCTCTGCACAGGAAGCTTAAAAATTTTTACCTTTTTTTTATCAACAAACTTAAGTAATTCACCACCACTAGTTACAATAAACGACTCACAATTATTTTCAGGCAAATAATGAGCTATATCAAAGCAGCCTGTTTCAGCTCCCCCATATCCTAATTTGGGTATAACTTGTAAAACTTTTAAATTAGTTGCCATCTGATAAACTTATATATTATTAGAATAAATATATAAACGAAATGGCAAATTTCAGATATCACAAGATCTCAAAAACTAAGAAAATTAGATATATTTCTAAAATTTATAAAAATAGTTTGTCTTTAGTTTTTCTGCATGGATTTATGTCAGATCTTGAAGGCGAGAAGCCTAAAGCATTACTAAATTTTGCTAAAAAAAATAAAATTAATTTCTTGGCACTTGAATATTCTGGGCATGGTAAATCCTCAGGAAAATTTACAAATGGTAATATTTCAAAATGGAGTAATGAGACTTCAAAATTAGTTAAAAAATATGCAAAAGGAGAAAAAATAATATTTATAGGCTCAAGTATGGGTGCTTGGATTGCTTTAAAACAATTTAAAATTTTTAAAAATAAAATTGTTGGTTTTCTAGGAATTGGGTCAGCTCCTGAATTTTTGGAAAATATTATGTGGAAAAAATTTTCCAAAAAAATGAAAAAAGAAACGATTACAAAGGGGATTTATAATTTAAAACATGGAAATTATGAATATCCTATAACATATCAACTAATTAAAGATGGAAGAAAAAACAAAGTTTTAAATAAAAAAATTAATTTAAAAATTAAGGTTACTATGGTTCATGGGGAAAAAGATGAGGCTGTTAAGGTTTCTTATTCTAGAAAAGTTTTAAAACTTTTTCCAAATGCAAAGAAAAAGTTAAATATAGTCAAAAATGGTGATCATAGTTTGTCTACTAAGAAAGGTTTAAAAATAATACTTAAAGAGTTAAAACTATTAATCTAACTAACTTTTTTAATGCCTTTAAGAGTAATTGGTTTGTCTAGTTTATCTAACATTTCTTTAGGACAAACTTGGATAAAATTAATTAACTCCTTGTCATAATTTTTAATTATATTTCTTGAGAATTCAGATCCTGTTTCCTTAGAATGTTCAGATATTAATTTCTTTAAAATTTCTTTCCAGTAATCTGTTTCTACAGTTTGCCAAACAACTGACTCAGGATTTACTTTTTTTGTAAATTGATGCGATTTATCATAAATAAAAGCCATACCACCTGTCATTCCTGCTGCAAAATTATCTCCTACATCTCCTAAAATTACTACCATTCCGCCAGTCATATATTCGCAACCATTTGAATCACATCCCTCGATCACTGTTGTAGCTCCAGAATTTCTTACAGCAAATCTTTCTCCTGCTTGACCTGCTGCAAAAAGTTTACCCGAAGTAGCACCATAAAGAACTGTATTTCCTAAAATTGTATTTTCATTGGAAACTAAATTGCTTTCCTCTGGCAATTTAATTGAAATTGTTGCACCTGATAAACCTTTCCCAACATAGTCGTTAGCATCTCCTTTAAGAACTAGTTTTAACCCTTTGGAAGAAAATGCTCCAAAAGACTGTCCAGCAGAGCCTTTAAAATTTAAAGTTAAAAAACCATCATTAAGTTTTTCATATCCATATTTTTTGTAGAGATGATGAGAGATTCTTGTTCCGACAGCTCTATGTGTATTTTGTATTGGAAAAACCTTTTCAATTTTTTCTAAGCTATCTAAAGACTTTTCTATTTCAGGCCAAATCTTTTGATCCAAAGTGTCTGGTACACTGTTTATTTCTGGAATATCACAATACCTTTTATTATTTCCTGTATCAGCTTGAACAAATAATGGATTTAAATCTAAATCGTCTAAGTTTGGAGATCCTTTGCTAACTTGTCTTAATAGATCGGTTCTACCAATTATATCATTTAAAGATTTAAATCCTAGTTTTGCTAATATTTCTCTTACTTCAGTTCCAATAAATGTAAACAGATTAACTACCTTTTCTGGTGTACCAGTAAATTTTTCCCTCAATTTTTCATCTTGAGTGCAAACACCAACTGGACAAGTGTTCGAATGACATTGTCTTACCATAATGCAGCCCATTGCTACCAAGGCTGTAGTGGCAACACCATACTCTTCAGCTCCCATCATGGCTGCAATAACAACATCTCTTCCAGTTTTAATTCCTCCGTCTGTTCTCAAAGTAACTTTATGTCTAAGGTTATTTAAAGTTAAAACTTGATTAGCTTCAGTCAAACCCATTTCCCATGGTATTCCAACGTATTTAACACTTGTTTGGGGTGTTGCTCCAGTTCCGCCATTATGTCCTGATATTAGAATTATATCTGCTTTAGCTTTAGCAACACCAGCTGCAATTGTTCCAACACCAGAGGAAGCAACTAATTTTACTCCTATTCTTGCTTTAGGATTAATTTGTTTCAAATCATAAATTAATTGTGCAAGATCTTCGATTGAATAAATGTCGTGATGTGGTGGAGGGGAGATTAATGTTACTCCTGGTGTAGAATGCCTAAGTCTTGCGATTTCCTTCGTGATCTTAAATCCTGGAAGCTGGCCGCCTTCTCCAGGTTTTGCTCCTTGTGCAATTTTAATTTCAATTTCATTACAATTATTTAAATAATTGACTGTTACTCCAAATCTTGCAGAGGCTATTTGTTTTACTCTAGAATTTGCGCTATCTCCATTTTCTAATACCTTAAATCTTTTTTCATCCTCTCCTCCTTCTCCACTGCAAGAGGCACCTTTAATTCTATTCATTCCAGTAGCTAATGTTTCATGAGCTTCTTTTGACAAGGCACCATGTGACATGCTCCCACTTCCAAATCTTTTTAATATATTTGCTAGAGACTCCACTTCCGAAATATCAATTGATCCTTTTAATTTTTTTGTTCTAAAATCAATTAAATCTCTTAAATTTATTGGTGGTAGATTATAAATACCCTCTGCATATCTTTTGTAAGCATCATAAGAATTAGAACCTACAGCACTTTGAAGCAAATGAATTAATTTTCCTTGATACTGATGAGTCTCTCCATTTTTTCTATATCTATAAATTCCACCTATAGGGAGAATTGTATCACTGCTTTCAAAAGCTTCTTTGTGTATTTCTCTAATTTTTTTTTCAATTCCTGTTAGTCCTATACCTGAAATTTTTGATACTACTCCAGGAAAATAGTCTGCAACAATTGTTCTACTTAAACCAACCGTCTCAAAATTACATCCTCCTCTATAAGAACTTAAGACAGAAATACCCATCTTAGACATTATTTTTAGAAGTCCTGCATTTACCGACTTGATATATCTTTCAACACATTCATCAAAACTGAATTTTCCAAACAATTTCTTTTCATGCCTTTGATATAAGCTGTCAAAAGCTAGATATGGATTTACTGTAGTTGCACCTACTCCAACTAAAGTTGCAAAAGAGTGAGTATCCATTGCTTCTCCTGACTGGACATTGATAGAAACGTACCCTCTCAATTTTTTTTCAATTAAAAATGAATTGATTGCACCAACTGCAAGTAACATCGGAATCGGAAGCTTTATACTTGAAAGCTCTTTGTCACTTAAAATTAATTGTGTAACCCCTTGTCTTACTGCTATTTCTGCATCTCTTTGGATTCTTTTTATAGACTGTTGCAAATTTTCATTATCTGAGAAAGTGCAATCAATTATGGAAGAATTTTTCCCAAAAAAATTGATGAATTTCTCAAATTGTGAATTTGATAAAATTGGACTGTTTAAAACGTAAATATTTTGTTTTGTTAGATTGTCAAAATTAAGGATATTTCCAAGATTTCCAAATCTTGTTTTTAGACTCATCACTTTATTTTCTCTTAAAGAGTCTATTGGAGGGTTTGTTACTTGACTGAAGTTTTGTCTAAAAAAGTGATATAGGGGTCTATATCTGTCTGATAATACTGCGAGAGGAGTATCATCTCCCATCGATCCAATAGCTTCTTTGGCATCCTCCGCCATCGGATGTAATATCAATTCTAAATCTTCTAGACTAATTCCAAATGCATATTGTCTTCTTCTTAATTCGTCTCCAAAATAAGTATTTTTCTCGTTAGAAATTGTTAATTTTTCATCTAAGTCAATAATTTGAGAATTAAAATGTTTGTACTCTTTTGCTAGATAATCTTTAATTTGCTTATTTTTAAAAACTTTCCCTTTTTCAATTCTAACACCAATGATTTCTCCTGGTCCTAATCTACCTTTAGAAAGAATTCTTTTTTCGTTAAGTTCAATCATACCTGTCTCTGATCCTGCAAATAATAATTTATCTTTTGTTATTGCATACCTTAATGGTCGTAATCCATTTCTATCATTAGCCGCAATTACCCATTCGTTGTCTGTTCCTGCAATAGCTGCAGGACCATCCCATGGTTCCATTGTACTGTTTAAAAAATTAAACAATTGTTGGTGATCTTTAGGTAAAGTTTCATTTTTTTTAGACCACGCATCTGGAACCAACATTAATTTGGCTAGAGGTGCTGGCTGACCAGAAATATTAAGCAATTCAAACACATTATCTAACGCAGCAGAATCAGAAGTACCTTGTTGAATTACTGGTTTTAAATTTTCTATATTTTCAAAAAGATTACTATTCATTTCTTGTTCATGAACTTTCATCCAATTTTTATTTCCCCTGAATGTATTTATTTCACCATTATGAGCGATTGCTCTAAATGGTTGAGCTAAGTTCCAACTTGGAGCCGTGTTCGTCGAAAATCTTTGATGAAAAATTGCAAATCTTGAAATAAATCTTTCGTCTTTTAAATCTAAATAAAAATCTGAAATTGCCTCAGCTAAAAACATTCCTTTATAAATAATTGACTTAGAGCTTAATGAACAAATATAAAAATGGTTTAAAGATTTTTTAAATGCTTTATTTTCTATTTTTCTTCTAGTTTCATATATTTTTCTTTCTAGATCTTTATTTGTTAGTTCTGAATCATACGATTTAAACAAAACCTGAATGATTTCAGGCATAGTCTGTAGAGCCTTTTCACCTAATACGTTTGGATTAATTGGGACTTGTCTCCAACCATAAATACTAAAACCATTTTTTGTTAATTCACTCTCCACGATTGTTTTGCAGCTTTCTTGAGCTTCGTAATCATTTCTAGGTAAAAAAATCATACCTACGCCTATTTCAGAGTTATCGTGGGTATGACCAGTCACCTCTATTTTTTCGATAAAAAAATCTTTTGGAATTTCAACATGAATTCCTGCTCCATCTCCTGTTTTTCCATCTGCATCTACCGCACCTCTGTGCCAAACAGCTTTTAGAGCTTCAATACCATACTCAACAACTTTACGAGATTTTTTACCTTCAGTGGATGCAATAATTCCAACTCCACACGCATCATGCTCCATATCTTCGGAGTACACATGATTTTGTTTTAATAGTTCTTTATTCTTAATGTAGTTTTTCATTAAGCTACTCTTCTCTCTTTTAAAGACTTATTCTCTAAATAATTTTTAATTGATGTTGCAGCATCTCTTCCATCTTTAATTGCCCAAACTACTAAAGAAGCACCTCTAATTATATCGCCAGCAGCAAACACACCTTTAATATTAGTTTCCATAGTATCAAAATCAGCCTTAATTGTTCCCCATTTTGTTACTTGTAACTCATTTGCTTCGAACATCTTTGGTAAATCTTCAGGGTCAAAGCCCAAAGCCTTTATAACCATATCAGCATTTATTTCATAACTTGAACCTTCCTGAACCTGTGGTTTCCTTCTTCCACTTTCGTCTGGATCACCAAGTTTGATTTGATCTACAACTAATTTTTCAATTTTATTTGTACCTTTAAATTCTTTTGGACTAGATAGCCATACAAATTGTACTCCTTCTTCTTCAGCATTAGCAACCTCTCTAGCTGAACCAGGCATATTTTCTTTGTCTCTTCTATATAAACATTTTACAGATTTTGCTTTTTGTCTGATAGAGGTTCTTACACAATCCATTGCTGTATCACCACCTCCAATTACAACAACGTCTTTACCTTCGGCGTTTAAAATTCCTTTATCAAATAATTCAACTTCATCTCCTAACCCTTTTTTATTTGATGCAGTTAAAAAATCCATGGCTGGAAAAATATTATCTAAATCATTTCCCTTTAGTTCAACTTCCCTTGCTTTATAAACTCCAGTTGCGATCAAAATTGCATCATGCTTTTTACGTAATTGATCTAAAGTTGCATCTTTACCAACCTCGAAATTTTGAACAAACTCAATACCTCCATCTTTTAGAAGTTTCGTTCTTCTTTCAACAATTTCTTTTTCTAATTTAAAATTTGGAATTCCATATATTAACAAACCTCCTGCTCGATCATATCGATCATAAACAGTAATTTTATATCCAATTTTTCTTAATTGCTCTGCAGCTGCTAATCCTGCTGGACCTGCTCCAATAATTCCTACACTTTGATTTTTTTCTTGGTTAACTTGAATTGGTTTTACCCAGCCTTGTTCCCAAGCATTATCAGTAATGTATTTTTCTACTGAACCAATCGTTACAGTTCCATGACCAGATTGTTCAATTACACAATTTCCTTCACACAGTCTGTCTTGAGGACATATTCTCCCACAGACTTCGGGCATATTATTTGTGCTTTGTGATAATTCATAGGCTTCTTTAAGTCTTCCTTCAGCAGTAAGCTTTAGCCAATCAGGTATATTGTTGCTTAAAGGGCAATGAACTTGACAAAAAGGAACTCCACATTGTGAGCATCTACTAGACTGCTCTTTAGCTTTTTCATTTATATATTCGTCGTAAATCTCGTTAAAATCCTGTTTTCTAGACCCAACTTCCCTTTTAGGTGGTGTTTGTTGACCTATTTTTACAAATTTTAACATTTTATCAGGCATAACAATTTTATAATATTGGGCAAGTTATAGCTTGATTTTATTTAATAAAGCATAAAATAGGTCATAAATTATGACCTTAATTTGATGACTCTGCACGAATTTAAACAACTTTCTAATAAATGCATACCTAATATGATCAAATCGAATTGTTTTAAATCCATATTTTATAAGCTACGAAGAAGCGATGTTTCAAAATATAATAGAAGTTTTAATCCTTTCAGTAATTCAAGGTGTATCGGAGTTCTTGCCGGTAAGTTCGTCAGCACACTTAATTCTGGTTTCAAGCTTATATGAGTTTAAGTCTAATTCGTTGTTAATAGATATTAGTCTTCATTTAGGATCTTTATTGGCAATAATTTATTTTTTTAGAGAAGAATTATTAGATGTTAAAAATAACAAAAGATTATTAAGTTTAATCATTCTAGGTTCTATTCCATTAATAATTGTTGGATATATTTTATACTCTACAAATTTTATTTATGCACTAAGAGATATAAAAATAATTGCATGGACTACCCTTGTATTTGCAATAGTTTTATACATCGCAGATAAAAATAGATTTGATAAAAAAATTTCAACTAATTTAAATATTCAAACAATATTTTTCATTGGTCTTTTTCAAGTTTTATCACTTGTGCCAGGTGTAAGTAGAGCAGGTATTACCATAACAGCGGCTAGAATTTTACAATTTAATAGAGTTGACTCTAGTAAAATGTCTTTTTTACTTTCTATTCCTGCACTTAGTGGAGCAAGCTTTTTGGGTTTGAAGGATATTGTAAATCAACCTATTGAAATAAATTATTTGATGTTTGTTGCAATAATATCATCTTTTATATTATCTTTTATGACAGTCAAATTTTTTTTAATTTATATAAATAAATTTTCTATGAATGCATTTGTAATTTATAGAATAATAATAGCTTTAATTTTATTTAGCTTAATTTATTAAGCATATCCTTTTTTCATTAAAGGAAGTAACTGAGATAATAATACTCCACATAAAATGAAAAAGCAGCCGAGTAAGTTATTAATATCTAAAATCTGACTCAACAGAAACCAAGCAGCTATTGTAGCAAACACTCCTTCAAGTGAAAAAATAATTGCTGCTGGTGCAGGTGAAATGTTTTTTTGAGCATAAATCTGTAATACAAACGCTAATCCTCCGGATAAAATTCCTGCGTATAATATAGAATCCAATTCTTTTAATATATTTACTAAAATGAATTCCTCATAAACTAAACCAATAGCAAATGAAAATACTGAGACTATTAATGTTTGTACAGCACCTATAGTAAGTGGTAGGTTGTATTTTTTTACTATAATTCCTACAAAAATAATGTGAGTGCTCCAAAAAAGAGCCCCTAAAATAACTAAACCATCTCCTAGCCTAATTGTAGCATCATAAAAATTTGTTAATAAATACCCTCCTATTAAACATAAAATTACAGATGGCCATATACTCCAATGAATAGAAATTTTTCCAAACAAAAAAATTATAATCGGTACCATTGGAACATAAAAAATTGTAAAAAAAGCTGCATTAGCAACGTCAGTATAAAGTAAAGCGACCTGTTGCAAACCAGACCCTAAAAAAAGAGACAAACCAATCAAAAAAGAGAAAATTGCAAATGTTTTAAAATCAACCTTAAACTCAGATTTTATTTTTTTAAACTCAAATAAGAGTACTAAGGGGATAATAGCTAAAAAACCTATAAAAAATCTAGCTGCATTAAATGTAAAGGGTCCTATATTATCCATCCCAGTATCTTGAGCTATAAATGTTGTTCCCCAAATAAAAGTACACAGTAAAGCACTGAATAAAGATATAGATTTTGACATAAATAATTATACGGCTAACTTATAAGCGAAATTATTTCCTAAATTTTCTTTTAAATCGTTATTAAATCGAGCAGCTTCTGCTCCGTCAATAATTCTGTGATCATAAGATAGAGAAATTGGTAACATTGTTCTGGTTTGAAACTTTCCATTTAAAAAAACTTGTTTTTTTTCTGACCTTCCAATACCCAAAATAGCTACTTCAGGATAATTTATAATTGGTGTAAAGAAAGATCCACCAATTCCTCCTAGACTTGTAATCGTCATTGATCCCCCAAATAATTCCTTTTTATCTATTTTTAGATTTCTACAAAGTTCACTGACTTGTTTTAACTCTTTACCGATTAATGAAATTTTTTTATTATTTGCGTCTCTGATTTTTGGAACCATCAATCCATTTGGAGTATCGACTGCAATTCCAATATGATAGTATTTTTTTAAAGTCATTTTTCCACTTTCAATCTCATCTATTGAAGAATTAAAACTTGGAAACTTTTTTAAAGAGGCAACTAATGCTTTAACAATAAATGCCAAAGGAGTAATTTTTATTTTTTCTCCAGTATAAACATCTTTCAAAGAAGTTCTAAAACTTTCCATTTCGGTTATATCTGCTTCATCATGATTAGTTACATGAGGAATGGTTGTCCAAGAATTTGTAAGATAAGTTGAAGCTAATTTCTTTACTCTTGGTATATCTTTAATCTCAACTTTTCCAAAATCTGCATGTGCATACTCATTCTTAATTTTAATTGGTTTGATTTCTTTTGATTGATAATTATTTACAGTTTTTGAAGAAATAAATTTTTTAATATCATCCTCTATTACTCTTCCATCTTTCTCACTACCTATTACTTCATTAATATTAACACCTAATTCCCTTGCAAATTTTCTAGCTTTTGGACTTGCTGAGGAAATATCTTTAATTTTTTTTTCAGATATAGAAATTTGCTCTGTTCCTTGTTTTATTTCTTCAATTGATTCAGATTGTTTTTCAATTTTTATCTCCTCTTTAATTTTATTTTCACTTTGCAAACTTTCTAATATTAAAATTAAATCACCCTCTGAAACTTTATCGCCAACTTTTAATTTAAGAGATTTGACTTTTCCTTCAAAGTTTGATGGAATTTCAACGCTAGACTTATCACTCTCAATTGTTATTAATGGATCGTTTTTTAATATATCTTGTCCTTCATTTACCAAAACTTCTATTACTTCAACTTCTGTGAAATCACCAATATTTGGAACCTTAATATCAATCTCTTTCATTTTATAATTTAGTGGGCATTGGCTTGTTGCCATCAATGTTATATTTTTTCATTGCTTCTTTTGCATGTTTTGAGGCTATAAGTTGCTCTTTTGCCAAAATACTTAATCCATATGCAACTATGTGCTCTTTATCCACTTCAAAGAATTTTCTTAAATTTTTTCTTGTATCACTCCTACCAAAACCATCAGCCCCCAGAGAGTAGAAACTTTTATTAGTATAAGGTCTAATTTGATCTGAATTCATTCTCATATAATCTGAAGCAGCCATAATTGGACCCTCTGTTTTACCTAAACATTGCTCAACAAAAGATTTTTTTGGTTCTTTGTCTGGATTTAACAAATTATACCTCTCAACCTCCATTCCATCTTTTCTAAGTTCATTAAAACTGGTAACACTCCAAATTTCACTATCAATTTGATAATCTTTTTGCAAAATTTCAGCTGCTGAAATCATTTCTCGAAGTATTGTACCTGATCCAAGAAGTTGAATTTTAGTTTTTTTATGTTTGTCAAAATCTTTTATTTTGTACATCCCTTTTAATATTCCTTCTTCTGTATTTTTATCTTTTGGCATCTCTGGATGAGAGTAATTTTCATTCATTGTCGTAATGTAATAAAAGACATTTTCTTTTTTCTCGTGCATCCTTCTTAAACCTTCTCTAAAAATTACTGCCAGTTCGTAATGGAATGTTGGATCATAGGCTACACAATTTGGAATAGTCGATGCAATTAAATGACTGTGACCATCCTGGTGCTGTAAACCTTCTCCAGCTAATGTTGTCCTTCCTGCAGTAGCACCAATCAAAAAACCTCTAGCTTGACTATCTCCAGCTGCCCAAGCAAGATCTCCAATTCTTTGAAATCCAAACATAGAATAAAAAGTGTAGATTGGAATCATTTCAATATCATGATTTGTGTAAGCTGTTGCTGCAGCAATCCATGAAGACATTGCACCTGCCTCATTAATTCCTTCCTCTAGAACTTGTCCACTTTTTTCTTCTCTATATGAACTTAATTGAGCTGAGTCTTCTGGTTCATATTTTTGACCTTCATGAGCATAAATTCCAATTTTTTGAAAAAATCCTTCCATACCAAATGTTCTTGCTTCATCTGGAATTATAGGAACTAATCTTGGAGAAATATTTTTATCTCTCATTAAGTTAGTTAACATTCTAACAAGAGCCATTGTTGTAGACATTTCTTTTTCACCAGTTGATACTTTCATAAAATCAAAAATATCTTTTGAAGGTGCTTTAATAGGTTTTGCAAAAGTTGATCTCTCAGGTAAAAATCCTCCTAACTTAACTCTTCTTTCTTTTAAATATTTAATTTCTTGAGATTTTTCATCCGGTCTAAAATATTCAATATTTCTAACTTGTTCGTCTGTCAAAGGTACATCAAAACGGTCTCTATAATACATTAGATCATCTACATCTAATTTTTTTGTTTGATGGGTTGTGTTGACACTTTCTCCAGATTTTCCCATACCATATCCTTTAATAGTTTTAGCAATAATAACTGTTGGGCTTCCTTCATGTTTGGTTGCTTTATCATATGCTGCATAAACTTTATGTGGATCATGTCCGCCTCTATTTAGTCTCCATATATCTTTGTCCGATAGACTTGAGACCATTTCTAAAGTTTCAGGATATTTTCCAAAGAATTTTTCTCTTACATAAGCACCATTCCTTGCTTTAGCTGCCTGGTATTCTCCGTCAACTGTTTCATTCATAAGCTTTACTAAATGGCCTTCTTTATCATTAGCCAGTAAAGAGTCCCAATAAGAACCCCAAATTACTTTTATTACATTCCAACCGGACCCTCTAAAACTCCCTTCAAGTTCTTGAATTATTTTTCCATTACCTCTTACAGGTCCATCCAGTCTTTGAAGATTACAGTTAATAACAAAAATTAAATTATCTAAATTCTCTCTAGCAGCTAAACCAATTGCTCCCATTGACTCTGGTTCATCCATCTCCCCATCACCTAAGAAAGCCCATACTTTTCTTCCTTCATCTTTTATTAGTCCTCTATTGATTAAATATTTCATGTATCTGGCTTGATATATTGCAAGCATGGGACCAAGCCCCATAGATACTGTTGGAAATTGCCAAAACTTTGGCATTAACCATGGGTGCGGATAAGAAGATAGTCCTCCAGGTTTTACTTCTTGTCTAAAGCTATCTAGTTGTTTTTCGTTTAATCTTCCCTCTAGGAAAGCTCTCGCATACATTCCAGGAGCACTATGACCTTGAAAGTAAATCAGATCTCCACCAAACTTATTATTTTTTGCTCTCCAAAAATGATTCATTCCCACATCGTACAATGTAGCCGCTGATGCAAATGTACCAATGTGCCCACCTAGTTCAGGGAATTTTTTATTGGCTCTAACTACCATGGCAGCTGAATTCCATCTGATTAACGACCTAATTCGTCTTTCTAAGTTTTGATCTCCACTAGATTTCACCTCTGCCTCAGGGGGGATTGTATTTATATATGGAGTATTTTGTGTATAGGGGATATTTGCACCTTCTCGATACGCCTTGTTTATTAATTCTTTTATTAAAAAGTGAGCCCTATGATTTCCATTTTTTGAAATTACTGCAGATAGTGATTCTAACCAGTCATTTGTTTCGAGAGGGTCAATATCGTTTCCATTCTCAACTTGGATTTTAGTTTGTTTTTTTTCAGAAACAGTTTGTTTTATATCCCGTACTTTATCTTTTTTATCTGCAATTACTGCCTCTGCCTCTTTAATTATATTCTCTGTGTCTTTTGGAAGATTAACATCAGATGAGCTCTTAGAGGAAGAAGAGTAATTTAATATCAGATCTCCTTTCGAAACTTTGTCCCCAACTTTAGTTTCAATACTTTCAATTTTTCCATCAATTGTAGACGGAATTTCAACACTAGATTTGTCACTTTCAATTGTAATTAAGGGATCATTTTTCTTTATTTGATCACCTGGTTTTACAAGTATTTCGATAACTTCAACATTCTCAAATTCACCAATGTCAGGTACAAGTAATTTTTCACTCATTTTTAACGGTTTATATACCTAAAAAAAAGTATATTTAATGTTATTTTAGCACATTAATTAGTTTTTTTCTGTAAAGCTGTATTTTTATTGAAGAAAAATTGGTAATAAGATCAAAAATTAGCATAACTAAGCTATATTTAAAACTATAAAATGAGGACCGCTGGCCAAATTGGATAAGGCGCTCGGCTACGAACCGGGAGACTCCAGATTCGAGTTCTGGGCGGTCCACCAAATAGGTATTGATATGTTTGATTGGTTTCTTAAGGCATCTCTGCAAAAATCAGTAATTTATTTTTTTATAATTATTTTGGTAATTTTAATTATATTAACCTATGTACTTTAAAAATACATGAGCAATAATTTTGAACAGATAAGTATAAAGCCAGGTTTTATGAAACACAATGGAGGTGTTTTATTTAGAACGATATCTGAGACAGAATATGAATTTAAATCTATAATAAATAAAAATCATTTAAATGCTATAGGTATAACTCACGGCGGATATTTGTCAGCTCTGATTGACTCGGGTGCTGGAACTGCTGCTCATCGAGCTGCTGGTAAGGTCCCATGTGTAACAATTTCTCTGGACATAAAATTTATTGGGTCTTCAAAAGAAGGCGACGAAATAGTTGGGCACACTAGAATTTTAAAAAAAACTAAAACACTTGTTTTTCTTTTTTGTGAACTTAGCTGTGATAAAAAAATTATAACCTCCGCTTCAGGTATTTGGAAAATTTTGAAAAAATAAAATGAGAACTTTTTGTCCTCCGATTCGGTCATGTTTTAGTCTATTTTTGTTCTATAACTACAACAATATCTGGTAGGTAAAAAAAAAGTAATACCAAACATAGAAATGAAAAAAAATAAAATTACTGCTGTTCTCGGACCTACAAACACTGGAAAGACCCATCTTGCAATAGAGACTATGCTGTCGTTTGAAACTGGAATGATTGGATTTCCACTTAGATTATTAGCAAGAGAAGTATATGACAAAGTAATAAAAAAGATTAGTACTGAAAAAGTTGCTTTAATCACTGGTGAAGAAAAAATTATTCCAATAAATGCTAAATATTTCTTGTGTACAGTTGAGTCTATGCCTATCGACAAATATTTAGAATTTGTTGCAGTGGATGAAATACAAATGTGTGCCGATCATGAAAGAGGACATATTTTTACAGATAGACTTTTAAATATGAGAGGCGAAAAACTCACAATGTTAATGGGATCTAATACTATAAAAAATATTATTAGTAAATTAGAAGGAGAGATAGAGTTTATAAATAGAGACAGATTGTCAAAGCTTACATATTCAGGACACAAGAAAATTTCCAGAATAAATAGAAAAACTGCAATCATAGCATTCTCTGCAGAAGAAGTTTATGCAATAGCAGAGTTAATAAGAAGACAAAAGGGTGGAGCAGCTATAGTAATGGGTTCTCTTAGTCCTAAAACAAGAAATGCTCAAGTAGAATTATATCAGTCTGGAGATGTAGATTTTTTAGTAGCTACTGATGCTATTGGAATGGGTATTAATATGGATTTAGAACATGTTTATTTTTCTAATCTTAAAAAATTTGATGGAAAAAAATTAAGAAGACTTAGTCTTTCTGAGATAGGTCAAATAGCTGGAAGAGCTGGAAGATATTTAAATGATGGTAGTTTTGGCATTACTGGAGAATGTAAAGAAATAACAGCTGAGGATGTAGATCTTCTAGAAAGTCATAAATTTGAGGAAATAAGAACTTTATTTTGGAGAAATTCGAATTTAAATTTTAATAACTCTACTAGTTTAATTAAAAGTTTAGATGAAAAACCTCATATGGAATGGTTGAGAAAAATACATGAGTGTGAAGATGAAAAAGCCCTTAAATATTTTTTAAAAGATACTAATTTTAATAATTTAAAATTTAATGAGAAAACTCTAAGTCTGCTATGGGAGTGCTGTCAAATTCCTGATTTTGTAAAGAAAACTTATGGCAATCATTATGAGGTTATTGGAAGTGTTTTTAAGTTTTTAAGAAGTGATAAAAGAGTAATTTCTAACGATTATATGAGATTACAGCTTATGAAACTTGACAAATTAGACGGAAATGTTGACTCTTTATCAAATAGAATTGCAAATGTAAGAACTTGGTCATATGTTTCAAATAAAAATAATTGGGTAGAAAATCAAGATTATTGGATTGAGAAAACTAAACATTTAGAAGATAGACTTTCAGATAGACTTCATGAAGAACTTACTAAAACTTTTATTGATAAAAGAGCAAGTGTTCTTGCAAGAGGATTAAAACAAGACATGGAATTTAAAACAGATATCTTGGAAAATAACAACGTAATGATTGATGAACAATTTATTGGAAGAATAAATGGTTTAAAATTGGAATTAGACTTAAAAAAAGGTGCTTTAGAGACAGATATCAAGTCTTTAAAAAAAGCAGCAAGACAGACGATTGGTCCAGAACTTGAGAGAAGAATTCAAGCAATTATTGATACAGGTTTAATTCAACTCCATGAGGATTTTAAGATTTATTGGAACAAATTTCCAATTGCAAAACTTTCTACAGGTGCAGATTATCTAAATCCAAATTTTAGTTTAATTTTAGATGATATAATTGATCAAGGTCCTAAGCAAAAATTAAATGAATATATTTACAAATGGATTCAAACAAAAATCAATGAGGTATTAAAAAGTCTTATTGACCTAAAAAATATTAAAGAGAATAACCCATCTATAAAAGCTTTAGCCTATCAGCTTTATGAAAATAATGGAGTGCTGAAGAGAGAACAGGTTTCAGAATACTTAAAAAAACTAGGCAAAAATGAAAGAAAAATTCTGAGGGAATTAGGTGTGAAATTTGGCCGGTATCATGTGTTTTTGCATCAATTAATTAAGCCTGAAGCAGTATCGTTGAGGACTTTATTATGGAAAAATTTTCACCAAAAATTTTATGATCTAAAACCTCCTACATTTGGTCTTAATTTTGTGGACAACAAAGACTTTAAAAACCAAAGCTTTATGCTTTTATGTGGTTTTGAGAAATTTGACGCATTCTTTGTTAGGATAGATATTCTAGAAAGACTATTTATGTTAATCATTAATTCAAATTCTAAGGAGGAAACGAACATTAAAGTAGTACCTGAAATGTTAAACCTATTAGGATGTAGTAAAGAAAACTTTAAGAAGCTCTTAACTAAAATGAATTATAAAATATTTGAAAAAGAAAAAGAAATATATTTTAAATATAGTCCAATTAAAAAATTTAAAAAAGTACCAGCTAAAAAAATTTCAAAAGAAAATCCCTTTGAAGTTTTAAAAAATTTAAACCTAAGATAGTTATTATGTTTTTTAAGAAAGATGATAAAAAAGTAGACAACTTTTTTTTTATTAAAATTGGTGCATTGTTAATTCATGCAGCAAAGATCGATGAAAATTTTACTGATAAAGAGGAGGAGATAATTAAGAAAACATTGTTAGAATTGGGAGTTAAAAAAGAAAATCTTTCATCCATAATTAAAGAAGCAATAGTTACTGAAGATAATTCAAATCAAATTCTTGAATTTACAAAAGAAGTAAAAAATTTATCTGAAAAAGAAAAAATCAAAATAATTGAGACTTTATGGGCTATAATTTACTCAAATAAAGACGCTGACTTATATGAAACTAATTTAATGAGAAGACTTTCAGGATTACTTTATGTTGACAGTAAAGTAATGGGAGATATTAAAGAAAAAATAAAAAATAGAAATTAAAAATGACTTACCTTGTAAATGACAAATGTATCAAATGTAAATTAACTGATTGTGTAGATGTGTGCCCCGTTGATTGCTTCTATGAAGGAAAAAATATGCTTGTAATTAATCCAGAGGAGTGTATAGATTGTGGCGTTTGTGAGCCAGAATGTCCGATTGATGCAATAACAGCCGATACAGAACCTGGTAGCGAAAAATGGTTAGAGATAAATAAAAAATACTCAGAAATCTGGCCTAATATAAGTGAGAAAAAAGATCCTCTACCGGATCATAAAATTTTTAAAAATGAGCAAGATAAGTACAAAAAATATTTTAAAGAAAATCTTTAAAGGTAAAACTGAAAAAAAAGTGAAAAAAAAAGTTACTAAAAAAAAAGTTATTAAAAATAAAGTAAAAAAAACAAAAAAAATAATTCCAAAAAAAGTAAAAAAAGTAAAAAAAGTAAAAAAAATTTTAAAGAAAAATCTTTTAAAATCACAAAAAACAAAAGCTAATAAAAAAAAAGTTTTAAGCCAGACAGAACAAAAAGTTGATAATCTCAGGATTTCTAAAACCAATGAACTTAAACCTGAAATAAAAAAAGTTAAAAAGCAAGGGTCTGAAAAAAGAGAATATAAAATAAAAGATTTTGTTGTTTATCCCAAGCATGGTGTTGGACAAATTAATGAATTTAAGAAAATCAATATAGGTGGGATAGATGTTGAGACTTATGTTATTAAGTTTGAGAAAGATAAAGCAAATGGAATGGTTCCTGTGAATAAGCAATCTCATCTAAGACCATTAGCAACTATTAATCAGGTTAATAAATGTATCTCTATTCTAAAAAGTAAACCTAAAATTAAAAGATCAATGTGGAGCAGAAGAGCACAGGAATACGAGGCAAAAATTTCATCAGGAAAAATATACGAATTAGCAGAGGTTGTAAGAGATTTAAACAAAGGTGACGACCTCATGGTAGATCAATCTTATAGTGAGAGACAACTTTTTGAAAAAGCCTACGAAAGAATTTTATCAGAATTTCAGATAATTCTAAATTTATCCTTAGAAGACACTCAGAAAAAGCTGGATAAAGCACTAAAAAGAAATTCAGGTAGTCAAACGCAAGCTGTTGCGAGCCCTCCTAAATCCACTACTGAGGAATTGCCAGTTGATGAAACAATTTCTGATAACGAGGAGCCTGATGAGGAATAAAAAAAACGCCTCCCATACAAACTGTTATGAGAAGCGTTTTTTTGAAAAGTACTAAGATATTACTTTCTTCTTCTTTTTTTTGCTTTTTTCTTAGCTTTTTTCTTAGCTTTTTTCTTACTTTTCTTTGCCGCTTTTTTTCTTTTCTTAGGCATCTTTAGCTCCCTTTTTTAGTTAAGCAAATCTAAATGATTCGCTGTTACTATATTTTTATTTTTTTCTATAAGTTATGTCAAACCTTTAATTGAAATTGAAAATTTAGAAAAAAATTTTCTTAATTATTGTTTATTCTAAATTTTAATCCATTAATTAAGTTAATGTTTATGCGGTTAATAAAGCATTTGGTAAAAATAAATTAATAAAGATTTTCTAAATGATTTTTATATTTTTGAATAATTTTATATCTTTTTAATTTTAATGTTGGGGTTATCAACCCATTTTCAATTGTAAATTTATCTTTAATAACAATAAATTTTTTTATTTTTTCTATTTTTGATAAATTTTTATTTACTATTTCTAATTCTTTTAAAATTATCTCATCAGATGTATAAGAGTTTTCTTTATTTAAAACTAATAATGCAACTAAATAAGGTTTGTTATCTCCATAAACTAAAGTTTGTTCAACAAAACTGATTTTTAATAAATCGTTTTCAATTTTTACTGGTGAAATATTTTCACCTCCAGGAGTTATTAAAATATCTTTTTTTCTGTCTGTAATTTTTAGGTATTTGTTTTCAAAATGACCTATATCACCCGTATATAACCATCCATCTTTTAAAACTTTTTTTGTTTCCTCGTCATTGTTCCAATAACCTAACATCACATTTTCACCCTTAACTAAGATCTCACCATCATCTGCTATTTTAACCTTATTTGCTGCAAAAGCAGGTCCAACTGTATCAATTCTTATATCATCTTTTGGATTACAACTGACCACTGGAGAAGTTTCTGTTAAACCGTATCCCTGCAATGTAGGCAATCCTATTGCGTTTAAAAATACTCCCACATCTTTATCCAATGCTCCACCTCCAGAAATAAATAACTTTAAAGAACCACCAAATTGAGATTTAATTTTTTTTCTAACTATTTTTTCACAAATAAAATTTTGTACAATTTCCAAAGTGGACAAATTATTTTTAAATAAAGTCTTCTCACCAAGAAAGAGCATCTTATTAATAAGATATTTTTTTAGGCCTTTTGTTTTATTAAAAGATGCATTTATTTTTTGATACAAATTTTGATAAAATCTTGGCACGGCAGTCATAATATCAGGGTTACATTCATCCATATTTTTTATTAGCTTATCTATACTTTCTGCATAAAAAACCCTAGCACCTAGCGCTATCTGAACAAATTGAACAGTGTGCTCATAAGAATGTGACAAGGGTAACCAGGTTAGAAACCCAGGTTTTTTTGAAATAAACTCTTTAAGTAAAAATAAGGCACCTTCACAATTACTTAATATTCCTCCATGACTTAACATCACACCTTTGGGGTTTCCTTGTGTGCCAGAGGTATAAATTATACAGGCAAGATCTTTTCTTGAAATATCTAAATCTAGAAAATTTTTTTCCAGATATTTTTTTTTTTCAAAAATATTTTTTATGCAAATAACATCATTTGCATCTTTAATCTCTTCAAAAGATAGTATTTTTTTTATGTAAGGTTTAGATTTAACTATATTTTTAATTTTATTATATTGCAAAGCATCTGAAACAATTATAACTGATGGGTTGCAATCATTAATTAAAAATTCATAATCTCTTTCTAGATAGGTCGTATAAGCTGGAACAGTAATACCTTTTGATAACATTATTGCTAAATCAGAGATCATCCATTCAGGTCTATTTTCTGAAATTAACAAACAACGATCTTTATTCTCTATAAATGAACTTAACTCTTCAGATAGTTTTAAAATATTTAAATAGGTTTCTTTCCATGTAAATTTATTTTCTAAATTTTTTAATGATTTCAAAAAAATTTGATCGGGCTTTTCTTTTAAGTACTGTTGATAAAAAAGTTCTAAAAGATTATTTTGTTTATTTATTTCCATATCTTTTGGTGGGCGAAGAGAGAATCGAACTCTCACTTCTTGCGAAACACGATTTTGAGTCGTGCGCGTCTACCAGTTCCGCCATTCGCCCACTAATTTGAATTAAATTATATTTAAATAGTATAAGAACTAAAATTATATTAAAACCAAAAAATGTTTCAAACTCTTTACATAAAATGTTTAGATTTAGCATCACATAAGAGCTCAAACTTTTATTTGGGTTTAGTTTCGTTTATTGAAAGTTCTTTTTTTCCCATACCACCAGACGTAATGATTGTGCCTATGGTCATAGCAAAGAAAAAAAATTACATAAAAATATTTTTGATAGCATCCATTTTTTCAGTTTTGGGAGGTGTTTTTGGATACTTCCTGGGATCATTTTTTTATGATCTATCTTTCAGTGTGATCGAATTTTATGGATATGAAAATAAAGTTGAAAAATTAAAATATGATTTATCTATTGGAGAGGGGTTTCTAGCATGGCTAAGTATACTTTTTTTAGCAGGTTTTACCCCTTTGCCTTATAAAGCTTTCACAATTGCTAGTGGATTAATTGGTTTTAATCTGTTCATATTTATCATTGTAAGTCTTATCTCTAGAAGTCTTAGGTTTTTTATTATTTCTTACTTGTCGTATAAATTTGGACATTTATTTACAGATTTTATGAACAGACATGGATCAAAATGGTTTACCATTTTGGGAATATTACTTGTTATTATATTTTTAATAATATTTTTATTTTATAAATTTAATGTTTAACCTCAGCAATAAAAATTTATTTACAGGTATATTTTTAATAAGCTTTATTGCATTAATATCTGCATATTTCATAGAATACATTCTTGGTCACCAACCTTGTAATCTTTGTGTGTATGAAAGGATCCCATATTTTTTAGCAATCTTAATTGTATTAATAAATTATAAATACAATAATCTAGAAAAGTATCTAATTCTCTCATTGGCAATAATTTTTTTAATAGCAACAATATTGTCTTTATACCACTTAGGAATTGAACAAGGGTTTATACAAGAGTCTTTACTTTGCGATCTTAAAAAGGGAGCAAATATTGTTGATAAAGATGAAATATTAAAGCAATTACAACAAAAAAGTATAAGTTGCAAAGATGTAACATTCAAAATTTTTGGATTATCACTTACAAGCTTCAATATAATAATTTGTTTATTATTAACTATTGGTTTAACAAAAATTTACTTTGGATATGAAAAGAACAGATAAAAAAAAAGTGGAAGAATTCATAAGAGTGGATCATGCTGGCGAAAGAGGCGCTGTAAAAATTTATGAAGGTCAATTACTTGCTTTAAATACATTTGTAAAAAATGATAAATTAAAAGAAACTATTGAAGAAATGAAAATTCATGAAAAAGAACATCGTGATTTTTTTGAAAAAGAAATAAAAAAGAGAAATATAGCTCCTACGAAATTTTTACCTCTTTGGGATTTGTTAGGTGTAGGTTTGGGTTTTGGATCAACTTTATTAGGTAAAAAAGCTGCAATGCTTTGTACTGCCTCTGTTGAAGAAGTTATTGATGAACATTATTTAAATCAGATTAACCAACTTGACGATAGTGAAAAAACGTTAAAGAAAAAAATTATCAAATTCAGAGAAGATGAGCTAAATCATAAAGATATAGCTTATGAAAAAGGTGCAACCAAAAAAGGACCTTACTTAATTTTAGATAAACTAATAAAAACTGGATCTAAAATTGCAATAAATATATCTGAAAAAATTTAAGCCTCTAGTTCAACGTCCCAGTATAGATAGTCCATCCAACTTTTATGAAGAAAGTTTGGAGGAAAATTTTTTCCATTTTTATGTAAATCTTCTGTTGATGGCCTATAAGGATACTGATGTAATTTCATTCCTGAATTTTTTAATAATTTTCCACCCTTTTTTACATTACATGCAGAGCAAGCAGTTACTACGTTATCCCAGTTAGTCTCACCTCCTTTTGATCTTGGAAGCAAATGATCAAAAGTAAGCTCCTCATCACTACCACAATACTGGCAAGAGAATTTATCTCTTAAGAATACATTAAATCTTGTAAAGCTAGGTTTTGATTGTGGAACAATATAATCTTTAAGTGCAATAACACTTGGTAATTGCATATTAAAAGAAGGGCTTCGAATAATTCTATCATAATTGCTAACTATGATCACTCTATCTAAAAAAACTGATTTTACTGTGTCTTGCCACGACCATAATGATAAAGGGTAATAACTCAATGGTCTGTAATCAGCATTTAAGACTAATGCTGGACATTTTTCTAATGAAACGTTTTGTTCAATAAAGTTATTCATATATTAATTTTAACTCAGTTGATCTACTTAATCAATATTAAGAGATATTAAAGTTTCTTTAATATATAATTCAATGCTGTACTAGAAGCTTGTATAGGAATGTGATGATCACAATTTTTAATTAAAAGTGTATCAACTTTGACATCATTTCTTATTAAAAAGTCTTTAGCTTCTAGTAAGTTGATTGATGGGACAATTTGATCAGTATCACCATGGATAAGTAAAGTTTCAGTTTTATTTTTGATTCTATTTTTTAAGTTATCCTTATCAATAATTTTTCCGGAAAAACCAACGATACAAGAAAATTTTTCATCTGATGTTAAGCCAACATTTAAAGACATCATACAACCTTGACTAAAACCAGATAAACATATGTCTTTATTTGATAAATCAAATTCTAATTTAACTTCCTCGATAAATTTTTTAATTACATTCTCAGCTTTAATTGATTGCTCCAATATATAAGCTGGTTCTTCTTTGCTAAGATCAAACCATTGATATCCTGAAGGGTTCATAGCACAAGTCTCGTGTCCATTTGGACATATAAAAACTGTATTTGGCATATGTCTTTTCCAATTTAATGAGAGCATACTAATATCCTTTCCATCACCACCATATCCATGTAATAAAATAATTGCTTTTTTTATTTGAATTCCATTTTCGGGTCTAATGATTACGGCGTTAAGGCAAAATGTCATAGTTAATAAATTAAGTGTTTTATTTTTAAAAACAATCTAAAATACAAAAATGTTATCAGGAATTATAGTTAAAGTTCTGTCTATTGCTCTTTTAATTGCAGTAGGTGTCGTTCTAATATTAGGCATAGGGACTCTTTTCAAGGGTGGAGAGACAAGCAAAAAATATTCAAATAAGTTAATGCAGATGAGAGTCATTTTGCAATTTATTGCTATAATTGCTTTGGTCGCTTTTGCTTATTTTTTTAAAGATTAACTTAAATTTTTTAACCAGTTAATAAAATTTTCATTATCAAAATTTATTGATCCAATAATTCTGGCAAATTCTTCCCCTTTAGAATTTAAAAGTATGGTAGTTGGAAGTCCTCTTAAAGAAAAAGTTTTTGCTAGAGTTGATGGATTATCGAAATAAGGCTCTAAATTATTTATATTTAATTCAGAAAAAAAACTTTTAACTTTATTTAGATTTTCTTTACCAATATTAATCGGATATATTTTTAAGTTCTTTAGCTTTTGATTTGCTTGAAGCCTGTTTAAAGAAGGCATTTCCTCTTTACATGGTTCACACCAAGTTGCCCAAAAATTTAATATTATCAGCTTACTATCTAAATTTTGAATATTAATTTCTTCATCTGCATCATCTAAAAAAATAACATTATCGTATATTTTTGGTATTTTATGGATTACAAGATTTTTTAAATCTGGCAATTCATTTCCAAGAGCATTTGTGATTAAAAAGGTAAATAATATTAAAATTCTCATATTAAATAGGTATAATTAAATATCATGGCAAAAAATAAAAACAACCAGGCAATGTGGAACACACGTATAAAAAAAGATACGTCAAGTTTGTTTCAAAAAGTTGGTAATTCTTTAGATGTTGATAAAAGACTCTACAAAGAAGATATTAAAGGATCCATCGCCCATGTTGAGATGCTTTTTAAACAAAAAATAATATCATTTAAAATTAAAAATAAAATTATTTATGGTCTGAATAAAATAGAAAGAGAAATTTCTAATAAAAAATTTGAATTCAATAAAAAATATGAAGATATTCATATGAATATTGAAAAAAGACTTTTTCAAATTATTGGTGAAGAAGCGGGATATATCCATACAGCAAGATCAAGAAATGATCAGGTAATTACTGATTTCAAGTTATGGTTAAAATCTGCAACTAATGAAATAAATAGTAATTTAGATAAAGTTATTAAAACTTCAATAAAATTAGCTGAAAAAAATATTCAAACTATTATGCCTGGTTTTACACATTTAAAAAATGCTCAAGCAATTTCTTTCGCACATTATCTTATGTCTTATGTTGAAATGTTTAATAGAGATAAAAAAAGATTTTCTAACAATCTTGAAAGTTTAGATGAAAATCCACTTGGTGTTGCTGCTTTATCTGGGACATCATTTAATATAGACAGAAATTATACAACCAAAAAACTTGGTTTTAAAAAACCTACAAATAATTCTATTGATACAGTTTCAAATAGAGACTTTGTGCTTGATTTTCTTTACAGCGTATCAGTGTGCTCTATGCATATTTCAAGAATTGCAGAAGAGTTAATTATATGGAATTCAGATGGTTTCAATTTAATTAATTTGTCTGATAAAGTTGTAACCGGCTCTTCGATAATGCCTCAAAAAAAAAATCCTGATCTTCTAGAATATTTAAGAGGTAAATCTGGAAGTACCTATGGAAATTTATTTTCTATGCTGACTATTTTAAAAGGTTTACCACTATCTTATTTTAAAGATTTACAAGATGATAAAGAGATTGTGTTTAATTCAAATGATACACTTATAAATTGTCTTAAAATTTTTGATGAAGTATTAAAAAATTGTACTCCTAACAAAAAAGAAATGCTTGAGCTTGCAAATAAAGGTTACATTACTGCAACAGACTTAGCTGACTATCTAGTGAAAAATCATTCAATCTCATTTAGAAATGCATATCAAAAAACCTCGGCTATTGTTAATTTAGCAGAAAAAACAAAAAAAAATTTAGATGAACTATCTTTAGAGCAACTTAGAAAAATTGAGCCTAAACTTACTGAAGATGTTTTAAAGGTGTTTGATTTAAACAATTCTGTGAATTCAAAAAAATCATTTGGAGGAACATCTTTTGATAATATCAAAAAGATGATAATGAAATACAAACAAGAAATATGATTAAAAAATTAACTATACTACTAATATTTTTAATCTTAGTGGTATCCTGTGGAAAAAAAGGATGCCCAAAATATTCGGACTCAGATAATGAAAAATGTGACCCAATATTTAAAAATTGATGAAATACATTAAAAAAAAACTTTTTATTGAGGAAGTAAGTGTTCTTAATATTGCTAATAAATTTCGAACTCCAGCCTATTGTTACTCATACTCAAAGTTAAAAGATAACATAAATATTTTTAAAAAAAATTTTAAATCCTTTTCTCCATTGGTCTGCTTTTCAGTAAAATCAAATACTAATGTGAATATAATTAGAGAAATTAAGAAATTAGGTTTAGGTGCTGACGTTGTATCGAAAGGAGAACTTATGTTGGCTTTAAAAGCAGGAGTAAATCCCAGCAAAATAGTATTTTCAGGAGTTGGTAAAACTAATGAAGAAATTAATTTTGCTATCGAAAAAAAAATATTACTTATTAATGCAGAGTCAAAAAGTGAAATTCGAGAGATTAATAAAATTGCAAAACGAAAAAGAAAAATTGTACAAGTTGGAATAAGACTAAACCCAAATACTGATGCAAAAACGCTTAAACAGATTTCTACTGGTAAAAGTGAAAACAAATTTGGAGTAAACAGTAAAACTTTTTACGAACTTGTAAATTACTGTAAAAACTCAAAAAATATCAATCTACAGTGTTTAAGTGTTCATATAGGTAGTCAAATATTAGACCATAAACCATATGAAAGAATGCTCAAAGCTGTAAGTA
>CACEOF010000001.1 GCA_902561095.1 uncultured Pelagibacteraceae bacterium | reverse complement strand
CTGCAGCAGGAACTATTCCTGCAGCCAAAGTGTTGGTAGTTGGAGCAGGCGTTGCAGGATTACAAGCAATTGCTACAGCAAAAAGGATGGGAGCAGTGGTGCTTGCAACAGATGTAAGAATGGCTTCTAAAGAGCAAGTTGAAAGCTTAGGTGGTAAATTTTTAACTGTAGAAGGCTCTGAAAATTTAGAAACTGAAGGTGGTTATGCAAAAGAAGCATCTGATGATTTTAAAAAAAAACAGGAAGAATTATTAACTGAGACTTTAAAAAAGATTGATATCATTATTTGTACAGCTTTAATTCCAGGAAGAGAAGCACCTAAAATTATAAAAAAGGAAATGTTTAAAAATCTTCAATCAGGCTCAGTTATCTATGATCTAGCTGCTATTCAGGGAGGTAACACAGCATTTACAGAAGTTGATAAAGTTGTTGTAAAAGATGGTGTTAAAATTTTAGGAGAAGCAAATATCCTAAATAAATTGCCCGTATCGGCATCCAATTTATTTGCTAAAAATGTATTTAATTTTATTTCAAACTTATATGATAAAGAAAATAAGAAATTAAATATAAATTTAGAAGATGAAATAATTGAAAAAACACTAATAAAGTAAATCATGGAAATAGACCCTTTTATATTTAGATTAAGCATATTTATATTATCAATTTTTATTGGTTATTATGTAGTGTGGAGTGTTACACCGTCGTTACATACACCTTTAATGTCTGTAACTAATGCAATTTCATCAGTAATAATTGTTGGTGCAATTATTGCAGGATTAGCTGGAAATTCTGACAGTATATTTAGTACTTCAAGTATATTTGGATTCTTGGCAATATCATTAGCAGCAGTAAATATTTTTGGTGGCTTCCTAGTAACGCAAAGAATGCTTGCAATGTATAAAAAAAAGAAAAAGGATAAATAATGTTATCTGCAAATTTATCAGCCATCTTTTATTTAATTTCAGGAGTATTATTTATTCTTGCCTTGAGGGGGCTTTCTTCACCAGAAACATCAAGGCAAGGAAATTTCTTTGGAATTTTAGGAATGGCCATTGCAGTTATAGTTACATTTTTATCAATTGGTAATTTTTCAGCTGGATTCCTAATAGTTTTAATCTTTCTTTTAATAGGAGGTTTAATTGGTGCTTTTATAGCTTATAAAATTCCAATGACAGCAATGCCAGAATTAGTTGCTGGTTTTCATAGTTTAGTTGGTCTTTCAGCTGTATTTGTAGCAATAGCTGCTTTTTTAAATCCAGAAGCATTTAATTTAGGTTCACCAGGCAACATTAAACTTGGTAGTTTAATTGAAATGTCAATTGGTGCGGCAGTCGGTGCAATAACTTTTTCAGGTTCGATTATTGCTTTTTTAAAACTTCAAGGAATAATGTCTGGTTCGCCTATAACATTTAAAGGTCAGCATCCACTAAATGCTTTAATTTTAATTTCAATAATTGTTATTATTTATCTACTTTGTTCAACTCAGTCTTCAAATTTATTTTGGATATTACTGACTATATCATTTTTAATTGGTTTTTTATTAATAATCCCTATTGGTGGGGCAGATATGCCAGTGGTAATTTCAATGCTAAATTCATACTCAGGTTGGGCAGCAGCAGGTATTGGATTTACCTTAGAAAATACAGCATTAATAATTACTGGAGCATTAGTAGGATCATCTGGAGCAATTTTATCCTACATAATGTGCAAAGGAATGAACAGATCATTCTTTAATGTGATTTTAGGAGGATTTGGTGCAACTGAACAATCAGTATCATCACAAAATAAAGAGCAAAGACCAGTTAAAAGTGGAAATGCAGATGATGCTGCTTTTTTAATGAAAAATGCTTCATCAGTAATAATTGTTCCAGGGTATGGAATGGCTGTTGCACAGGCACAACACGCATTGAGAGAAATGGTTGATACTTTAAAAAAAAATGACATAAAAGTTTCTTATGCAATTCATCCAGTAGCGGGTCGAATGCCAGGTCATATGAATGTACTATTAGCTGAAGCAAATGTGCCATATGATGAAGTATTTGAATTAGAAGAAATTAATAATGATTTTGCAAATGCAGATGTAGCGTTTGTAATAGGTGCTAATGATGTAACAAACCCAGTTGCAAAAACAGATCCACAAAGCCCAATTTACGGAATGCCTGTTCTCGATGTTGAAAAATGTAAATCAGTATTATTTGTTAAAAGAAGTTTGTCACCTGGTTATGCTGGAATTGATAATGATCTATTTTACAAGGAAAATACTTTAATGTTGTTTGCAGATGCTAAAAAAATGACAGAAGACATTACTAAAAATCTATAGGTGTAAATTGAATACTAAAATATTTTGTGACATTGCAGAATTAAAGCAAATTAAAAAATTTAATAAAAAAAAAATTGTTAAAGGATTCACGACAAATCCAAGCTTAATGAGAAAAGCTGGAGCTGAAGATTATAAATCATATTCAAAAAAAATCTTAAAAATTTGCAATAATAAACCAGTATCCCTAGAAGTATTTGCTGATGAATATAATGAAATGAGAATTCAAGCAATGAAGATAAATACTTGGGGAAAAAATGTTTATGTAAAAGTGCCAGTTGTTAATTCTAAGGGTAAATTTATGGGCAGAATTATCAAAGAATTAAATGATCAAAATATTAAACTTAATATAACTGCTGTTTATAATGCTATACAAGCCGAAAAGATTCTAAAGTTAATTAATAAAAAAACAAAAGTAATCATTTCTATTTTTGCTGGAAGGGCAGGGGATGTTGGAAAAGATCCTATTCCAGAATTTATTAAAAGTGTCAAATTAGCTAAAAAATTTAAAAATGTTGAGATATTATGGGCAAGCGTAAGAGAGCCTTATAATTATCTACAAGCTAAACAATTGGGATGTCATATAATCACCGTGCCACCAGCAATTATTGAAAAAATAGAAAATTTTGGAAAATCATTTGATCAACTTACAAAAGAAACAGTTAAAGCCTTTTTATTGGATAGTAAAAAATCTAATTTTAAAATTTAGTCTGAAATTGGTTGCGGGGGACGGATTTGAACCGCCGACCTTCAGGTTATGAGCCTGACGAGCTACCAGACTGCTCCACCCCGCTGTGTGTCTAAATTCTATTTTTAAGTTTATTTAACTTTTTTACTCTTTTGATATTTTCTTGAAGAATTCTTTTTTTCTTTTCTGAAGGCTTTTCATAAGTATTTTTTAACTTGATTACTTTAAAAAAACCGTCTCTCTGAAGCTTCCTTTTTAAAACTCTTAGAGCTTGTTCAATATTATTATCTTTAACTTCTATTTTAATAACTACCTCCAAAAAAACGGTTAATTAGCACTTTTATAATTTTATGTCTATTTATTTTACTCATTAAGCAGGAGTTAAATTACTTATTTTTTCCTTTTCTTTTTGTTTTTTTTCTCTTTTTATTCTTCTTTCAGCTTTTTCTACAGCATCTAATAAATCTTTTTGTGTGAACAAGTTTAATGCAACAGGATCTTTTGGATTTAGATTGTTATAATTCCAATAACTTTTATTTCTGATTGAAGTAACTGAATTTTTTGTTATGCCAACAAGTTTAGCAATTTGAGAATCCTTTAGTAAACTATGTTGTTTAATAAGCCACAATGCAGAGTCTGGTTTATCTTGTCTTTTTGAAAGTGGAACATATTTTTTTATTTTCTTTTCTGAATTCGATATTTCAATATCGGTACTTTTAATTTGCAACGGTCTGTTATAATCTTTAGAAGATTGTTCAATTTCTTCTCTTGATAATTGACCTGATATTATAGGATTGTAAGCTTTAATGCCTTTTGCTACTTCACCATCAGCAATTCCTTGAATTTCCACTTCGTGTAAGTGACAGAAATCTGCAATTTGTTTAAATGTTAATGTCGTGTTTTCAACAAGCCATACGGCAGTAGCCATTGGCATCAACGGTGCATTTGACATTTAATTATTCTTTTCTGATTTAAAATTTTGGAATTTTTTATTAAATTTACTAATTCTACCTTTATCCATTAATTTCTGTTTTCCACCTGTCCATGCTGAATGGGATTTAGGATCAATTTCTAATTTTAATAAGTCTCCCTCAGCACCCCATGTAGACTTTGTTTCAAATTGACTGCCATCTGTCATTTCTACTTTAATATTGTGGTAGTTTGGATGAATATCTTTTTTCATAGTGAGACTTATAGCAAAGGAAATTCAGAACACAATTAAAAGTTCTCTAATTCTTTCATCATTTTATCATTAATCCCAGCATTTGAGGCTCTAACATTAATTGCATTATTGCTGAATTTATTTAGATCATTTACAATCCCACCAGCTTCCCGCACCATTAAAGATCCAGCCGCTACATCCCAAAGATTAATATCATTATAAAAGAAACCATCAAATCTTCCAGCTGCCACGTATGCGAGATCTAACGCTGCACAACCAGTGTAGCGCATATTAAAATTACTAAATTTCACTCCTTGATGGTTACTTGAAAATAAACAATCATCTAGAATATTTTTTTTTGAAACTCTTAATCTTTGATTATTTAGATAAGTACCTTTATTTTTTTCAGCAAAAAACATTTCATCTTTAATAGGATCAAAAATTAAACCACTTACTATTTCTTTTTTAGATTGTAACGCAATGCAAATTGCAAAATGAGGAATACCATGAACGAAATTTGTTGTCCCATCAATTGGGTCAATAATCCAAACATTATCCTCATCCTTATTTTTTATTTTTCCAATTTCTTCTGAAATAAATGAATAATTTTTTTTTGTTTTAATGAGTTCTTCAATAATAATATTTTCTACTCGTTTATCAGTTTTAGTTACAAAATCTCTAGGTCCTTTTTTGGATACTTGTAGTTTTTCAACTTCTCCAAAATCTCTTATAAGCGACTTAGATGCTTTTTCTGCAGCCTTTATCATAATATTAAGATTTGAGGATATTGAAATCATATACCTAAATTTTTTTTACATATTCTAAATTTCTTGTATCAACTATTACCTCGTCCCCTGACTCAATAAATGGAGGTACTTGAATATTCAATCCATTATCGAGCGTCGCAGGTTTATATGAAGACGAAACTGTTTGTCCTTTTAAAGCTGCGTCCGTTGTATCTATCTTACATTTAACTTGGTTAGGCAGTTCAACCGAAATTGGATTTTCATTGTAAAAATTTACAGAAACCTCAAGATTTTCCGATAAAAGCTTTCCTTGATCTCCAACTTCATCTTTTTTAATTTCTATTTGTTCAAAACTGTTTGGGTTCATAAAAAAATAATAACTTTCATCCTCATAAAGGTAATTAAATTTTGTTTCTTCCAAAGAAGCCTTTTCAACAGTTTCACTTGACCTAAATCTCTCATTTAACTTTGTATTTTTTCCCACACTTTTCATTTCAACTTGTGCAAAGGCACCGCCTTTACCTGGTTTAACATGCTGAGTTTTTAAAACTTGCCATAAATCATTTTTATATTCTAAAAGCATTCCAACTCTTATCTCACCAGCGTTAATTTTCATTTTAATTTTTCTAAAGCTTCTATAGGTTTATATTTTTTATTATTCCAAATGTAGCTTGAGATAGCTAAAAAATTTGCATTATTCAATAACAGTTTTTTATAATTTTCAGAATTAATACCTCCAATAGCAACAATTGGTGTTTTAGTAATTTTCTTAATCTTATTTAAAATTTTGATATTTGCCACATGTTTGGTTTTTTTAGTGCTTGAAGAATAAAAAGCTCCAAAGGCTAAATAGCTTGCATTAGCCCTAATTGCTTTTTTAGCTAAACTTAGAGAATTATGGCATGTAACACCTATAATTTTTTTTCCAATAATCTTCTTAGCATCTTTTATATCCATGTCTTTTTGGCCTAGGTGACAGCCATCAGCACCTAATGTTAATGCTAGTGATGGATCATCATTGATTAAAAATTTAACTTTATTTTTTTTACAGAAAACTTTTATTTTTCTTCCAATTAGAATTTTTTGTTTTAATGAATATTTTTTGAGTCTCAGTTGAAAAAACTTAATTTTTCTAGTTTCTAGTATCTTTTGAAGATCTTTATAAAATTTTTTAGATATTTTATTTGGCGAAATAAGATAAATAAATTTTTTTTTATTTATTTTCAAGTTCATTTGCCCATTTTCCCTGAGCAGCCAATGTACACATTTTAGCTCTGTGATTAAAAGTTCTTTGAGTTGTTTTTAGATCTTTTATATTTTTAGACCACAACTTTAGAGCACTTTGTTGTAGGGCTCTTCCAAATGAGTAAGTCATAATGAAATTAGTATTATTATTTTTATTTATTAAATCTAAATTTTCTGTTGCTTCCAATTCAGATTGACCACCTGATAAAAAAGCAATTCCAGGTACTTCACTAGGAACTGAATTTTTAAGACACTCAAGTGTTTTTTTTGAAACTTCTTGACTAGATATTTTTTCTTTTGACTGATTGCCAGATAATATCATATTTGGTTTCAAAATAACTCCAGAAAGATCTACTTTATGTAAGATTAATTCTTCAAAACATTTTTGTATAACTTCTGATGTTTTGCTAAAGCAAACATCTGAAGTATGTTCTCCATCCATTAATAGCTCAGGCTCTACTATTGGAACCATACCACTTTCCTGCACTAGAGCTGAGTATCTAGCAAGTGCATGAGCGTTGCTATTTATCGCTAGCTTTGTTGGATAATTATCACTAATAGTGAAAACACCCCTCCATTTTGTAAATCTTGCCCCAAGTTGATAATATTTTTTCAATCTATCTCTAAGATTATCTAAACCCTCAGTAATTTTTTCTTCAGAAGAATTTGCTAAAACTTTAGCACCTGTATCAACTTTAATTCCTGGCACAGCACCCGACGAGGAAATTAGGTCAGGGATTGATTTTCCAAAACTTGTAGTTTGGTTTATTGTTTCATCATAAAGTATAACTCCTCCAATACAATCCTTCATACATTCAGATGATAAAAGAATTTCCCTAAACAAAAGTCTATTTTCTGCAGTTGAGTTTACATTAACTGCTTTAAGTCTTTTAGTCATAGTACCATTGCTTTCATCTGCAGCAAGAATACCTTTACCGTTAGAAATTATTTTAAGTGCAATTTTATTTAGTTCTGACATTTTCTAATTTAGGGCGGTTATACCAGGAAGTTTTTTACCTTCAAGATATTCTAAAAAAGCTCCACCTGCAGTTGAAACAAAGTTAAAGCTATCCAAAGCATTTATACTTCTTAAAAATGAAACCGTATCTCCTCCACCTACAACTGAAAATATTTTATTCGATTTATTATTCTTAATTATTTTTTTTGCAATTTGAGTGCTTCCTTCAGCAAAATGAGGGTTTTCAAAGTATCCTGCTGGTCCGTTCCACAATATAGTCCTACTTTTATCAATAATATTTATTATTTTTCTTATAGTTTTCGGGCCGATGTCCAAAATCATTTCATCACTCAATATTTTTTTCAATTCTTTTTTTTTACGTGATCCATTTAAATTTTTAGATACAAACACATCTTCTGGATAAATTATTTTACATTTTTGTTTTTTTGAGAGAGAAATAATTTCTTCAATAATTAGTTCACAATTTTTTTCTCTAATAGATTTTCCAATATTATGACCTAAGTACTCAATAAAACTATTAGCCATTCCACCAACTACGATAACATTATCAAATTTGGGTATTAAATTTCTAATAATATTAATTTTGGTTGAAATCTTAGAACCCCCAATTATACAGGATATAGGTTTTTTGATATGCGTTGTAATTTTAGTTAAAGCGTAAACTTCTAAATCTATTTGTAGTCCAGAAAATGATGGTAGGAATTTAGAAATTCCAACAATTGACGCGTGTGAGCGATGTGAGCAAGAGAAAGCATCATTTACATAAAGATCACCAAAACTTGCGAGGTGCTTTGCAAATTTTTTATCATTTTTTTCTTCCTCCTTATAAAACCTAATATTTTCTAACATTAATATTTCTTCATCAAAGTTATCAAAGAAATACTTATTTTTAATTTCATTTACATTCTGTGTAATTAGTTTCACATTTAAACCTAATTGATCTTTTAAATTTTCACAAATTGGTTCTAATGAGAGCTTTTTTACAAATTTACCTTTTGGCCGACCTACATGTGACAATATAATAATTTTAGCTTTTTTTTTATTAAGAAATTTCAAAGTAGGTAAAATTTTATCTATCCTTGTTGTGTCACTTATTTTTCCCTTAATTAAAGGAACGTTTAAGTCTAGTCTCAGCAATACTTTTTTACCATGGAGATTTTTTTGATTTTTAATACTTCTCATTAAGAGATTTTATGCAAATTTTCAGCTATGTCGCACATCCTATTGGAAAAGCCCCATTCGTTATCATACCAAGCTGAAATTTTTCCCATATTGGTTCCAACTACCTTTGTTAAAGAAGCATCAATAATTGCAGAGGCTGAATTATGATTAAAATCAACTGAAACTAATTTTTCATTTGTAACTTCTAAAATTTTTTTTAATTCTTTTTTTGAAGCCACTTCAAAAGCATTATTAATATTCTTAACATCAATTTGTTTTTTTGTACAAAATACTAACTCTACAAGTGAAACATTTGGTGTGGGCACTCTCATTGCTACTCCTTCTAATTTACCTTTCAAAGCTGGAATTATTTCACCTATTGTTTTTGATGCTCCTGTTGATGTAGGAACAATTGACTGACTTGCAGATCGTGCTCTTCTTGGATCTTTGTGAGAATTATCTAAAATTCTTTGGTCACTAGTAAACGAATGAATCGTTGTCATAAAACCTTTTTCAATTTCAAATTTTTTGTGAATTACATTTACAACTGGTGCCAAACAATTAGTAGTACAGGATGCGGCTGAGATAATCTTATCTTTTTTAGATAAACTGTATTCGTTAACACCAAAAACTATAGTTTTATCTGCATTTTTACATGGAGCAGAAACTATTACTTTTTTCGCTCCATTTTTTATGTGGGCTTGAAGTTTTTCTTTAGAATTAAATTTACCAGTGCATTCTAAAACATAGTCAACATCGTATTTTTTCCAATTGATTTTTTCGATCATCGGCTCTTGAGAAAATGAAATTTTTTGTTTATTTATTATTAAATGTTTCTGATCAAATTTAAGATCAGCATTAAATTTTCCATGAATCGAGTCGTATTTGATTAATTTACAAGTAGTTTCTAAATTTGATCTGTTATTAATATGTTGAATTTTTAAATTTTTATTTTTACTCTCAAAAATTGATCTAGCAATCATACGA
The DNA here is from genome assembly GCA_902561095.1 of uncultured Pelagibacteraceae bacterium. Lineage (GTDB taxonomy): Bacteria > Pseudomonadota > Alphaproteobacteria > Pelagibacterales > Pelagibacteraceae > Pelagibacter. The sequence continues at coordinate 161,970 of CACEOF010000001.1, read as the reverse complement.
CCAATTCTACCCATTCCATTGATCCCAATCTTAATTGCCATGGCTAATATCCTACTATCTTCTTTGTTTTACTAGCTATATTTGAAACAGTTAGTCCAAAGTGTTTGAAAATATCTTTATAGGGAGCACTCTTGCCAAATTGATTAATTCCAAATGTTGTACCTGAACTACCTATGTATTTTTTCCAATGATCACCTGATCCAGCTTCTATTGAAATTTTAAATTTAGTTTCATTCAAAATTTTATTTTTATATAATTTTGACTGCAAGTCGAAAAGTTCCATAGATGGCATAGATATGACCTTAGAGTATATCTTATCTTTGGCTAATTTATGACTAGTATCAATTGCTAAATTAACCTCAGACCCAGTTGCAAATATTGTTAAATTAATTTTTTTACTAGTTCTTAAAACCTCATAGGCTCCTAATGAACACTTATTTACATTCGTAAATGATTTTCTTATTGGATTTAGACCTTGCCTTGTTAATGATATAATACTTGGTGTCTTAGAGCTTTTTAGAGCATGTTCCCAACATTCTATTGTTTCGACTCTGTCCGCTGGTCTAAAAACATTTAAATTGGGGATTGATCTCAGACCTGAGAGTTGTTCAATTGGCTGATGAGTTGGCCCGTCTTCTCCAAGCCCTATAGAGTCATGTGTCATTATATATATTACTCTTTTTTGCATTAGTGCAGATAATCTTATTGAAGGTTTGCAATAATCTGAAAATATTAAAAAAGTTCCACCGTATGGAATTAAATTGCCATAGAGTGCGATACCATTCATTATTCCACTCATCCCATGCTCTCTTACTCCGTAATGAATATAATCTCCACTGAAATCTCCAGGTTTAATTATTTTATGGTGTTTTGTTTTTGTATTATTAGATCCTGCTAAATCAGCAGAGCCACCTATTAAGTTATGATTTTGGCTAGTTAATGCATTAAGTGTCATTTCTGAACATTTCCTCGTAGCCAAATTTTTAGGATTTTTTATTGCATTTCTTTTTTCTCTTTTTAATACACTTGTTAAATTATTTTTTGTTAAGTTTTTAATTTTTGTCCTGTTTTTGTTAAATATCTTTATCCATTTTTTTTCTTTAGCTTCTCCTTTTTGACCAATTTTTCTCCACTCTTTCAAATATTTATTTGGAATATAAAAAGTTTTATAATTCCAATTTAAAGTTTTTCTAACAAGTTCAACTTCTTCTAAACCTAGAGGGCTTCCATGAGAGGACGCCTTACCTGATTTATTAGGTGAACCGTACCCGATTTTTGTTTTACATGAAATTACAGTTGGTTTTTTTGCTTTTTGAACATTTTTTAATGCTTTAAATATTTCTTTTTCATTATGTCCATTTATTAAAATGTAATCCCAACCATAACCTTCAAATCTTTTTTTAAAATTATCTGAAACAGTAAGATTAGTTGGACCATCAATTGAAATAGAATTATTATCAAACAGCATTACTAAATTTTTAAGTTTCAAATGTCCTGCTAAGCTCATTGCCTCATGACTTATTCCTTCCATCAAACAACCATCTCCAACTAAAACATAAGTTTTGTGATCAATTAAACCATTACCTAATTTTTTTTTTAAAATTTCTTCTGAAATTGCAAACCCTACTGCGTTTGCTATTCCTTGTCCCAAAGGCCCTGTTGTAGTTTCTATACCTGAATTTGGATGGTACTCAGGATGACCAGCACATATTGAGTTTAGCTGTCTGAAATTTTTTATACTATTTAATGAAATACTCTTATATCCAGTTAAGAATAGTAAAGAGTACAACAGCATTGATCCATGACCCGCGGATAAAACGAATCTATCTCTATTTATCCAATTTGGATTCCTAGGATTAAATCTTAAAAAACTCCTAAAAAGTACAGTTGCAACATCTGCCATACCCATAGGCATACCTGGGTGACCAGAATTAGCTTTTTGCACTGCATCTATTGACAAAAATCTGATGCAATTTGCTAAATCATTATGTAGTTTATTCAAAATTATCCTGACTAGACTAAGAAGAATCTATTTATTACTATATCTATATATATGAATTCTATAAACGAAAAAGAAAAAAAATTAATTTTAGTTTTAGATCAATTAAAAAATTTGGACCTAACTAATCCAGAATTACAAAATAATATTGAAAATTTAAATAAACAAAAAAATCAATTAGAAATTGAAAAAAATGAGTTAGAAAATAAATACAAAGAACTATTAGTGGAGCATAGCTTGCTGACTAAAAAAATTGAGGAAATTAAAAATAAAGAAAAACAAGAGCAAAGAAAGCAAATCGAGTTTTCCGAAAAAATTGATGAATTAAATCAAGAAACAGATACCCTATTGGAAGAAATTGATAAATGGCAAATGTAACAATTAAATTTAATAATAAAGAATTCATCTTGTCTTGTGAGGACGGACAGGAAGAACACCTGGAAGAATTACTTATTAAAATTAGTCAAAAGTTTAATAATTTAAAAAATGATTTAGGCAACCTAGGTGAGAATAAACTTCTGCTAATTACAGCAGTTAAAATAATGGATGAATATTATGATACCAAAAAAAAGGTTGAACAAAGAAAAAATGAATTCAAAGATTTATCAAACAAATTTAAAGAGCTTAAATCTTTAATTTATGAGTATCGAGATAAAAAAGAGGATGAAATAAAGAAACTTAATTTAAATCATGAAGATTTCAAAATTGAAATTGAGAATAATCAGAAAAAATATGAACAGTTAATCGATGAAGCAGCTAATCAAATATCAAATTTTGTCAAAAATGCAAAAATAGACAATCTATCCAAATAAATTTGTGATTAAATCAAAGTTAAGAGATAAATTATTAAAAGTAAGAAAAAATAATTCAAAAAAGTTAATCAGTATAAAACCAAGTAATATTTATTCGTATCTTAACAAAAAAAATTATAATTTAAAAATTATTGGTGGGTATTACCCAACAAACTATGAGATTGACGATTTGAAAATTTTAAATTATTTTTTTAAAAAAGGTTCAACAATTTCACTACCAAAAATTAAAAATAAAAGTCAAATGGAATTTTATAAATGGTATAAAAATGATCCTTTAATACTAAATAAATACGGTATCCCAGAACCGGTTGCTAGTGATAGAGTTTACCCTGATATTTTATTTGTTCCTTTGGTAGCATTTGATAAAGAATTAAATAGATTAGGTTATGGAGGTGGTTTCTATGACCGTTACATTCAAAAAATATCAAAAAAAAAAAATATACTAAAAATTGGTCTTGCTTTTTCTTTTCAAAAATTAAAAACAATACCAATAAATAAGTATGACAAAAAATTAGATTTAATTATAACTGAGAAAGATATTATTTAATGAAAATATTATTTTTGGGGGATGTGGTGGGTGTTGCTGGTTCTTCAAAGTTGACCAATAATCTCTTGAGTGAAATTAAATCAAAAAATATTGATTTTGTAATTGTTAATGGTGAAAATGCTGCATCTCAAGGGGTAGGGCTTACAAAAGAAATATGTAAAGATTTTTTTAATTGTGGAGTAAATGTTATTACAACAGGAAACCATGTTTGGGATCAAAAAGAAATTATGGAATATATTAATAAAGAAGAAAGGTTATTACGTCCTAAAAATCTTTTTGAACCTGCACCAGGCAAAGGATTTAATATTTATAAAACAGACAAAAACATAAAAATTGGTGTTTTAAACCTCATGGGAAATGTATTTATGAAAAAATCTGAAGATGTTTTTGAAGTTTCAAAGAAATTTTTAAATGAGAATAAATTAAAAGAAGATTACGATATACTTGTTGTTGATTTTCATGGAGAGATTACAAGTGAAAAAAATGCTATTGGTCATTTTTTTGATGGTAAAGCGACACTTGTAGTTGGGACTCATACTCATATTCCAACCAATGATGCAAGAATTTTAAATAGTGGTACAGGATATCAAACTGACGCTGGAATGTGTGGTGACTATGACTCAGTTATCGGCATGAATAAAGAAAATTCCTTAAATAGATTTTTAAAAAAAAAATCTGTCAAACATTTCCCAGCTATTGGTGATGCTACTTTGAGTGGTGTTGTTGTTGAATGTAATATAGAAACAGGGTTAGCAAAAAGCATTCAGAGCTATATATATGGAAATCTTTTCAAACATTAAATAAAAAATTATGGCAGGACACTCTCACTGGGCTGGAATAAAGCACAAAAAAGGTAAAGCAGATAAACAACGTTCTAAAATTTTTTCAAAATTATCAAAAGAAATCACAGTTGCCGCAAAACTCGGTGATAGAGATCCTGAAATGAATCCTCGATTAAGATCTGCTGTTCAAGCAGCAAGATCAGCCAATATGCCGAAGGAAAATATTGAGAGGGCAATAGATAAATCTTCTGCAGTAACTGGATCTAATTTTGAGAGCTTAAGATATGAGGGATTTGGACCTGACAAAATTGCTGTTATTGTGGAAACATTAACAGATAACAAAAATAGAACAGCCTCTAATATTAGAACAATTTTTCATAAAAATGGAGGGTGTTTAGGAACGCAAGGATCAGCATCGCACAATTTTAAACAATTAGGAATTATTAAGATTGAAAAAAAAGAAATTTCTGAGGAGAATATCTTGGAATTAGCAATTAATGCTGGAGCTGATGAATGTATATCTTATAACGATTTTCATGAAATTCATTGTCCTGTAATTGAAATTTATAATGTAAAAAAAAAATTAGAAAAAAAAATAACCAATTTTATTTCAACAGAGATCGAATGGATACCTTTAAATAGTGTAGATATTAATAATGAAAAAAAAGATCAAGTTATAGAATTTCTAAATTGTTTAGAGGAAAATGACGATGTACAAAATGTTTTTTCAAATGTAAATTTAAAGGTTAGTTGATGCTTATAATAGGAATCGATCCAGGGATATCAGGTTCAATTTGTTTTTTTAAAGACGGGGTAATAACAGATGTTGTTGAAATGCCAACTATGAATGAAGGCAAAAAGAGCAAAAAGCAAGTAAATGGATCTCAGATTTTTAATGAAATTTCTGATAAAATAAAAAATATGGACAAAAAAAATATAAAAGTAGTTATAGAGCATGTCACCGCAATGCCAGGCCAAGGTGTAACAAGTATGTTCAATTTTGGTCAATCTTTTGGAATACTTAAGGGAATTTGCAGCGCTATGCAGCTTTCAGTTTATTTTGTTCGTCCTGCAAAGTGGAAGAAATATTTTAATTTAATTAATTCAGAAAAGGATGCAAGCAGAACAAGGGCAATAGAAATTTTTCCATATTATTCATCACACCTTTCTAAAAAAAAGGACTCTAATAAGGCAGATGCTATTCTAATAGCTAGTTTTTTCTTCGAAACATATAAAGAGGAGTAATAACACCGTAATTCAAGCCAAATTCATGACACATTTAAGTGTGAAGAATAATTATGGAAGCGGACATAGCAGCAAAAGCAGTTGAGCTAGGTACAAACACGGATTTTTCATTATTTAGCTTATTCATTAGAGCTGACATAATCGTAAAATCAGTAATGATAGTTTTAATACTTTGCTCAATATATTCTTGGGCAATTATAATAGATAAGTTTAGGTTATTTAAAAAAATTAATAAATCTTCTGAAGAATTTGAAGAAAAATTTTGGAACTCCAAATCTGCTGAAAATTTATACAATAGCCTGCCATCTAAACTTGAAGATCCTATGGCATTAGTTTTTCAAAATGCGATGGAGGGGTTATTAAAGAAAAAAACAAGAAATAATTTAAGCGAGAGGATGAGTGCACTTTTAGAAAGTGGGATTGAGAAACAAATGACAAAAATTGACAAAGGCTTTAATTTTTTAGCTACAGTTGGTTCTACTGCGCCATTTATAGGTTTATTTGGAACAGTTTGGGGAATTATGAATTCTTTTCAATCAATAGCAATTTCAAGAAATACTAGTCTTGCTATAGTGGCACCAGGTATTGCAGAGGCATTATTTGCAACTGCGTTAGGTTTATTAGCAGCAATACCTGCAGTCGTAGCTTATAATAAATTTAATAATGACTCTAAAAAATATTCCGAAAAATTAGAAAATTTTTCAAAGAGATTTTTAACTATAATTTAAATGGCGTTTAAATTAAATCGCTCCACAAAAGAACCTATGAGTGAAATTAATGTTACTCCATTTGTGGATGTAATGTTAGTGCTATTGATTATTTTTATGGTAACAGCACCTTTGTTGACTGTAGGAGTACAGGTAGATTTACCAGAAAGCTCTGCAGATTCTCTTCCTGAGGAAACTGAACCGTTGACACTATCCATAAATGCAAAAGGAGAGATATTTATTCAAGAGTCTAAAGTTGAGTTTAATAATATTATTGCAAAAGTCTTGGCAGTTTCAAAAAATAGAACAGATACAAGAATTTATGTCAGAGGTGACAAAACCATAAATTATGGAAGAGTACTTGAAATAATGGGACTTCTTTCTGGATCAGGTTTTACAAAAGTAGCGTTAATATCAGAACCTTATAAACAGAGGTAGCTAAGTTGAATAGAAGTATAATTATCTCTTCTGTTTTTCACGTGATGTTAATTATTGTAACAGCAATGAGCCTTCCTTTTCTCTCAAAAAAACCTTTAGATATCCCTCCCATCGTATCAGTTGAACTAATTCAGATAGCTGAAAATACAAATGTTCCTTTTGCCCCAAAAGCAAAAAAAATTATTGAGAAAGTAAAGGAAAAAGAAAAGCTTGTATCTGAACAAGCTCCACCAAAAAAAGTTAAAAAAACTAAAACAAAAACTGTAGTTTCTCCAGATCAAGATAATAAAAAAATTGAAAATCAAACCCCTGAGGCAATTCCTCTACCAGATAAAACAGTAAAAAAAATTATAACAAAGGAAGAAAATAAGCAAAATCCAGAAAAAGTTGACAAAGAAGTGAAACAGGTTTCAGAGTTTGAAAAAAAAGATTTATTTGATCCCAACAATATTGCTGCATTAATTGATAAATCTAAAGAGGAAACTGCCGAAGTAATAAAAAAAAATAATGATATTACGCAGGATCAAGAGAGAAATATTGAGAATACAGGCCTAACATTAAGTGAAGAAGATGCTCTTAAAGCACAAATATTTGGCTGTTGGAGTATTCCATTAGGTTTACCATATAACGAAAACTTATTAGTGAGAATTAAATTAAAATTAAAACCAGACGGATCAGTAACAAAAACAGAAATATTAGATCATGCAAGGATGAATAAACCAGGGCAAGGTTTTTATAAGGTCCTAGCAGAAAGTGCTTTAAGGGCTGTAAAATTATGTCAGCCATTAAGAGTTCCAACAACTGGATATGAAAGATGGAAGGAATTACAGTTGAATTTTGATGCAAGAGAGATGTTAGAAGGTTAATATAAAAATTAATATGATCAAAAAAATTATCACATTATTTTTAATTTTAATTCCCTTAAATTCGTATGCATTAATTGAAGTTGATATCACCCGAGGTAATCTTGATCCACTTCCTTTAGCAGTCTCACCTTTATCTATTGATGAAAAATCAAGAAAAAGTTTTGAAAAAGCCCTCCAGAAAAAAAATATTGGTGAGGAAATTTCAAGTATTGTAGAAAATAACTTGAATACATCTGGATTGTTCAATCCTATAAGTAAGGAGGCTTTTTTACAAGCTCCTGATATTGCTAATCTTAAACCAAGATTTGAAGATTGGAGTTTAATTAAAGCACAAGCACTTATAACTGGCAAAGTAAATTACGTGGATAATAAGTTAAGAGTTGAGTTTAGATTATGGGATGTACTTGCTGCTAAAGAAATGATGGCTTTAGCGTTTACTACAGTTCCAAGTAATTGGCGAAGAGTTGGTCATATCATTTCTGATAAAGTTTATGAGAGATTGACTGGAGAAAAAGGATATTTTGATACAAGAATTATTTATGTTGCTGAGGAAGGTCCTAAGACACAAAGAATAAAGAAATTAGCAATCATGGATCAAGATGGCTTCAATAATAAATTTTTAACTTTAGGTAATGAATTAGTGCTCACCCCAAGATTTAATCCAGCAAGTCAAATGGTCACCTATTTGTCTTACTTTAAAAATCTTCCAAGGGTTTATTTATTAGACATTGAGACTGGTACACAGGAGGTCGTTGGAGATTTTCCTGGTATGACTTTTGCACCAAGATTCTCTCCAGATGGAAAAAAAATTATTATGAGTTTTGCAAAAGATGGTAAATCTGATATTTATACCATGGATTTAGAAAATAGGATTGTAGAAAAAATTACAAATCATCCATCTATCGATACCTCACCATCTTACTCGCCTGATGGAAAGTATATAACATTTAATTCAGATAGAAGCGGTTATCAGCAGATATATATAATGAAAAGTGATGGGAGCAATGTAAAAAGAATTTCATTTGGAAACGGGCTTTATGGAACTCCAGTTTGGTCACCCAGAGGGGATTTAATTGCATTTACCAAATTACATAAGGGTAAGTTTTATATAGGTGTTATGAGAACAGATGGAAAAGGTGAAAGATTGTTAACAGAAAATTACTATCAAGAGGCCCCCTCATGGTCACCAAATGGAAGAGTGTTGATTTTTTATAGAGAAACAAAAACTAACGACAAAGGGGAAGGTTTTAGCGCGAAGTTATGGTCTATTGATTTGACTGGTTACAATGAGAGACAAATAAAGACACCAACCGATGCATCCGACCCATCATGGTCATCTTTATTAAGTAATTAATATAAATTTAACCTTAGAATTATTGAAATTTCTTGATTTTTAGACTTGAAACCTCTAATTAGTTGTGAAAAAGTAATACTTTGAAATTAGCAGCAAGGAGCAATTTAATGAAATTAAGCAAAATTTTTAAAAACGTATTTGTAGTGTTAATAGCAAGTCTGGTTTTATCCGCCTGTGCAACGAAAAAAGAAATTGCAACTGATATTAAAGGTTCAATGCAAGGTGATGTTTATACGGGAACAGATACTGTTAAATATCTAGCTGAGGGAGTTCCTGACAGAGTTTTCTTTGCAACAAATGAGTCAATTTTAACTACTGCTTCCAGAGAAACTTTAAGAGCACAAGCAGCTTGGTTAAGGAAGAATTCAGGTATTAATGTAGTGCTTGAAGGTCATGCCGATGAAAGAGGAACTAGAGAGTACAACTTAGCACTAGGAGAAAGAAGAGCTAACGCAGCTAAAGATTATTTAATGACTTACGGAATATCTTCCGACAGAATTACAGTATTAAGTTATGGAAAAGAGAGACCAGTTGACTCTGGTTCAAATCCATTGTCATGGTCAAAAAATAGAAGATCAGTTACTGTTAAAGCAAATTAAAAATTTTTATATAAAGACCCCAACTACGTTTATTGTTTTGGGGTCTTTTTTTTGCCATTTTTATAATCATAAAGTAAATAGTTAATGAAACTGATTTTAAAATTAATTGTATTTCAGATTGTTTTTGTTTTTAATTTTGTTTTAATTAGTAATTCTTTTGCAGATAGTCACAACATATACGAAACTTTAGAGATCATTAAAAATGATCTTAAAACTCTTGAGAAAGCAGTTTACTCAGGGTCAATTCAGATACAAAATACATCGAATAATAGTTCAGTCGTAGAGATAGATCCAAATTCAGAGGATGTTCTTACAAGACATTTATTAAAATTGTCTGAAATAGAGAGTCAGTTCAGAGAATTAACAAATAAATTTGAAGAAATAAATTTTAAGCTGGATAAACTTTCTAATCGCTTGTCAAAAATTCAAGGGGATAATCAGGTAAGATTTCAAGATATAGAGTCATCAATTAGCTCAGGTATATCAAGCGATAGTAAATCTAAATTTAGTTCAAAGCCTAAAATAGATGAAAATAAAATTCTTCCTGGAAGTTCTAAGCCGCAAGATCTTGGTTCAATATCATATAAAGATACTGAAACTTCAGATACATCTCAGCAAATCCAATCAGTTGAAACTACTGCGACAGTCGTAACTGAAAATTTTCAATCAGAGGACAAAATATTACCCCAAGATGTTTCACAGGAAAAACAATATGAATTTGCAACTAGTTTTTTAAAAGTTGGAGATTACAGCACAGCAGAGAGAGCTTTTAGAGAATTTGTTCTTTCTAATAAGGATCACGAATTAGCAGGAAGTGCTCAGTATTGGTACGCGGAAACATTTAGAATAAGACAGTTATATACAGATGCTGCATCTGCTTATTTGGAAGGATATCAAAAATATCCAAAAGGTAAGAAAGCACCAATTAATTTATTAAAACTAGGTGTATCAATGGTACAAATTGGAGAAAAAGATCAAGGATGTAAAATGATCAATGGTGTTGAACTTCAATACCCGAACGCAAATCAATCAGTAATACAAAAAGCAAAGTATGAGTCCAAAAAATTTGAATGTATCAAAAAAGACTCATAAAGATTTACTGAACAATTTAAGAGATAAAAAATTATTTCAAATTTATAGAAAATTTGAAAAAATTCTTAAACTGGATAAAGATTTTATAGTGGGAGTTTCTGGCGGTCCAGATAGCTTAGCTCTATGCTTCTTAACTAAAGTTTATTCCATTAAGAAATCATTGAATGTTTATTATTATATTGTTGATCATAGATTAAGAAAAAATTCATCCGATGAGGCCCAATCAGTAAAAAATTTATTAAAAAAAAACAATATAAAGTCTGATATTTTAAGATGGTATGGAAAAAAACCACTTAGCAATATTCAATCCTTAGCTAGAAATAAAAGGTATACTCTTTTGAATAATGAAGCTAAAAAATTAAATATTACTAATATTTTAACAGGTCATCACATAGATGACTTGTATGAGAATTTTTTTATAAGATTTTCTCGAGGAAGTGGCCTTAAAGGCTTAGTCTCTTTTAGTGAAAAAACCCAAAGAGATAAAGTAAATATATTGCGACCACTTTTAAGTTTTGAAAAAAAACAATTAAATTATGTAACTACAAAAGTTTTTAATTCTTATATCGAAGATCCTTCTAATAAGGAAACTAAATTTAAAAGAGTAAGGATAAGAGAGTATGTGAAAAATCTTCAGGACGATGGACTAGATAAGAATAAATTTTTATTAACAATTAAAAATTTAACAGACTCTAATGAAACTATAAAATTTTATGTTGCAAAGAATTTGAAAGATAATTCGTATATTTATGATGATAATAGCAAAATTATCATAAATAAAGAATTTTTTAATCAACCTCATGAAGTAATTTTTAGATCTCTTACAGAAATAATTAAACTTGTTGGAAACAATTATTACTTTGTTAGGGGTAAGAAAGTTGATGCACTTATTGATAAGTTGAAAGATAAAACAACAATTAATTTAAAACTTACACTTGGAAATTGCGTTATTAATAAAGTTAAACAGTCAGTCATTGTTAGAAAAGAGCCTTAAATATAATATTTTCGTTGATATTTTGTCACTTGTTTAATTGATAATAACTCTTATTTTATAACTATGAATTTAAAAAATCTTGCTATGTGGGGAATAATAGTTTTCTTAACTATAGGTCTCTACAATATGTTTAAAAGCCCTCAATCAAATCCTAGAGTAGGCAATCAAATAATTTTTTCAGACTTTTTATCCTCAGTTGATAATGGGGAAGTTTTAAAGGTTGAGATCCAAGGTAACAACATTAAAGGTGTTTATTCTAATGGTAATTCATTCTCAACTTACTCTCCTAATGATCCTAATTTAATTGAAAAACTCTCTGAAAAAGGAGTGAGTATTTCAGCTGCTCCATTGGAAGAAAAAATGCCTTCTTTATTTGGGGTATTACTTTCTTGGTTCCCAATGTTACTGCTAATTGCTGTTTGGATTTTCTTTATGAGACAGATGCAAGGTGGAAGAGGAGGAGCGATGGGCTTTGGAAAATCAAAAGCAAAAATGATGAATGAGCTTAAAGGAAAAGTTACATTTAATGATGTTGCAGGAGTTGAAGAAGCAAAAGAAGAAGTTGAAGAAATTGTGGAATTTTTAAAAGATCCAAAAAAATTCAGTAGACTTGGAGGCAAAATACCTAGAGGAGCATTATTAGTTGGACCTCCTGGAACAGGAAAAACTCTATTAGCTAGAGCAATCGCTGGCGAAGCTAGAGTTCCTTTTTTTACCATTTCAGGTTCAGATTTTGTAGAGATGTTTGTTGGTGTTGGTGCATCGAGAGTAAGAGATATGTTTGAACAAGGAAAGAAAAACTCTCCTTGCATAATTTTTATTGATGAGATTGATGCTGTTGGAAGGAGTCGTGGAGCAGGTTTAGGTGGAGGCAATGATGAGAGAGAACAAACCTTAAACCAACTATTGGTTGAGATGGATGGTTTTGACACTAATGAAGGCGTAATTATAATTGCTGCAACAAACAGACCAGATGTTTTAGATCCTGCATTATTGAGACCTGGAAGATTTGATAGACAAGTAGTTGTCTCCAATCCAGATATAATTGGGAGAGAAAAGATTCTTAAAGTTCATGTTAAGAAAATTAAGATGGCACCAGATGTTAACTTGAGAACAGTTGCAAGAGGCACTCCAGGTTTTTCGGGGGCAGATTTGGCAAATCTTGTTAATGAAGCAGCTTTGTTAGCTGCTAGAAAAAATAAAAGAATTGTTACTTTGTCAGAATTTGAGGATGCAAAGGATAAAGTAATGATGGGATCCGAAAGAAGATCAATGGTTATGACTGAAGAAGAGAAAACCTTAACAGCTTATCATGAGGCCGGACATGCAATTGTAACTATTAATGAGAGTGCAGCCTATCCAATACATAAAGCTACTATAATTCCAAGAGGACGAGCTCTTGGTATGGTTATGCAATTACCTGAAAGAGACGAATTATCTCAAACACGTGAACAGTTGCATGCTCAACTTGCTATTGCAATGGGAGGAAGAGTTGCGGAAGAAATAATATTTGGTGAAGATAAAGTCACCACTGGTGCATCAAGTGATATCGAACAAGCAACTAAAAGAGCTAGAGCAATGGTTATGAGAGCAGGATTAAGTAAGGAACTTGGGCCTGTCGCATACGGAGAAAACGAGGAGGAAGTTTTTTTAGGCAGATCGGTTGCGAGACAACAAAATATGTCTGAAGAGACAGCACAAAAAGTTGACTCCGAAATTAGAAAAATAGTTGATAAAGGTTATGAGAGAGCAAGAAAAGTACTAACAGAAAAAATTGAAGATTTACATAAATTGGCTAAAGCACTTTTAACTTATGAGACACTATCAGGGGAAGAGATTGAAAATTTGATAAATAAAAATGTTTATCCAAAAGATAAGGAAGAGATTAAGATTGACGATAATGAAAAGGGTTCTGCATTAAGTTCATTGGGACTTAAACCAAAGATAGTTCATTAAATTAATAGATGACAAGATATTACACTAGAGTGTGTAATTTCTATTATGGTTCTAGATCTAAAACTCTTGTAAATAAAAAAAAATCATTACCAATTCATGGTATTAAAGAAATTTCTTTTAATCAGATACAAATAATTACAAGAAAATCAAAAAAAATAGTATCTATTAATCAAATCAATAAATTACCGCATCCATTAAAAAAAAAAATTATTTTTGATTTGAAGAAAATTACTTCAAAAAAAAAAGGTTTTAGTAATTTAAAATTTAATTCAATTCCAAATTTTTTAGGGGTATTAAATTTGACACCTGACAGTTTTTCTGATGGAGGAAAATTTAACAAAAGACAAAAGGCTGTTCGTCAAGCTTTAAATTTATTTGAATCAGGTGCAAATCTAATCGATATTGGTGGAGAGTCTACTAGGCCAGGTTCTAAATCTATAAATGAAAAGTTAGAATGGAACAGAATAAAGAAAATTTTAAAACTATTAAGCAAAAAGATACCAATATCCTTAGATACAAGAAAATCAAATATAATGAAAAAAGGAATTAAAATTGGGGTAAAGTTAATCAATGATGTTTCAGGTTTGGAGTATGATTCAGAAACAGTAAATGTCTTAAAGTTTAATGATACTCCTTTTGTATTACAGCATTCACAGGGTAGTCCTGAAAATATGCAGAATAATCCAATTTATAAAAATGAGTTATTGGATATTTATGATTTTTTTGAGAAAAAATTAAGTTATCTAAGATCAATTGGAATAAAGCATAATAAAATAATCATTGATCCAGGAATAGGTTTTGGAAAAAATTTGAAACATAATATGAATTTATTAAGTAATATTTCTATTTTCCATTCTCTTGGTTTTCCTGTACTTGTGGGGAATTCAAGAAAAAGGTTTATTAAAGATATTTCTAAAAATAATGATAGTAAATTAAGGATTGGAGGCACTGTAGCTTCCTCAATTTATTTGATGACCCAAGGAGTTCAAATTTTAAGAGTCCACGATGTTAATGAAATTATTCAAGGCATAAAAGTTTACAAGGAGATTATTAAAAATTAATGTCAAAAAAATATTTTGGGACTGACGGTATTAGAGGTGCAATAAATAGTGGAAACATTAACGGAAATATGTTTTTTAAGTTTGGCCTAGCATCAGGAACTTTTTTTAGATCTCAAAAAAAAAATAAACAAGTTGCTATAATTGCTAAAGATACAAGACTATCAGGTTATATGCTAGAACCAGCTTTAGTTTCTGGATTAACTTCAGCTGGCATGAATGTATACACTTTAGGACCTCTCCCTACAAATGGCTTAGCAATGCTCACCAAAGCCATGAGAGCTAATATGGGTATTATGATAACTGCTTCACATAATCCACATTATGATAATGGATTAAAGTTATTTGGTCCAGATGGAATGAAATTATCTGATAAAATCGAGAAGAAAATAGAATACTTAATAGATCAAAATATTATGAAAAATTTATCTAAAGCTGAAAAATTAGGACGTGTAAAAAGATTAGAAACAGGAACACAAGACTATATTAACATTTTAAAAAAAAATTTTCCTAAAGATTTTAATTTAAGAGGACTCAGGATAGTTATAGACTGTGCAAATGGAGCAGGATACAAGGCTGGTCCTAAATTATTAAATTCTCTCGGAGCAAAAGTAATAGCAATTGGAGTGGAGCCAAACGGCTTAAATATTAATAAAAATTGTGGATCAGTTTACCCTAATAGTATTAAAGCAGCAGTGAAAAAATATAAAGCACACATTGGTATTTCATTGGATGGTGATGCTGACAGAGTGATAATGTGTGATGAGAAAAGTAATATTATTGATGGAGACCAAATTGTTGCCGCATTAGCTTCAAGATGGAAAAATAAAAATATGTTGAAAGGGGGAGTAGTTGGCACATTGATGTCAAATTATGGTTTAGAGAAGTACTTTAGAACTAATAAAATTAAATTTATTAGGGCAAATGTCGGTGATAGGTATGTAAAAGAAAAAATGCAAAAATACAAATTTAATTTTGGTGGCGAACAGTCAGGACATATTATTCTTGGTAAATTTGCTACCACCGGCGATGGCTTATTAGTTGCTTTGGAAGCTTTGTTTGCTTTAAGAAAAGGAAAAAAAGCGAGCGTATTTTTTTCAAAATTTAAAAAAATTCCACAAATATTAAAAAATATAGATATAAAAGATAAAAACATATTAAGTAAAACAGATATAAAAAAATCTATTAAAACTTCACAAAAATTAATTAAAGGACAAGGAAGAATTTTAGTTAGAAAGTCTGGAACAGAGCCAAAAATAAGAGTTATGGGAGAAAGTGAAAATTCAAATCTTTTAGCAGAGTGTATGAATATAATTATTAAAAAAATTAAATAAATTGAAGCCAAAATCAAAAGTATTAATTATTGCAGGATCTGATAGCTCTGGAGGGGCAGGAATACAAGCAGATATAAAAACTGTTACTGCTTTAGGATCATATGCAATGACGGCAATTACGGCTGTAACAATTCAAAATACAACAGGTGTTAAGTCAATAGTTCCAATTAACTCAAAAGAAATTTGTAACCAAATTATATTTACTTCAAAAGATATTAGGCCAGATGCTATAAAAATTGGAATGTTGCATTCAACAAACATAATTAAATCAGTTATTAAATCTTTAGGTCAAATTAAAGTTAGAGATATTGTTCTAGATCCAGTTATGGTTGCAAAGGGTGGAGCAAAATTGATTAATAATAAAGCAATAAATTTATTCAAATCAACTTTGATTAAGAGAGTATTAATAATTACTCCTAATATTCCTGAAGCTGAAATTTTAAGTAATATCAAAATAAAAACAAAAGAAGACATGATTTTCGCCGCACAAAAATTAATTCAGCTAGGAGCAAAAAATGTTCTTATTAAAGGCGGCCATCTAAAAGGAAAATTGGTTTATGATATTTATGTAAATTATAAAGGTACAAAAGTATTTATTAGTAAAAGAGTTAAAACAAAAAATACTCATGGAACTGGTTGTACATTATCCAGCGCTATAGCAACTTTTTTATCTTGTGGAAAACCTATAAAGAAATCTTGTGAGCTAGGAATTAAGTATGTAAATTTAGCTATTAAATCCAATCCTAATTATGGCAAAGGTCATGGTCCTATAAATCATCTTAACTCTATGAAATTAAATCAAAAATTTAAATAATGAAAAGTATAGTAGTTGTTGGGTCTCAATGGGGTGACGAAGGAAAGGGTAAAATAGTTGATTGGCTATCCGAGCAAGCAGATGTTGTGATAAGATTCCAAGGAGGACACAACGCAGGACATACACTTGTTATTAATGGTGTGACTTATAAATTAAGATTGCTTCCTTCAGGTATAGTAAGAAAAAATAAGATTTCAATTATTGGTAATGGAGTTGTAGTTGATCCATGGGCGCTACTAGAAGAAGTAGAGGAAATAAAATCAAAAGGAGTAGATGTTAATGTTGATAATTTTATTATTTCAGAGTCCGCAAATTTAATTTTACCATTTCATAGAGAAATGGATGAAATTAGAGAAGACGCAGCTGGAAAAGGAAAAATTGGAACTACAAGACGGGGAATTGGACCTGCTTATGAAGACAAAGTTGGAAGAAGATCGATAAGAGTTATGGATCTAAGATCTGAACAAAATTTAGATCACAGGTTAGAATCGGTTTTAATACACCACAATGCTATAAGAAAAGGTTTAGGAAAAAAAATTTTTAAAAAAGACGAACTAAAACAAGAACTTTTAAAAATTGCTCCAAAAATATTACAATTTTCTCAACCGGTATGGCTTAAAATTGATCAATACAAAAAACAAAAAAAGAAAATTTTGTTTGAAGGAGCTCAAGGAATATTATTAGACGTAGATCACGGCACTTATCCTTATGTCACCTCTTCTAATACTGTAGCCTCAAGTGCTGCAACAGGAACTGGTTGTGGACCAAATTCAATTAATTATGTATTAGGAATAACTAAAGCATATACTACTCGTGTTGGGGAAGGACCTTTTCCAACTGAGCTAAAAGATGGTACTGGAGAATTATTGGGTCGTAGAGGAAAAGAATTTGGAACTGTTACAAGCAGAAAAAGAAGGTGTGGTTGGTTCGACGGTGTTTTGGTAAGGCAAACTATCAAAATTTCAGGAATTGATGGAATTGCACTTACAAAATTAGACGTATTAGATGAATTGGATGAAATTAAAATGTGTATACAATATGAGTTAGATGGAAAAAAAATAGATTATTTACCAGCGGCTGTTGAGGATCAATTAAAAATAAAGCCTGTATTCAAAACTTTTTCAGGATGGAAAGTTTCAACGAGTGGAATTAAAAATTTGGATGCCTTACCAGAAAATGCTAAAAAATATATTTTTGCAATTGAGGATTTTATAGGTGCTAAAATTTCAAGTATATCTACTAGTCCAGAAAGAGAAGATACAATATTAGTTGAAAACCCTTTTGATATTTAATTAGCTGGTAACAAGTTCTTAGATTTTGCTAGAAGAAGCATATGTTTCTGAAGTTTTTCAAATGCTTTATTTTCAATTTGTCTTACTCTTTCTCTACTAACCTTATATTTCTTACTTAAATCTTCTAATGTTGTTGGATTATCATTCAACCTTCTTGAGTATAAAATTTCTCTTTCTCTATCATTAAGAATCTTGATAGAATCTTTTAATAAACCTTTTCTTTGCTTCATTTCTTCATGATGAGCAAATTTTAAATCATGATCTAATTCTTTATCAACTAACCAGTCTTGCCATTCATCTCCATCTTCACCAATTTGAGCATTTAGAGAGAATTCTTTACCTGATAATCTTCTGTTCATTGAGACAACTTCTTCTTTGCTTACATTTAGTTTGTTAGCAATATGGTCAACATGTTCTTCTCTCAAATCACCCTCTGTTTGAGGAGCAATTTGGTTTTTAATTTTTTTTAAGTTAAAAAATAATTTTTTCTGGGCTGTCGTGGTTCCAATTTTTACCAAACTCCAAGATCTTAAAATATATTCTTGAATTGAAGCTTTTATCCACCACATAGCATATGTTGCTAACCTAAAACCTTTTTCTGGTTCAAATTTTTTAACAGCTTGCATCAATCCTACATTACCTTCTGAAATCATTTCATTGACTGGTAAACCATACCCTTTATATCCCATTGCAATTTTAGCAACTAATCGAAGATGGCTTGTAACTAATTTTTCAGCAGATTTAATGTTACCAGTAGTTTTCCAATTTTTGGCTAGCATATATTCTTCCTCAGCAGCAAGCATTGGAAATTTTTTAATTTGGTCCAAGTAAGCTGACAATCCTCCTTCATTAGATAGGGAGGGTAAATTATTACTAACTGTTGTGGTCATAACTGAATTTATTTAATTAATTTAAAATTATTTTCAATGTTTTATTTATTAGTGTTTCTAAGCATTTTTAAAATATTATTTAGCTCATATGGCAAATTTGAGGAAAAATACATTTTTTTATTATTTTTTGGATGCAAGAAACTAAGAGTTTTTGCATGTAAAAATTGTCTATCTAAATTAGATATCGAATTTTGAATTTTTAAATCTATATTTTTTAGTTTTTTATATTTTTTTTTATATTTATCATCACCTACAATACTGTTTCCTTTATAATTCATATGGACTCTAATTTGATGTGTACGTCCTGTTTCTAGCTTGCACTCTACTAAACTTAACAAAGGTGTCTTTTCATTTTCAAAAATTTCAAGAGTTTTATAATTGGTAATTGCTTTCTTTCCCTTTGAGCGACTAACTTCCATTAGCTGCCTATTTCTTGAACTGCGTGTCAGGAAAGTAACTATTTGTCCTTTTGATGGTCTTAATTTCCCCCATATTAATAGGTGGTACTCTCTTAAAATAGTATGTTCCCTAAATTGTTTTGATAAATTTTCATGGGCTTGATTGTTTTTAGCAATTACTACTAATCCCGAAGTATTTTTGTCAATTCGATGAACAATTCCTGGTCTTAATTCGTCACCGATATTAGATAAGGAATCTTTATCATAATACATTAAAGCATTAACTATAGTTTGATCATAGTTGCCTGCTCCAGGGTGCATAATTATACCAGCTGGCTTGTTGATAACCATTAAGTCATCATCCTCATGTATAATATCTAATTTATAATCAAATGGTTTTAATGATGCTGATTTTGGTTTAGGTATTTCTAGAATAATCTGATCTCCAGTAATAACTTTTTTAGAGGGATTATTTATGATGACATTGTTCAATTTAAGTTTATCTTTTAATATCAAATTTTTAATTCTAGTTCTACTAATTAACTTTTCTCTTTGGTTGATCAAAATATCAACTCTTGAATTATTTTCCTCTTGTTGAACAATAAAATTAATGTTTTTTTCCATAAAATATAATATTAATACTATATGCGCTTGTAGCTCAACTGGATAGAGCGCCTGACTTCGGATCAGGAGGTTCTGGGTTCGACTCCTAGCAGGCGCACCAATTATTCTCCTATATTTATCAAAGTTCCTTTTTCACGAGCTTTATCAAATGAGTAATAAAAAGTTGATATTGCAAGAATAATATAAAAAATATTAAGATAAAGGGCATTAAAGATATTTTCATAATTTACCTGACCGTTTACTAAAATATTTCTTGTCTCTTCAAATATGTAAACGAGTGGTAAAGCATAAGCAATAGATTGAAAGATTCCTGGCAAAATTTCAACAGGGTAATAAATACAACCAAATGGGGCTAGTAAAAACATTGTAGACCATGCTATGTTTTCAAATGATGGTCCAAATCTAAGTAATCCAGCAGAGACAAATAAGCCAAGAGTAATCCCAAAAATATATAAACTTAAAAAAAGAAAAGCTAAAGGCATTCCTAATTCTAATAAAGAAATTCCAAACAAAGGAGAGGTGAGCAATATAGCTGGGACCAGTCCTATTAAAGCTCTTATTAAAGCAGTAATGACTAAAGAAATAATAATTTCACTAATTTTCATAGGAGCAATGAAAAGGTTAGTGAAATTCCTACTCCATATTTCCTCTAAAAATAACATGTTGAAACCAATACTTGTTCTAAATAAAAAATCGTAGAGAATTGCACATGATAGAATTACACCCACAGCACCACTATAGTAAGTACTGTGTTCTGCAAAAAAATTCGAAATAAATCCCCACAAAGTTATTTGAATTGAGGGCCAATATATTAAGTCAAGAATTCTTGGAAATGATCTAGTGATTAAGTAAAAATGTCTTAAAAAAAGTCCGTAAATTCTCGTAAAATTCATCTTTTATTTCTTGCTATTTCCAAAAACACTTCTTCTAAATTTTTTCTACCATGTTTCAATATTAAATCATTAGGCGTTCCTCTATCTACAATAATTCCATCTTTCATCATTAAAACATAACTACACAATCTTTTAACTTCATCCATATTGTGTGAAGCAAGTAAAACTGAAATTTTTTTTTCTTTTTTGTAATTTTCTAAAAATGTTCTTATAAAATCTCCTGTTTCAGGATCCAAAGATGCGGTTGGCTCGTCTAGTAGCAATACTGTAGGATCATTAATTAAAGCTTTTGCCAAACTGACTCTATTTTTTTGCCCTGACGAAAGTTCACCTGTTATTTTATTTAAAAGATCAGATAGTCTAAGTTTATCTGAAAGATAATTAATTCGATGTTCTAAGTCATTAACGTTATATAATTTTCCATAAACAATTAAATTTTGTTTAACTTTCAATTTTTTAGGAAGCTCTATATATGGGGATATAAAATTGATTTTATGTAAAATAGATATTTTATTTTTCTCGATATTTTTTCCATTAATTAAAACTTCACCTTTAGTAGGTTTTAATAATCCTAATATCATTCCAATGGTGGTTGTCTTCCCACATCCATTAGGACCCAATAAGCCAACAATTTCATTTTCATTAATTTTAAAATTTATATTACTGACGGCATTTTTTGATTTATATTTTTTAGAGAGATTTATTACTTCGATTGAATTTGTCATTTAATATTTTGATGCTCTCTCTAACCGATCATTAATTGTTTGTCCTATCCCAATATTAGGAATTTTTTCAACGGCAATTTTTTTGTATCCTTTATTTTTAATTTTCCTTATTAGAGGATATAAATTTCTGGCAGCTTTTATCAAATTATTATTTTTACTAAGAAAGAAATAATTTTTGGAATTTATTTTTCTTTTTTTTATTAATACAAATGCTTCTCCTTTATGTGGTTTTTTTACATTCATCCTTAGAGGTATTCCAGGAGAATAATGAAGAGAAAATAAACCTGGTGAAATTTTATTTTTAGATTTAATCTTTATTAATATTTGTTTTTTTATTATTTTTTTAATTTTTGAAACGCTTAAACTTCCAAGTCTTAATATTGATGCATTATCTGTAAGCTTAATAATTGTAGACTCCAATCCAATTGAACATCTCCCACCTTTAAGTATATACTTTAATTTTTTTCCAAATTCCTCTTTTACGTCTGAGGGTTGTACGGAGCTAAGTTTTGAGGAAATATTTGCACTTGGTGCAGCTAAGGGATAACTTAAAACTTTAAGCAATTTCCGCAGCAGTGGATGTTTAGGAAATCTAATAGCAACTGTATTTTTATTATTTGTTACAAACTTTGATATTTTTGAATTTTTCTTTAATTTTAAAACATATGTAATTGGACCAGGTGAAAATTTATTATACAGTTTTCTAAAATCATCATTAATTACACAGTCGTCTTCGAGAGCCTTAAGATTATAGTAATGAACAATTAAAGGGTTGTTAGCAGGCCTTTTCTTTAATTTGAATATTTTTTTTACCGACGAGTCAGAATAAGCATTACCAGCTAATCCATAAACTGTTTCTGTCGGTACTGCTATACACTGGTTTCTGTCTAAATAATTTTTTGCTTTTTTGATATTTGATTGAGTAGATTTCATGTATTAATTATTAATATATGAAAGAAAAAAATTTACCACTTGATTATGAACGCAGCTCTTTAGAGGAACTCACTAAAAAAGCAAATAGCATAATTGAGTCATTAGAGAATGAAAAAAATTTAAATAATTCTAATGATAGTTATCAAGAGTTATTAAAATTAAATAATTTTATTGAAAAAAAATTTCAAAAAAAACTTAAGTCCATAAGCGAAACTACAAATAATAAAATTAAGGAAATTATAAAAAAAAATGAAAAATGAAAAATGAAATTTATAAAATTGCAAAAGATACAAATTATTTTTTAAAAAAATTTATTAATAATCAGAATAGTTCTCATCTTATCAATGCAATGAAATATGGTTTATTTCCAGGAGGAAAGAAAATTAGATCAAAAATACTAATAGACTTTGGTTCTCTATTTTCAATTAGATACAAAACTTTAATACAGATTGGTGCAGCAATAGAATGTATACACGCATACTCACTTATTCATGACGATTTACCTTGTATGGATAATGATAAAATTAGGAGGGGAAAAGCATCTACACATGTAAAATACGGGGAGTCTACAGCTGTACTAGCTGGAAATTCATTGTTGACAATGGCATTTGAAATTTTATCAAACAAAAACTTAGATTTATCTGAAAAAACTAAAGTTAAGTTGATAAAAAAAATATCTGAATGCTCAGGACATCTGGGTATAGCAGGTGGTCAATACCTAGATTTGAATTATGAGAAAAAAAAAGTATCAAGGAATAAAATTATTGAAATGGAAATGAAAAAAACTGGAATGTTATTTAGTTTTTGTTGTACAGCTCCAGCAATAATAAAAAATAAAAAAAATTTTGAGCTAAGGTTTTTTGAAAATATTGGATCAGATATAGGCTTACTATTTCAAATTTCCGATGACTTGATTGACTATAAAGGAAATTCAAAAATAGCTGGTAAAAAAACAGGAAAAGATCAAAAAAAAGGTAAAGCAACACTTATTAGTTTACTTGGTTATAATAATGCGGTTAAATATTGTGATAATTTAATTATTAATATAAATAACAAATTACAAAAATACGGTTCTAATTCAAAAAAAATAAAAAAGACTTTAGAATATATTTTAAACAGAGATAGATGATAAACAAAAATACATTTCTAAAAGATATTAATTTTCCATCTGATTTAAGAAAAATTTCTGAAAAGGATTTACCAAAAGTTGCAAATGAAGTTAGAAATGAAATGATAGATGCTGTATCTCAAACAGGTGGTCATTTAGGTGCAGGTTTAGGTGTTGTGGAACTAACCGTGGCACTTCATTATGTATTTGATACACCAAATGACAAATTAATTTGGGATGTAGGACATCAATCCTATCCACACAAAATTTTAACAGGAAGAAAAGATAAAATTAGAACATTAAGACAAGGCAATGGATTATCAGGTTTTACAAAAAGGACTGAAAGTGAATACGATCCTTTTGGCGCTGCTCATAGTTCAACATCAATTTCTTCTGCACTAGGTATAGCAGAGGCAAATAAATTAGAAAATAAATCTTCAAATGTAATTGCAGTAATAGGAGATGGTGCGATGAGTGCAGGTATGGCTTATGAGGCAATGAATAATGCAGGTGCTTCAAAAACTAAAATGATTGTTATTTTAAACGACAACGATATGTCAATCGCAAAACCAGTTGGAGCAATGAGAACATATCTTGCAAAATTATTGACTGGAAAAATATATTTTAGTTTTAGAGAAACTGTTAAATTAATTACTTCTGCGTTTTCTAAGAGGTTTAGTGCAAAAGCAGGAAAAGCAGAGGACTTCCTTAGATCTGCATTCACTGGTGGCACTATGTTTAATTCACTAGGTTTTTATTATGTGGGACCAATTGATGGACATGATTTATCAACTCTTATTCCAATTTTAAAAAATGCAAGGGACTCAAATCATGAGGGTCCAATTATGATTCATATTAAAACTCAAAAAGGCAAAGGGTATAGTTTCGCAGAAGAAGCTAAAGATCATTATCATGGAGTTTCAAAATTTAATGTAGACACTGGTGAACAGAATAAAAGTGGATCTAATTTACCTTCATATACAAAAGTATTCGCTAATACTCTAGTAAAGCACGCAAAAAAAGATAGTAAAATTGTTGGAATAACAGCGGCAATGCCTGGTGGAACAGGAATGGACATTTTTGGTAAAGAGTTCCCAAAAAGAATGTTTGATGTTGGTATAGCTGAGCAACACGCTGTAACATTTGCTGCTGGGATGGCAACGGAGGGATATAAGCCTTATGCTGCAATTTATTCAACATTTTTACAAAGAGCTTACGATCAAGTCGTTCATGATGTGGCCATACAAAGCTTACCAGTAAGATTTGCAATTGATAGAGCTGGATTAGTTGGGGCTGATGGATCAACACACGCTGGTTCATTTGATATTACTTATTTATCAACTTTACCAAATTTTATTGTAATGGCCGCAAGTGACGAAGCGGAACTGGTTAAAATGATAAATACTTCAGTAGATATTGATGACAGACCAAGTGCAATTAGATATCCAAGAGGCGTAGGTGTTGGGGTTGAACTTCCATCAATAGAAGAAAAAATTGAAATTGGAAAAGGAAGAATAATTCAAAATGGTAGTCAAGTATGCCTTTTAAGCTTGGGTACGAGACTTGAAGAATGTAAACTGGCGGCGGAACATTTAAAACAAAAAGGAATTTCAACTACTATTATTGATGCAAGGTTTGCCAAACCTTTAGACCAAGAATTGATTATTAAATGTGCTAGAGAGCACGAAATTTTGGTCTCTATTGAAGAAGGTTCAATTGGAGGTTTCGGTTCGCATGTAAAAAACTTACTCGCTGAGAAAGGGATATTTGACAAAGGTCTAAAATTTAGATCAATGAATTTACCAGACAAATTTATTGAACAAGATACCCCTGGCAAAATGTATGAAACTGCGGGATTAAATGCTTCTCAAATTTCAAAAAAAATTTTAGATATTTTATTTAACAAAAATTCTATTAAAGTTGTAAAAAATTAAATTATTCTACTGACACTGAGCTTTGTTCATTAGATAGTGATCTAATAAAACACAATTCATCATTGCCTCACCAACAGGCACAGCTCTTATTCCAACACATGGATCATGTCTTCCAGTGACAGATATTGTTGTATTTTTTCCAAATTTATCTATAGTTTTTCTTGTTGTTAATATTGAAGATGTTGGTTTTACAGAAAATGAAGCAACAATTTCTTGTCCAGTTGAAATACCACCCAATATTCCACCAGCATTATTTGAATTAAACTTTAATTTTTTACCTTTTTGTGAAATTTCATCTGAATTTTGTTCACCACTTAGCTGTGCAGAGTTCATTCCTGCACCAATATTAACTCCTTTAACAGCATTAATACTCATGAAACTAGATGCTATATCAGAGTCCAGTTTTGAGTAAATAGGTGCACCCAATCCTACTGGAATTCCCCTCGCTCTTATTTCAATCACTGCACCACATGATGACCCAGATTTTCTTACTCCTAACAAATATTTTTCCCAAAGTTTAATCATAGATTTGTCGGGACAAAAAAATGGATTTTTTGAAATTATTTTGTCATTCCATTTGTTAGTATCGCACCCCAATATACCTAATTGCGTGACTGCACCAACAACTTTGAATTTTTTACCTAATTTATTTTGTAAGACCAACTTAGCTATTGCACCAGCTGCAACTCTTGATGCAGTTTCTCGTGCAGATGATCTTCCACCACCTCTATAGTCTCTAATTCCATATTTTTTGAAGTAAGTAAAGTCAGCGTGTCCAGGTCTAAATTTATCCTTAATTTTTCCATAATCCTTAGATCTCATATCTTTATTATAAATAATTAAGGATATTGGTGTACCAGTAGTTCTACCTTCAAAAATTCCAGATAATATTTGAACTTTATCGTCCTCTTTTCTTTGTGTGGTAAATTTTGATTGTCCTGGTTTTCTCTTATCCAGTTCTTTTTGTATATCTTTTTCACTTAAATTAATATTTGGTGGGCATCCATCAACTACACAGCCAATTGCAGGACCATGAGATTCACCCCAAGTAGAGAAACGAAATAGCTTTCCAAATGTATTAAATGACATTATTTATATTATATAGATTATTTTGTTTAAATTATGAATCAAAAAAACTCACTTGGGCTTAATAGTTGTTTTATGGATTTAGATGATCCAATTCATTTATTTGATAGTTGGATGGAAGAGGCAAAAAAAACTGAGCCAAACGACCCAAACGCAGTAGCGTTAGCAACATCAAGTAAAAATAATGTGCCTTCTGTAAGAATGGTCTTATTAAAAGACTTCAATCAAAATGGATTTGTATTTTATACAAATTTAGATAGTCAAAAAGGACGTGAATTAAAACAAAATCCAAATGTAGCAATGTGTTTTCATTGGAAAAGTTTACTAAGACAAATTAGAGTTAATGGCACAGTTTCATTGGTGCCAAATGAGGTTGCAGATGATTATTATAATTCAAGAAGCTATGAAAGCAGAATTGGAGCATGGGCATCTAAACAGAGCAAGAAACTTAAATATAGAGAACAGCTAGATAATTCTATCGAAGAATACAAAAAAAAGTATGTGGATAAGAATAAGGTTCCACGACCAAATTATTGGTCAGGATGGAATTTATTTCCCTCAAGTATTGAATTTTGGCTTGATGGAGACAATAGGATTCATGAAAGATTAAAATATACAAAAAATTCTAAAGGAGAATGGATCAGATCTCTGTTGAGCCCTTAAAAACTTCTAGATAAACTAAATGTTGTTAGATTTTTTAAAATTTCTTTTTCTTTGGTATCTTCAAAAACACTCAATGAATTTGAAGCAAGATTAATATAATGTTGAGCTTTCTGGTAGCACTCATTTATAATTTTGTGCTTATTAATTAAAGCAATTATTTTATCTAAATCATCTTTGTCTCTAGTATTTTTACTGAACACATTAATTAAGTTATTTTTTTCTTCGATCTCTAGCTTTTGATAAAGTAAAATTATTGGAAGTGTAATTTTTCCCTCAAAAAAATCTTGTCCTATTTTCTTTCCAAATAATTTAAGTTCAGCGTTATAATCAAGTGTATCATCAGCAATTTGGAAAGTAAGTCCAAGATTTTTACCATAAAATTCAAGTGCATCTTTTTCTTTTTTATTACTATCAGATAAAATTGCACCAACTTTTGTAGCTGCTGCAAACAATTCAGCAGTCTTTGCAGAAATAATTTTTAGATAAGTTTCTTCCAACATATCGACTTCTCCTTTATGTTGAAGCTGTAAAACTTCTCCTTGAGCTATTCTAGATGAAGTAGATGATAATAATTTCAGAACTTCCATGTTGCCATCTTCAACCATCATCTCAAAGCATCTACTTAGCAAATAGTCACCTACTAAAACTGACGAAAGATTATTCCAAACTTTATTTAAAGTTTCCTTTCCTCTCCTAACTTCACCTTGATCTATAACATCATCATGCATTAAAGTTGCACTATGAATTAATTCAACACACGCTGCTAAATTGACATCTCTCGAACCTTTTGCATAACCACATAATTTTGCAGATCCTAAAGTCAGAAGAGCTCTCAGCCTTTTGCCACCAGTTTTCATGTGATAGTCAGTCATTTTTTGAACTAGTTCTACATCACTAATTAATTTAGTTTTAATTTTTTCCTCAGTTAAAATAAGCTTGTCCTCAAGAGAATCCTTTAACTGAAAATATGAATTATTTATCTGTTTTTTAAGCTGAACGACTGATCCCATAT
The DNA here is from genome assembly GCA_902561095.1 of uncultured Pelagibacteraceae bacterium. GTDB lineage: Bacteria > Pseudomonadota > Alphaproteobacteria > Pelagibacterales > Pelagibacteraceae > Pelagibacter. The sequence continues at coordinate 133,815 of CACEOF010000001.1, read as the reverse complement.
AAAATTTAAACTAGTATAATTAACTTTTATTTATTACTTATCAATTGACGCACCTTATTCTTCAATTATAAGTAGTCTTTATATTCAATTAATAATTCTATAAGAAATATTTATGTTCTCTTTTTTTAAAAAGAAAAAAATAGTTGCTCATTTAAAGCTTAGTGGTGTGATAGGAAATGCAGGAAAATTTAAACAAGGGATAGATTTTGCTGGCCAAGAAGAGATAATTAAAAAAGCTTTTTCATTGAAAAAAGCCAAATGTGTTGCAATTACTATAAATTCACCAGGTGGATCTCCTGTTCAATCCCATCTAATTTATAGCTTTATAAGACAGCAAGCAAAAAAAAATAAGAAACAAGTAGTTGTATTTGCAGAGGATGTAGCTGCCTCTGGAGGCTATCTTATTGCTTGTGCTGGGGACGAAATTTATGCAAACTCAAGTTCTATTATAGGATCAATTGGAGTTATTTATTCGTCATTTGGTTTTACAGAATTAATAAAAAAAATTGGTGTCGAGAGAAGAGTCCATACAGCTGGTAAAAATAAAAGTACTCTTGATCCTTTTCTTGAAGAAAAAAATGAAGATATAGAGAGACTTAAAAACATTCAGTTAGACTTACATAAAGATTTTATTGATGTTGTTGAAAAAAGTAGAGGTACTAAATTAAAAAAATCTGAAGTTGAACTTTTCTCGGGTGAATTTTGGTCAGGCCGTAAATCAAAAACATTGGGATTAGTAGATGGAATAGGAAACGCTCATGAAATATTGAAAGAAAAATTTGGAGATGATGTAATAATTAAAAAATTTGAAAAGACCAAAGGATGGTTAAGTCAAAAACTTTCTTCCTCTAATCAAATAGATCAATTTGCAAATATTTTAGATGAGAGGTCAATCTGGCAAAGATATGGTTTCTAAAAATAAAAATAAAAAAAAACTAAAACCAAAATTTCAATCTTTTCAAGAAACTATTTTAAATCTTCAAAAATTTTGGAGTAAACAAGGGTGTATTATTCTTCAGCCGTACGACATGGAAGTTGGAGCTGGTACGTTCCATCCTGCTACAACTCTTAGATCGTTGGGTACCCAACCGTGGAAAGCTGCATATGTTCAACCATCAAGAAGACCAACCGACGGCAGATATGGTGAAAATCCTAATAGACTTCAACATTATTATCAGTTTCAAGTTTTGATTAAACCTTCTCCTGAAAATATAAAAAAGCTATATCTAAATAGTCTTACTACAATTGGAATTCATCACAATGATCATGATATAAGATTTGTTGAAGATGACTGGGAAAGTCCTACGTTAGGTGCAGCCGGTTTAGGTTGGGAAGTTTGGTGTGATGGAATGGAAATTACTCAATTCACTTACTTTCAACAGATGGCTGGTTATGAATGTAAACCAGTTTCAGTAGAAATTACTTATGGTTTAGAGAGGATCTGTATGTTTACACAACAACAAAAAAATGTTTATGATTTATTATGGAATGATGAGGATATAAAATACAGAGAAGTTTTTCACCAGGCTGAAAAAGAGTTTTCTGCTTATAATTTTGAGCATGCCAATGTTGAACAATTATTCAAAATGTTTGATATGCATGAGTCAGAAGCAAAATCATTAGTTGAAAAAAAGATTTCACTACCTGCGTATGATCAATGTTTAAAAGCAAGCCACGTTTTTAACATTTTAGATGCTAGGGGAGCAATAAGTGTTGCACAAAGAGCAGGTTATATTGGAAGAATTCGTGACATCACTAAGTCTGCTGCTGGGATTTGGATAGATAGTCAAAATTAAAAAATGTCCGAGTTTTTTTTAGAACTATTTAGCGAGGAAATACCTGCAGGTCTTCAAAAAAATTTAAGAGAAAACTTATTGAAATCTTTTAATAATTTCTTTGAAGAGAAATCTATTCCATTTAAAAGAAGTTTTTCCTATTCAACCCCGAATAGATTGGTAATATTATTTGAAGGGCTTCAAAAACAAACAATTCTGAAGTCCGAGGAAATAAAAGGCCCGAGTACAAAAGCCCCAGATCTAGCTATAGAGGGCTTTATACGATCAAATCAAACTCTAAAACAAAATCTTTATGAAAAAGAAACAGAAAAAGGTAACTTTTTCTTCTTTAAGAAGAAATCAAAAAAACTTTATACCCACGAGTTATTAGAAGAGTTTGTTCCAAAAATATTAGATAAAATTCAATGGAAAAAATCAATGCGTTGGGGGGATTTTACTTTAAATTGGGGTAGACCGCTCAAGTCTATTTTGGCAATCTTTAATAAAAAAACTCTAATGTTTAAATTTCATCATATTCAGTCATCTAATTTTACTTTTGTTGATAAAGATTTTGAAGAAAAGAAAATAAAATTTTCTGATTTTAAAAAATATAAAAATTTTTTTAAAAAGAAACAAATAATAATTGACCCTTATCAAAGAAAAAAAATTATTGAAAAAAAATTTCATTTACTTTTAAAAAAGAAAAATATTGTTATAGAGCAAAATCCAGAGCTGTTGGAAGAAGTTGTTGATTTAATAGATCAACCCAATGTTCTTATTTGTCAGTTTGATAAAGAGTTTTTAAAAATACCAAAAGAGATTTTAATAATCACAATGCAATACCATCAAAAATATTTCCCTACTTTTGATAATAAGGGAGGTATTACGAACGAATTTTTAGTTGTTTCAAACAAAAAAGATCTAAAAGGTTTAATAAAGCTAGGTAACGAGAGAGTAGTAGAAGCAAGACTTACCGATGCAAAATTCTTTTGGCAAAAAGATAAATCCAAAAATTTAGTAAAACAAGTCTCAAATTTAAAATCTATGAATTATTTTAAGGGTTTAGGAAGTTATTTCGATAAAGTTCAAAGAATGAGAAAGCTTGCAGGAATGCTTTCAGATGAACTATTAATAAGTAAAGAAAAAGTGGAATTATCAGCATCAATCTCTAAAGTCGATTTATTATCTGAACTAGTGGGTGAGTTTCCTGAGCTTCAAGGGATTATGGGTGGTTATTTTTGTGAGGCACAAGGTTTTGACAAGGATGTAGCACTATCAATAAGTGAACAATATTTACCCTCAGGGTCTGGGTCAAGGGTTCCCAAAAAACCTTTTAGTATAGCACTAGCTCTATCAGACAAAATAGATACCCTAGTAGGTTTTTTTGGAATTAAACAAAAACCAACAAGCTCTAAAGATCCATTTGCTCTTAGAAGATTAACTTTAGGAGTAATTAGAATAATTGTAGAAAATAAAAATCATATTAAAATAAGAGATTTGATTAATTATTCAGCTTCACTTTATATGGATCAAGGCTTCAAATTTGAAAATAAATTACTTCAAAAAGAACTTTCTGAATTTCTAATGGACCGACTAAAATTCTATATGAAGGAAGAAAATATTCGAAATGATATTATTCAAGCATCTATCAATTCACATAATTTAGACCAACTTGTAATAATTTTTGAAAAGGCTAAATATTTAGACAAAATAATTTCTAAATCAAACGGACAAGAGATAATATCAAGCTATAAAAGAGCTTCAAATATCTTGGAAAATGAGTTGAAAAAACAGAATTTTGATCTCTCAAATACAACCGACCCTGGTGTTTTCAAGACAGATTTTGAAAAAAATTTGTTTAAAAAATTAAATGAATTAAAGAAATATTTTTCTTCAATTAATAAAGATGAAGATTATTCTGAAACTCTAGATAACTTATTGGATACCAAAAAAGTAATTAACGATTTTTTTGATAATGTTATAGTTAATGATGTCGATCCAGGTATTCGAAAAAATAGACTAGAACTTATTCAAATCTTATGTAAAACCTTTAACAATTATGTTAATTTTTCTTTAATAGACTCCCAAAAATGAAAAAACTAATTTTAAATTTTAAATCTAAAGATAGCAAAAAAATTAAAATCCCAAGAAATTTTTTGGGTGGAAAAGGTGCCAATCTTTCAGAAATGGGTCGAATGGGATTACCGGTTCCACCCGGATTTACTATCTCTACAAAAGTATGCGATTTATTTTATAAAGATAAAAAAAAACTTAATAAAAGTATAATCGCATCAATTAAAATAGAATTAAAGGCCATTGAAAAAGAAGTTTCAAAAAAATTTGGTGATTTAAAAAATCCATTATTACTATCTGTCAGATCTGGAGCGAGAGTTTCTATGCCTGGTATGATGGATACAATTTTAAATTTAGGATTAAACGATAAAACCGTTAAAGCCTTAGCATCAAAAACCTCTAATGGTCGATTTGCTAAGGATAGCTATAGAAGGTTTATTCAAATGTATGGCAATGTAGTAATGGGTGTTGAAGGGTATCATTTTGAGGAATTAATTGAGAATTACAAACTTACAAAGGGTGTTTTATTAGACACTGATTTAGATGAAAATGACTGGGATGGACTTATTGACGATTTTAAAAGAACAGTTAAGGAAAAAGCAAATAGAGATTTTCCACAAGATGTTCATGAACAGTTGTTGGGAGCAATCAGTGCAGTATTTTTGTCTTGGGATAGTAAAAGAGCAAAAATATATAGAAAATTAAATCACATACCTGCAGAGTGGGGAACTGCAGTTAATATTCAATCAATGGTTTTTGGAAACATGGGAGACGATTGTGCAACTGGTGTTGTTTTTACAAGAAATCCATCAGACGGTGAAAACGAAATTTATGGAGAATATTTAATTAATGCGCAAGGAGAGGATGTTGTGGCTGGAACAAGAACTCCACAATATATAACTAAAAAAGCTAGACAAAAAGCTAAAGTTAAAGCTCTATCAATGGAAGAGTCTATGCCTAAAGTTTATAGACAACTTTATAAGATTCTAAAAAAATTAGAAAAACACTACAAAGATATGCAGGATGTAGAGTTTACAGTCGAAAATAAAAAGCTGTGGATGCTTCAAACACGATCTGGAAAAAGAACTGCAAAATCTGCAGTTAAAATCGCAGTTGATATGGTTAGAGATAAATTAATTTCAAAAAAAGATGCAGTGTTAAGAATTGATCCACACTCACTTGATACACTTCTACATCCAACCCTAGATGAAAAAAGCACAATAAATGTAATTGCAAATGGCTTACCTGCATCACCAGGTGCTGCAAGTGGTAAAGTTGTATTCACTTCTGAAGAAGCAGAAAGACTAACATCCATGATGCAGGATACAATATTAGTTAGAGTAGAAACCTCTCCTGAAGATATACAAGGAATGCATGCAGCTAAAGGAATCTTAACTGCAAGAGGTGGAATGACAAGCCACGCAGCAGTTGTAGCAAGAGGGATGGGAAGGCCTTGTGTTTCAGGTTCGAGTGAAATTGATATAAATTATGAAAATAAGTCATTTAAAACATCATCTATGGAAGTTAAAGAGGGGGACATAATAACAATAGATGGCTCAACAGGAAGAATAATAGAAGGTAGTGTTGCAACCGTAAAGCCAGAAATATCAGGTGATTTTTCAAAATTAATGTCATGGGCTGATAGTTACAGAAAATTAAATATAAGAACAAATTCAGAAACCCCAAAAGATACTATAACTGCAAAAGATTTTGGTGCTGAAGGCATTGGACTTTGCAGAACTGAGCACATGTTTTTTGATGAAGAGAGAATTTTATCTGTTAGGGAAATGATTCTTTCTAAAACCAAAGAAGATAGAGCTAAAGCTTTAGATAAACTTTTACCTCATCAAAAGAAAGACTTTATCGAAATTTTTAAGATTATGAATGGCTTACCAGTTACAGTAAGATTATTAGATCCTCCACTACATGAATTTTTACCAAGAACAAATAAAGAAATTAACGAATTAGCAAAAATTTTTAATTTTTCAGTAAAAGAGGTTGAAACGAGGATAGAGGAACTTCACGAAGAAAACCCAATGCTAGGTCACAGAGGTTGCAGATTAGCTATATCATTTCCTGAAATATATGAGATGCAATGCAGAGCAATTTTTGAAGCATTATGTGAGCTTAAAAAAAATAATATTAAGTCAGCTTTTCCTGAAATCATGATTCCACTAGTCTCTACAGAGGCTGAAATTAAAATAATGAAAGATTTGGTCAAAAGAATAGCAAGTATGGTTCAAAAAGAAAATAAATTAAAAATAGACTTTATGGTTGGAACGATGATTGAGCTTCCAAGAGCAGCTATTAAAGCAAAAGAAATAGCAAAACATGCAGAATTTTTTAGTTTTGGTACAAATGATTTAACGCAAACTACTTTTGGAATAAGCAGAGATGATAGTGGAAAATTTTTAAATGATTACTTAGAAAATAAAATATTTTCTATTGATCCTTTTGTATCAATTGACGAAGGAGTTTCAGATTTAGTTGAAATTGCTGTTGCAAAAGGAAAAAGCCAAAATAAACATATAAAACTAGGGATCTGTGGAGAGCACGGTGGAGATCCAAAAAGTATTTCTTTTTGTGCGAAAGCAGGGCTTAATTATGTATCTTGTTCTCCTTATAGAGTTCCAGTTGCTAGATTAGCAGCAGCTCAAGCAGAGTTAAAAAAATAATTATTCTAACTAAGGGGCGTTCTGTTGCCAGGTGCCCCGGACCCCGTTTGCTTAATTAACTAAGTTAATTATGCAGCAAGTGCGTAACTTTCGTTAGCAATTATAAAATAGCCCGTTACGGTGGAACAATCCCGAACGAAAGAATAGCCTTTAGTCACTCGTCGAATCTGTTTCACCCCCATAATTTTCATGGTGGAGGTGGTGGGTACTGCCCCCACGTCCGCAATGGTTATTACGAAATTCGTTTATCGTTATAGTTGGAAAACCAACTTGCTTATTATATTCGGAATTATCAAAACTAAAAGTCTAATTTATCTAAACTATAAGAGAGTTACTTTTAAAAGAAATGTCCGTGATTTTTTTACTAAATTTCTTATTATATTTCACATGGTTCAGAAAAAAATTAACACTTTCAACTAATGAATTTTTAAAATCTCTATTTTCATTGACATTTAGTTTTTTTATAATTTTTGGTGGTTTAAAGAAACCTTTGTTATCTAAATTTAAAGTGGGACCTTTAATTGTAATTGAGTTATTTCTTTGCTCTATAATTCCGTTTTTAAATAAAAAAATTAAGTTTTTATTATATGAGGAGTCATATGTTGAAAATATATTCACCAAGCCTTCATTTTGTATTTTAATTTCTACTAATGAAGTATCAAAACTATTACCAATTTTTGAGGAATTTAATAATTTTGGTTTTTCAATTTTATTTACTTTGAATAAATAATTGATTAGATCAATGTAATGAATTGAAACAATTTCATAAATACCCTTAGGACTTTTTTTCCTATTAGACCTCCAACTATCTTTATAGCTTTTTTTTTGTGCTAAACCATGAGAGGAAGATAAATTAGCGTAAACTAAATTTCCAAGTTTATATTTATTTCGATTTTTTAATATTTGGGAAATCATAAAAAATCTAAAATTAAAATTGAAGTAAATTTTTTTTGACCTAATTTTTTTTAATTTTATTAATTCTTTTTTTGTACCTACAGGAGGTTTTTCACAAAAAATATATCTATTTTTATAAAGTTTTTTAATGTATTCAAAATGTGTATCATTAGGAGATATAATAAATATAACATTACATTTTTTTAATTTATCAAAACTTATTTTGTCAAAATAATTTGGTTTTTTTGGTTTATGAATAAAAAAATTTAATTTTTTTTTCTTAAGTATTTTTTGTATTCTTTTTGAGTGACCACCGTTACCTATTATTCCAATTTTCATAAAAAGGTTACACCACATCTGTCACACGGATTAATCGTTTGCCTTTTATTATTTAAATGTTGATTTCTTGTTTTAGATAAAATTTTATTGTTCCATAAATCTTTTAAGTCGTATTCTTTAGCACTTCCGTAGCTCAAGTAACTTTTATAATCAGCGTCACAAGGATTTACTTTTCCATCAAACCAAACATACATCCTATCCCAAAGATTTTCACACGGATCTTTAATATTATCAATTTCATTTTCATATGTGTTCCATCTTTCTAAAGGATATGAGGCAGAGACGTGGTCACATCTTTTTATCCAAAATTTTTTAAATTTTTCTTTATCTAAATTTTTTTCGTTATCAATCCCCGAAATTCTTATCTCGGTTAGGGAATCGGGATAATGCTTTTTTCTTATATTAAAAAGCATATCAACATTTTCTACAACTTTTTCAAAATTGCTTCCTAATCTAAGTCTTTCATAGTCTTCCTTTATATAATGATCTGAGGACACAACAAGTTGTGTTACATTATTCTTAAATATTGCATGGCATTTTTCCTCATTGAGAAATGTTCCATTGGTGTTTACTTTTAATTCAAAAATATTTTTTTTCGTATTTACATATTCAAGCATGTCGACAAATTTTTTATGCATAGTTGGCTCACCTCTACTAGCAATGGTAATTGCACCAGTTTCTAACTCATCAGCTTGATCTACTATAGATTTGAAAAAATCAAAGTCCATTACACCCATAAAAGGTTTTTTTGTAAATGTTTTGTCTGTTTGGAAACAAAATGGACACCTTAAATTACAAGTAGAAACTGGTTCAATTAATAAATAAGGTGGATATCCGAGATTTATTTTTTTTTTACCAGCTAATTGAAATTTATATCTAAAAATTAAATATTTAATTATTTTTGTGAAATTATTTTGATATTTTATAATAAACATTTCCATATGTTTGTTAATTATTAAATCAAGTTTTCTAAATTTTTTAAGATGGTTTAATAGATCTTTAGAGTAAGGGTCGCCTGTTTCATTAACAATTTTTTCAAATTCATTCAATTTTGATAAGTAAAGATTATTTATTTGTTGAGTATCTACTTTTTCGGCTATACTTTCTTGCCTGATTTTACTATTGCCTAGTGCATTGCTCATAATCAATTAAAAATATTTAATCAAATTATGTATATAATAAAAGAAATAAATTATCTAACATAATTAACTATAGTCAGATTTTTTGGAATTTATAGTTTAATTTGAAGAAATTTGAAATTATAGTATTAGTTTAAAATGTTGAATGTGATTAAAACTCAAATTAGAAAAATACGTTATAATTTTAAACTTTCTAAATTTCCTAAACCAAACATTATAAATGACGAAATATATCCTCATGTACAGAACTTGCGAAAAAAAGGAATTAGTACAGAATATAATTTTCATAAAAAAAATGAAAAAGCAAAAAAAATTATCGATCTATATGAAAATTTAAACAAAGAAGAGATTTTTGATTATGTAAAACAAAATTCAAATCCTGTTAATAAATCAAGCTATAAATTACGTATAAGTCGATATTTTCCTGATCAAGACCTAATTAATTTTGCTGAGGATAAATTCATAATTAATAATATAAAACAGTATTTTGGTTTTAAACCTTATTTAAGAATAATAGAAGTCGTTGCCGATTATAAAAATAATTTTTTTAATCATCCTGTTCATACTCAAATATTTCATAGAGATGCAGATGACGTAAAATTGATAAAAATTTTTTTTTACCTAGAAAATGTTAATAATAATAATGGACCTTTTCAATTTGTAGAAAGAAGCCATAGATATCCATGGCAAGATGTAAATTTAGACGAAGAGTCAGTCCAAAAAAAATATGGTGAAAATAGTCTGCATTCTTGTACAGGAGATAAGGGTACATTAATATTTGCAGATACAAATGGCATCCACAGAGGTCTAGTTCTTAAGGAAAAATTTAGAGTAATGGTGACAGCAATGTATACATCAGACAAACCAAATTTTGCTAAATTTGATAAAGTTATTGGATACTAAATCCAAAAAAAAATTTTTCAATTAAAGATAAATAATGAAAAAGAATTTATTATTACTTTTTTCCTCTATCTTACTTGTGCTGTTAATTTTTGAATTTTCTCTCAAGCTCTTTTATCCTCAAAATTTAGATGGTTGGTACTCGGTAAGAGATAAAAATGGATTAAATATCTTGAGAAAAAACTCGAAATATTTTCATAGAGCTCTTGGTAGAACTGCAAAATATACTTTTGATGAATTTGGTAATAGAATCACCTCAAGTAATAATAACCATGATAAACTACTCATATTAGGAGACTCTTTTACCTTTGGGTGGTTAATTAATGATAAATATATTTTTACAGAGCTTCTACAAAAGTATCTAAAAAATTATAAAGTTATTAATCCCTCAGTTCCTGGTTGGGGAATTGCCGATTATACAAGATACTTAGAAACATATTGTAAAGAAATTGATCCTAAAAATGTGATTGTTATGTTTAATACAGATGATTTTAGGAGGGGTTATGTCTCAAAATTATATAAAATGGATATTCTTAACCTTATTAAAATTAAAAATACTAATCATCCTGAAATAGATAGAATTTTTGATTTTCATTATTCTCAAATTATGAAAATTTTCAAAGTTGAATACGGAAGTGTGAAACCACTAGTTACTCATTCGAAATACCATAAAATTCCTTTTTATAAATTTCTTATTAGAAATAGTCATGTTTTCTATCTTTTAAGACAAACAATTGTTAATATAAAAGATAAAAAATTTTGGCGGCAAAATATATTGCCATCTTCAGATTTTGATATCCCATCACACAGAATACCTACTGAGTTAGATGTTGCCGAAATTGCAGGGAAAATATTACTCTTAAGGTTAAAAGAAACATCAAAAAAATGCAATACACAACTTAATATTATTTACAGTGGCTGGTATGATTATCAGAATCTGCCGCTATTAGATAATCCAACACTTCATTTTTTAAAATATTCAAAAAATTTTTTTGAGAAACATGACATAAAGTTTTTTGATTTATCTAATATGATGAAAAAAATGCATGAAAAACCAGAGGAATATATTATTACTTATGATAATCACCCGAATGAGCTAGGACATAAAATAATAGCAGAAAATCTAAAATATTTATTTAGTAACAATTTGATAAATTGAGTATTTATCATTTGAATATGCAAGTTTAAAACTATCTGGAATAATAGATTTATCTTTCTCAATCAGAGCATAGTAATCATCAAACTTTTGATTTAACTTAATTTGATCAGGTTTAAAAGAACCACTCAACACTTTATCATTTAAACTTATGATTTTTTTACGTTCAGAATTATCATAATAATTATATAGATCTGTATAAAAAGATAATAAAAAAAATTGTCTATTAGATTGAGTCAATTGAAGAGCAAAAGCGTCACCGTATTTTCCATGATAATTATCAAAGTTTTTACCTAAATCAGTAAAAATCAAACCATTCTTATCAACTATTTCTTCTGCTTTCAAAGCAATATCATTCTCAGAACTCGAAAGTGAGTGATATTGATAATTCATATTTACTACTCCCATTACCTTTGCAAAAGACAATGTACTCGTAATTAATAAAAAAATTAAGAAAGTATTAAAAAGTTTTTTTATTTTCTTATTTTTGACGTCTACAATAGAAAAAAATATTAAAGATATAAAACATAAATATATTAAAAAATATTCATTTTGAATAAAATACCCAACAATTGTTACAAATATAAATACTACTATAAAGAAATAAATATATTTATTTTTAATAAATTTCCTAAAAATTATCTGATCATTTTCTAAGAAATAAAATAGAATTATTAAATAAGTAAAAAATAAGTTAAAAACCGATATTGTTGGAAATAGAAAATAAAATATAAGATTTGAGTATAAAAAAATAAATATTTTATTATTCATACTAGAAAAAAATCTCAAAATGATTAAGGAAAAAAGAGTTATCAAAAGATTAAATTTTGCGATTTTATAACTTGAAATAGAAAGTATTGAATCTGGCTGGTAAAAATAATCAAATAATTGATCTAAAGAAAAAGATAGATAAAATACAATTAATGAAGCTATCCCGAGAGAAAATACGATCAATTGACCTCTTTTTGAAAATGAAAAAAATTCAATAATAGTTAATAAACCTAATACAATTATAATTCCTGTTTTAATCAAAAAAGCTGATATCACTAATAAAAATATAATTGCTAAAATTTTTATTTCGTTGAAATTTTCTTTGTTTATTAAAACTTTAGTACATGAATATGCTAAAGGAATAATTAAAATAGCTTTCCAGCCATTTTCTAGAAAATAAAGTGGAAACTTTAATGAACAAACTACAAATATCGACATAAGAATTAGATCTGCATTGCTTATATTTTGATTTTTTTTATAGTTTTGGAAAACATAATACAAACATACGAATGAATAAATTTGGACTGATACTGAAATAAATAAAAAGGGATCAAATATTTTTAAATAATTAATTGGTAAAGCCAAAATTCCAAAAAATGATTGCGCAATAGGAAATTTATGATCCACTAGTGATAAATCTTTAAATTCAAAATAAGATATGGGGTATGAAAATGTTCTACTGATTCCGTACATTGTATCTGTTAAGCCCCACCCATTATAAAACTCTGTAGGGGAGTGAACTATAGTTACATTATTTATACAAAGTGAAATTAAAATAATATTTATTAATAAAAAATTATAATTAAAAAATGTTTTTTTTAGGTTTTTAAATAATAATTGAAAGTTTCTTAAAATATTTAATATTAAAAAAATAAATATTATAAGCCAAATTTTAAAGTATAAATAAAAAGTTAATATTAAAAAAATAGTAAAAAATACGCTTATTGGAAAAAATATTACTTTTTCTAAATTCTTAAATTTATAATTAATAAAAATAGACTTTGTTATTATAAATGAGAATGAAAATAGCGTTAAACCATATATATAATGAAATAGTATACTCATTTATAATAATCTTAGATTAAAATTATAAAAATAAAATTAAATAAAGTATAAACTTAACTATGATTAGTATTTCAATCGTTCTACCAATACATAATGAGGCAAATAATCTGAGAGAACTTCTAACTTCTTGGAATTTAGCACTTATAGAAAATGAAATTGATCATGAGTTTGTATTAGTTGAAGATGGTAGTACAGATGGAACAAAAGATTTAATATCAAAGCTTGAAACTATTTTTCCAATAATTAATCTCAGCCAAAAACAAAAAAGAGGATACTCAAAAGCTGTAGTAGACGGAATAACTCATTCGAAAAAAAATTTTATACTATGTACTGATAGTGATAACCAAATAAAAGTTAGTTCCCTCATTGAAAATTTAATTAATCTCCCCAATGAAAATGAATTCCTAATTGGATATAGAAATCCAAGAAAGGATCCATGGAATAGACTTTTATATAGTAAACTTTTTAAAATATTACATTCAGTATTGTTTAATTCAAAATTAATAGATCCAAGTTGTCCATTTGTACTAGGATTGAATTCTACATTTAAAAAATTGGATAAAAAAAAACTTTTATTCATGAAAGAAGGATTTTGGTGGGGTTTTATTGGCTTATCAATATCAAGAAATATTAAATTTGTTCAAAAACCGATAAAGCATTATCCACGAATTGAAGGAGAGGCTGGGTATAAACTTAAAAATTTACTTGGAATAATTTTCAGAAATATATATGGACTTATAAAAATTAAATTTAATTAATTTAAAAAATTTATATTAAATATAATATTTAAGGTGAATTAAAACTTTATGAAGTTAACAAAAGATCAAATTGAAGATATTAAAGACCAACAGTCCCAAAATAACCAAACTAAGAGAGTAACAGCACCAAAACTTGAAAATATACTTTACGAGGCAATTCCTGCATTAGATCATGGTTTTGTGAGAGTAGTTGACTACATGGGAGATGATACATCCATAGTTCAATCAGCAAGAGTTTCTTATGGTAAAGGAACAAAAAAAGTTTCGACAGATGAAGGGCTCATAAAATATTTAATGAGACATTGGCATAGCACACCTTTTGAGATGTGTGAAATAAAATACCACATAAAATTGCCAATATTTATAGCTCGTCAGTGGATTAGACATAGAACTGCAAATGTAAATGAATATTCTGCGAGATATTCAATTTTAGATAAAGAATTTTATTTGCCATCACAAGAAAATCTAGCTGCCCAATCGATCAGTAACAGACAAGGAAGAGGAGATGTTTTAAAAGGTGAGCAAGCAGAGAAGGTTTTAGAGATATTAAAAGGAGATGCTGAAAGAACATATGATAATTATGAAACAATGTTAAATCAGAAATTTGATGGGTCAATAATTGATGAAGGTAGAAAAGGTTTAGCAAGAGAACTTGCAAGAATGAATTTAACCTTAAATACATATACTCAGTGGTACTGGAAAACTGATTTGTTAAATTTAATGAATTTTTTAAGATTAAGAGCTGATAGTCATGCACAATATGAGATAAGAGTTTATGCAGACATAATGTTAGATACAGTAAAGAAATGGGTTCCTATAACTTACGAAGCTTTTATGGATTATAGAGTTGGAGGAACAGAGGTCTCATCTAAAGGTAAAGAAGTTTTAAAAAAACTTATAAAAGGTGAAAAAATTTCAATTGAACAATCGGGTCTCTCAAAAAGAGAGTGGAATGAACTAATGGAAGCATTTGATAAAAAAGATTATTTAGTTTAACATTAAAAATATCTATGACTGAGGAAGTAAAATTACCTTCAAACAGAAACTTTGGATTTGTTTTTTTTGTTGTTTTCTTAATTGTAGCTTTTTACCCTTTAATAAGTGGTTCTAATTTAAGAATATGGTCTCTTATAATATCTTTAATTTTTTTAAGTTTGGGGCTGATAAATTCTAAAACTCTTACACCATTAAATAAATTATGGTTTAAGTTTGGTATATTTTTAGGAAAAATAATTTCTCCAATAATTATGGGGTTTATTTTTTTCTTTGTGCTAACACCTACAGGATTATTATTGAGAATATTTAATAAAGACATATTAAAACTAAAGACAAATAAAGACAAAACCTACTGGATTTTTAAGGACAACAAAAATAATAGTATGAAGAATCAATTTTAGTATGAGCTTTGTAATAGAGTTTTGGAAATTTTTAAGAGTGAGAAAAAAATATTGGTTATTTCCAATCATTATAGTTTTAGCATTGTTTGGAGGTTTAATAATTTTAAGTCAGGGATCAGCAGTTGCTCCATTTATTTATACAATTTTTTAAACAAATTTGACTACTGTACTAGGCATATCAGCATTCTATCATGATAGTGCAGCTGCATTGATCGAAGATGGTGAAATAATTGCAGCAGCTCAGGAGGAAAGATTTACTAGAATTAAACATGATTCTAATTTTCCTAAAAATGCAATTCAATTTTTGCTTGATTATTCTAATTTAAGATTATCTCAAATTGAAACAATTGTTTTTTTTGAAAAACCTTTTCTAAAATTTGAGAGATTATTAGAAACTTACCTAGCATTTGCTCCAAAAGGTTTTAAGCAATTCACAAAATCTATGCCTATATGGTTAAGAGAAAAATTATTCCAGAAAAGATTAATTTTAAATCATTTAAAAGAATACGATAAGAATTTTAACTTTGAGAAAAAACTATTTTTTTCTGAACATCATTTAAGCCATGCTGCAAGCGCTTTTTTTCCATCACCGTTTGATGAAGCAGTGGTGCTAACTGCTGATGGGGTTGGTGAATGGGCAACAACAACAGTAGCAATTGGAATAGGAAATAATTTAGAGATAAAAAAAGAAATTCACTTTCCTCATTCTTTAGGGTTATTATATTCAGCTTTTACATATTACACAGGATTTAAAGTAAATAGTGGTGAGTACAAATTAATGGGGCTGGCTCCATACGGAAAACCAAAATATTCAAATATAATTAAAAATAATTTACTTGATATTAAACCAGATGGATCTTTTAGGTTGAATCAAAGTTATTTTGATTATGCGACTGGGTTAAAAATGATAAATAAAAAGTTTAATTTTCTATTTGGACAAAAACCTAGGGATAGCACTAAAGAAAAACTGTCACAATTTCATATGGATATAGCAGCTTCAATTCAACAAGTTACTGAAGAAATCATGATACTTTTAGTTAAATCCATCAAAGAAGAATATAAAATTGATAATTTATGCCTCGCAGGAGGTGTAGCACTTAACTGCGTTGCAAATGGAAAAATTAAAAAAAATAAAATTTTTGATAATATTTGGATACAACCAGCTGCTAGTGATGCAGGAGGTGCTTTAGGTGCTGCTCTAGCTTACTGGTATCTTGAATTAAAAAAAAAGAGAAAAGTTTCTAGCAATGATCAGATGAAAGGTTCTTATTTAGGACCAAAGTATTTTCAATATGAAATTGAAAATGAATTAAAAAAAAATGGAGCTAATTTTAAAATTTATAATGAAGATGAATTATATGACCATACATCTGAATTTTTAATTGAAGGTAATGCGGTAGGTTGGTTTCAAGGAAGAATGGAGTTTGGTCCAAGAGCTTTAGGATCTAGATCTATTCTTGGAGACCCAAGGTCATCAAGTATGCAAAAAAATCTGAATCTTAAAGTGAAATTTAGAGAGAGTTTCAGGCCCTTCGCACCATCAATATTATTAGAAGATGTTTCATATTGGTTTGATTTCGAAGGGAACAGTCCATATATGTTAATGGTTTCTAATGTAAAAAAAGAAAAATGTTTTGAAATGAACCGTGATGACGAAATGTTATTTGGAATAGAAAAACTAAACCTTAGAAGATCAAAAATTCCTGCTGTAACTCATGTTGATTATTCAGCTCGAATACAAACTGTTGATGAAAAAAATAACAAAAGATACTTTAAATTGTTGTCTAAATTTAAAGAAAAAACCTCATGCCCAATTTTAATTAATACATCTTTCAATGTAAGAGGTGAGCCAATTGTAAATACTCCTACAGATGCATTTAAATGTTTTATGGGAACTGATCTTGATATTTTGGTAATCGGAAATTGTATACTTAAAAAAGAAGATCAAGATCGATCTTTGAGAAAAGATTATAAAAATATGTTTGAGTTAGATTAGATTTTGAAAAAAATTTTATTATATAATTTATTAATTTTGTCCTTATTTTTTTTAGTAACTATATTTACTTTATCAATTTTAAATATTATTTTTTCTGGACAACCCAGATATTGGGAAATCGTTCATAAAAAAAACTCTGAAAAACTTAGAGTTAATAAAGAAAAAATAGTTCAGATAAAGAGATATAATAAAACTATATCCTTTATGAATGTTTTGGATAAAGAATATAAACAATTAGGATATTCTGGTAAATTCAAAAACAACAAATGTGGCTCAATAGAAAGTGGAATTTATGAATTAATTTATCAAGAAGATAAGTTTGGTTTTAGAGAAAATGTAGATGAAAGATATATTAGGTCAGATTTTGTTTTGTTGGGTGACTCTTTTGCTAATTCAAATTGTGAAAATAAACCAAACGATCTTAAAAGTAATTTACTGAAATTAACAAACTATTCCTATTTAAACTTATCAAAAGATGGAACTGATTACGCTGAACAGTTTCTGAATTTTGCTCATTATACAAAAAATACTGATCTGAATGGAATTATTTGGTTCTTTTACGAAGGTAACGATTATGAACAAAAATCATCTGAAATAAAAAATATAAAAAATATTAAATTAAAAAATCATGATGATGTAAATTATCAAATTCTACTAAATCATGACATATCAGTTTTATTTAGAATAAAAGTATGGATGGCAGAATTAGTCAGAGGAGCTTCAGTCTTAGTAAAATTTTTTAAAAATTATGACAATTTGCTAGATAAAAAAGATTATCAAAAGGTACACAGTGAAATGCGTGAATTTTTAAATATGAAAAATGTTAAAGAAAGATATTTAGTTTACATACCTAGCTGGCAGAAAATTTCCTTATATAAATTAAAAAATTTGAATTTATATAATAAACATCCACAAGTAATCCAATTGAATAATTTAAAAAATAATGTCAAGGAAATATCAATTCAAAATGGATTTAAATTTATAGATACAGAAAGTTATTATTTTGCTTTAGATGATCCTTTAAATATTTTTCATTATAAACTTAATACACATTTTAATCCCTTAGGTTACGAAATTCTCTCAAAGGCGATATTTAAGAATTTGGATTAAAATATATTGATTTAATTTTTTTTGCAAAATTTATAAAAATTTGAGATGTCTCATTATCTGGATTTTTCTCAACTATAGGTAAACCTAGATCACCTTGTTTTCCAATTTCAGGATTAATTGGTATTTCACCCAAAAACTCTTTTTGAAATTCTTCAGCAGTTTTTTTAACACCACCTTCACCAAAAATTTTATATTTTTTTCCATCATCTCCAATAAAAAAACTCATATTATCTACCAAACCTAGGATTTTTACTCCAAGCTTATCAAACATTTTAATACCTCTTTTAACATCTAAAAGAGCAACTTCTTGAGGTGTGGAAACTATTATTGCTCCATCCATTTTTATTTCTTGTGAAAAAGTTAATTGTGTATCACCGGTACCTGGAGGCATATCAATAATTATAAAATCTAAATTTTTCCAATTAACTTTTTGAGTAAAAGTCTTTATTGCACTTGTAACCATCGGCCCGCGCCATATCATTGGTGTCTGTTGGTCAGCTAAGAAGCCAATAGACATACATTGAATATCATACTTTAGAATAGGCTCTAATTTTTGACCATCACTTTTTGGTTTTTCATCAATATTGAACATTTTTGGAATTGATGGACCATAAATATCCGCATCCAATAATCCTACTTTGCACCCAACTTGTTTTAATGCTAAAGCTAAATTTGTTGCAAATGTTGATTTTCCAACACCCCCTTTTGCGCTTGAAATTGCTATTGTAAACTTGGTTCCTAATATTGGATTTTTCGTGAATCTTTTTGGCTCAAGTTTCTGTTTCATTGCGGCACTAAGTTCAGGCTTTTTATCTGACATGTAACTATCATTACTTGTTTTTTGTAATAAAGACACTATATAGTTTGACATGTCAGATGATTTCAGAGGAAGGGGTGGAAGCCCATGGGGATCACCTCCAGGTGGTGGAAATAATAATGGATCAGGTCGAGGTCCAAAACCTCCAAATATTGATGAAATAATAAAAGAAATTCAAGATAGAATTAAAAAATTTTTACCTGGTGGTAAATCATCAGGCGGTAAATCTGCTGGACTAATATTGTTAGTTTTGGCTTTTGTTTGGATAGCAAGTGGACTTTACCGAGTTCTACCTGACGAACAGGGCGTAGTATTGAGATTTGGAAAATTTATCAAAACTACTCAGCCAGGATTAAATTATCACATACCTTTTCCAGTAGAAAATGTGCTGACACCTAAAGTTACGAAAGTAAACAGAATAGATATTGGATTCAGATCTGAAAGAGACAGTGGTTTCTCAACAGGTGGTGGAGTTGCAGATGTTCCACAAGAAAGTCTAATGTTAACCGGTGATGAGAACATTGTAAATATAGATTTTTCAGTATTTTGGGTAATTAAAGATGCAGGAAATTTTTTGTTTAAGATTCAAGATCCAGAGGGCACAGTTAAAGCAGCTGCAGAAACAGCGATGAGAGAGGTTATTGCAAAAAGTGACATTCAACCAATTTTAACAGAAGGAAGGTCTAAAATTGAAGTTGAAACACAAGAAATAATTCAGAATATTTTAGATGACTATGAAAGTGGAATTCAAATAACACAAGTTCAAACACAGAAAGCAGATCCACCAGATCAAGTAATTGATGCATTCAGAGATGTTCAAGCCGCAAGAGCAGATATGGAAAGGTCAAAAAACGAAGCTGAAGCTTATGCCAATGATGTTATTCCGAGAGCTAGAGGGGAAGGTCAAAAAATTCTACAAGCTGCTGAAGCATACAAAAAAGAAGTTGTAGCTAAAGCAGAGGGTGAAGCAAGCAGATTTGTATCTATATATAATGAGTATAAAAATGCGAAAGTTGTAACTCAAGAAAGAATGTATTTAGAGACAATGGAAAAGGTATTAGCTGATATTGATAAAGTAATTATTGAAAAAAATGCAGGTTCTGGTGTAGTGCCATACTTACCATTACCTGAATTAAAAAAGAAAGTGACTAATTAAATGAAAGCTGGAAAAATTTTAGGTGGGTTAATTATTGCAATAGGTGTTTTAGCGTTTTTGTCAGTAATTATAGTTAAAGAGGTTAATCAGGCTATTATACTTCAATTTGGAGATCCAAAAAGAATAATTACCAAACCTGGTTTGAATTTTAAAATTCCATTTATTCAAAATGTTGTTTATCTTGACAAAAGAATATTAAACTTAGACACTCCACCTGAAGAAGTAATTGCTTCAGACCAAAAACGTTTAATTGTCGATGCATTTGCAAGATTTAAAATTGTTGATCCATTACAATTTTATATCTCGGTTGGAGATGAGAGAGTAGCCAGATCAAGATTATCAACTATTATAAACTCTAGAATCAGAAATGTTTTAGGTCAAGAAGAACTACAAACATTACTTTCTCAAGATAGATCAAAACAAATGGCTTTAATTAAAGAAGGTGTAAATAACGAAGCTAAAAATTTTGGAATTACAATTGTTGATGTAAGAATAAAGAGAGCTGACCTACCACAAGCAAATAGTGATGCAATTTATCGAAGAATGCAAACAGAACGGGAAAGAGAAGCAAAGGAATTTAGAGCAAAAGGTGCAGAGATGGCAGTTACAATTACTTCAACTGCAGATAAGGAAGTCACCGTTATCTTAGCGGAGTCGCAAAAGCAGTCAGAGATTATGAAAGGTGAAGGTGATGGATTAAGAAACAAAATCTTTGCTGATGCCTTTGGTCAAGACCCTGAATTTTTCGCATTTTATAGAGCAATGCAGGCCTATGAAAAGGCATTAATTGGAGGAGAAACTTCTCTGATTTTATCTCCTGATAGTGAATTCTTCAAATTTTTTGGAAATATAAAACCTGAAATCCAGCAGTAATTTTTTAAATGAATGAGCTAGTCATAGCTTTTGGTTTATTCTTATTCATTGAGGGTATTTTATATGCCATATTTCCAGCAAAAATGAGAAATATGTTAAAAAAATTAGAACTTGTGAAAGATAGTCAATTAAGATCTGGAGGACTTATTTTTGCAACTATAGGATTTATAATTATTTATTATATAAAAAGTTAAAATGAAAAAGTTCAAAATTATCTTTATAATTATAATTTTATCCTTAAATTCTGTAACCCAATCCTATTCCAAGCCTGTCCCAGAGTCTTTTGCCGATCTCGCTGAAAAATTAATGCCATCTGTTGTAAACATCTCAACATCAACAACTGTAGTTACAAAATCCAATCCACTTCCATTTCAGTTTCCACCAGGATCACCCTTTGGAGACATGTTTAAAGAGTTTGGAGATCCTCAAGAAAGACAATCAGCTGCATTAGGATCAGGATTTATAATTGACGAAAAAGGGATTGTTATAACTAATAATCATGTAATCCAAGATGCAGACGACATAATTGTTAGAGTAAATGGTGATCAAGAGTTTAAGGCAAAAGTTTTAGGGGCAGATCCATTAATGGATATAGCTGTTTTGCAATTAGAAACTAGTAAAAAGTTTATACCAGTTGCCTTTGGTGACTCAGACAAAGCTAGAATAGGGGATTGGGTAATTGCAATTGGAAACCCATTTGGTTTAGGTGGCACAGTGACAGCTGGAATTATTTCAGCAAGAAACAGATCAATTGGACTATCTAGATATGAAGATTTTATACAGACAGATGCTTCAATTAATTCAGGAAATTCTGGTGGACCTTTGTTTGATATGGAGGGAAATGTTATAGGAATTAATACAGCTATTTTAGGTCGAAATGGTTCAATTGGTATTGGTTTCTCAATTCCATCGAACAGTGCTCAAATTATAATTAATCAACTGATAGAATTCGGAGAAACTAAAAGGGGATGGCTGGGTGTAAGAATACAAGATGTGACTAAAGAAATCGCAGAGGTTGAAAAATTAGATAAACCAAGAGGTGCTTTAGTTGCAAGTGTTGCAGAAAAGAGCCCATCTGAAAAAGCTGGAATAAAAGCTGGTGACATTATTTTAGAATTTAATGGTGAAATAATTAATCAAATGAAAGAACTACCAGCGATTGTTGCTAGAACACAAGTTGGTAAGAATGTTGAAGTTAAAATATGGAGAGATAAAAAAGAAATTATAAAAAATGTTATACTTGGAAGACTTGAAACATCAGAAGATTTTAAAGTAAGCGAAAAACAAAAAGAAATAGATACTACTGATCAAATTGAAGATTTAAAAATAACTGTAAGATCTCTTAACAAAGAAGATATAAAAAATCGTAAGCTGCCAAATCAAACTACTGGACTTGTGATCACGAGTATTCAAAATAAAAGTCCTTTAGCTGGCTCAATTGAGGTGAATAGTATTATTGTCGAGGCTCAAAAAGAAAGAATAAAATCTATTGATGATTTAAAACAAATTACCAAGCAAGTTTTAAATTCAAATCAAAAAACAATATTACTTGCAATATATAATAATCAAAATCAGAGAAGATATATTGGAATTAAGTTAGACTAATCATGGATTTTAAGTCCAAGATTATATTAATTTCTGGACCCACCGCTTCAGGAAAATCAAGTTTTGCTATTAAACTTGCTAAAAAAATAAATGGTGAAATTATAAATGCAGATAGCATGCAAGTTTATAAGCAATTAAAGATTATCTCTGCAAGACCAGATAAAAAAAAATACCAAAAAATAAGACATCATTTATATGGCTTCCACGATATAAAAAAAAATTTTTCAACTGGAAAATGGTTGAAATTAGTTTTGAAAAAGATTGAAGAAATAAAAAAAAGAAAAAAAACACCAATCCTCGTAGGAGGTACAGGTTTATATTTTAAGGCATTAACTGATGGACTAGTAAAAATTCCAAACCCACCAATAAAGATTAGAAATCAAATAAGATCTATGCATTCAAAAATAGGTCAAGATATGTTTTATAATAAACTTTTGAAACTTGACCCAGCTTCTAAAAATAAAATTAATTCAACCGATACACATAGATCTATAAGAGCCTATGAAGTAAAATTATATACCAAGAAATCAATTCATGAATGTTATAAAAATACTAAATCTTATTTTCAAAAAAGTGATTTTTATAAAATTTATATTGATTTTCCCCGTATTGAATTGATTGAGAGAATTAATCTCAGATCTAAGAAAATGATTAAAAATGGAGCAATTAAAGAAGTAAAAAATTTTATCAAATTAAACGTCAAAAAAGACAAAAGTGTTAATAAGGCTATCGGTATCAATGAAATCAGACAATACTTAAATAATGAAAAAAAATTGGAAGAAATTATTGAAAATATATCAATAAAAACCAGGCAATACGCTAAAAGACAAAGCACATGGGCTAGAGGTAACATGAATACTTGGCTCAAATTAAAACCGAACGATTTAAATAATTTTTTAAAAAAAATTTAAATATCTCAATCAAAACTTGACCAATCAGCACAACTTCAGCTAGATTGCGAAATGCCAAAATTATATACAGGAGCAGAAATTGTTTTTAAATGCCTCGAAGATCAAAAGGTAGAACATATTTTCGGATATCCTGGTGGAGCAGTTTTGCCAATTTATGATGAACTTAAAAATCATACTTCTATTAAACATATTTTAGTTAGACATGAGCAAGGTGCTGGTCATGCTGCTGAGGGATACGCAAGATCATCAGGAAAGCCTGGGGTTGTTTTGGTTACTTCTGGACCTGGTGCAACAAATGTTGTTACTGCGTTAACAGATGCATACATGGACTCGGTTCCTTTAGTTTGTATCTCTGGTCAAGTTCCAACACATTTAATTGGGACTGATGCATTTCAAGAATGTGATACTACTGGTATTACTAGGCCCTGCACAAAACATAATTGGTTAGTAAAAGATATAAATGATTTATCAGAAATAATGCACGAAGCATTTAAAGTTGCAACCACAGGAAGACCTGGTCCAGTTTTAGTCGACATTCCAAAAGATATTCAATTTGCGAAAACTAAATATAAAAAACCTAAAAAAGAAAAAAAATTAAATGGAAAATCTAAAAATGAATTTTCTCAAAAACAAATAGATCAATTAATTGATTTATTAAAAAATGCAAAAAAACCGGTTATTTACAGTGGTGGTGGAGTAATTAATTCAGGCCCTAAGGCAAGTGATGCATTAAGAGAGTTTGTAGAATTAACTGGCTTTCCAATAACTTCTACACTTCAAGGTTTAGGAGCGTATCCTGGTGATGATAATCAATTTCTTGGAATGTTAGGAATGCATGGAACTTACGAGGCAAACAATGCTATGCATGATTGTGACCTTCTAATAAACATTGGTGCAAGATTTGACGATCGTATTACAGGAAAAATCGATGAATTTTCACCTAATTCAAAAAAAGTTCATATTGATATAGATCCTTCTTCTATAAATAAAATTATTAAAGTTGATCTTGCAATTGTAGGCGATGTTGCAAAAGTAATTGGTAAAGTTAATAAAACAATTTTGAAGAAAAAAAATGGTCATAACAAATCTAATAAATCAAATATTGCTAAGTGGTGGGAACAAATACAAAAGTGGAGAGAAAAAGACTCTCTTAATTTTATTAACAGTAATAATAGTATTAAACCCCAACATGCAGTTCAAAGATTATATGAGTTGACTAAAGATAAAGATACATATGTAACAACTGAAGTTGGTCAACATCAGATGTGGGCAGCACAACACTATAAATTTAATAAACCAAATAGATGGATGACGTCTGGGGGTTTAGGTACCATGGGCTATGGTTTACCAGCTGCAGTAGGAGTACAAATTGCTCATCCTGAAAAACTAGTAGTTGATATCGCTGGTGAAGCCTCTGTATTAATGACAATGCAAGAAATGTCCACTGCAGTTCAATATAATTTGCCAATTAAAATTTTTATTTTAAACAATCAGTACATGGGAATGGTCAGGCAATGGCAAGAGCTTTTACATGAAAAAAACTATTCAGAGAGTTATTCTGAGGCACTTCCTGACTTTTTAAAAATGGCAGAAGCTTATGGATGTAAGGGAATTAAAGCAGAAAACCCATCTGAGTTGGATTATAAAATTCAAGAAATGATTGATTATAATGGTCCAGTAATTTTTGATTGTCACGTTGATCCTAATGAAAATTGTTTCCCGATGATACCTTCAGGAAAACCTCACAATCAGATGATCTTAGGACCCAATGATCAGGAAGAGAACAAAATCAAGGGAAAAGGTAAAGCCTTAGTCTAATTATAATGCCAAAGTCAAAATCAGCTTATAGTATTCCAACTAAAAAGGAGAAATCTGATACATATATATTTGTTGTGTGGGTTGATAATGAAGCAGGAGTACTTGCAAGAGTTGTTGGACTATTTTCTGGTCGAGGATATAATATTGAGTCTTTAGCAGTTGCAGAGGTTGATGCAGTTAAAAATATTTCTAGAATTACAATTGTTACAACAGGAACTCCCCAAGTAATTGATCAAATCAAGCGACAGTTAACTAAATTAGTTCCTGTGCATAAAGTTGCAGAATTTAAAAGAGAAGATAAAAATGTCATATTTAAAGAAATGGCATTATTTAAAATTACTGGAAAAAAAAAGAAAATGGATAAATGTTTAAATGTTTGTAAAAAATTTGATCTAGTCATTCTAGATGAAACTAAAACATCTAAAGTTATTCAAATAACAGCACTTAGAAGAGAAATTGATAAAATTAGTAAAAAGTTAAAACCTTGGGGACTTGTTAGTGCTTCTAGAACTGGGGCAGTCGCAATGACAAGAGGTGCAAAAATATTTAATTAATAGTAAAGGAGAGAAAATATGAAAATGTTTTACGAAAAAGATGCAGATGTAGATTTAATTAAAAATAAAAAAATAGCAATTTTTGGTTACGGTAGTCAAGGACATGCTCATGCACTAAATCTAAAAGATAGTGGTGTTAAAGATATTGTTGTGGCGCTAAGAGATGGTTCATCAAGTGTATCAAAAGCTGAGTCTAAAGGATTAAAGGTCATGAATTTATCTGATGCTGCTGCTTGGGCAGATGTGGTAATGATTTTAACTCCTGATGAATTACAGGCAGAAATTTATAAAAATCATATAGAGCAAAGAGTAAAAGAGGGGTCTAGTATAGCATTTGCTCACGGATTGAATGTTCACTATGATTTAATTAAAACAAGAAAAGATTTAGACGTATTTATGGTTGCCCCTAAGGGACCTGGCCATTTAGTTAGAAGTGAATTTGAAAAAGGTGGCGGGGTACCATGTTTGTTTGCAGTTCATCAAAATGGATCAGGTAAAGCTAGAGATCTTGCATTATCATATGCATCAGCTGTTGGTGGTGGAAGATCAGGAATTATTGAGACCACTTTTAAAGATGAGGTTGAAACTGACTTATTTGGTGAGCAAACAGTACTTTGTGGAGGATTGGTGGAATTAATGAAAAATGGTTATGAAACTTTAGTTGAAGCAGGTTACGAACCAGAAATGGCATATTTTGAAACTGTGCATGAGGTAAAATTGATTGTTGATTTGATTTATGAAGGTGGAATTGCAAACATGAATTATTCAATATCTAATACAGCAGAGTATGGAGAATACCAATCTGGACCAAGAATTATTAAGAAGGAAGAAACTAAAAAAAGAATGAAGGAAGTATTATCTGAAATTCAGTCAGGCAAATTCACAAAGGAATGGATGGAAGAATGTAAAAATGGCCAGAAAAACTTCTTAGCAACCAGAGCAAAATTAGCTGAACATTCTGTAGAAAAAGTGGGTGCTGAACTAAGATCTATGATGCCATGGATTAGTAAGAAAAAACTAGTTGATAGCGACAAAGGTTAAAATTAGATAAAGACCTAAAAAAGTCTTAAAAATATATAGAAAATTTAACATTTATTTTGCAATCTCACTTATAGATTGTAATATGAATCTTCAATAAGATTTAGTTATGAGCGGCAAAGATAGAGTTATAATTTTTGATACTACTATGAGAGATGGTGAGCAATCACCAGGCGCATCTATGAGTTTGGAAGAAAAAATCCAAATAGCAAGAGTATTTGATGAATTAGGAATAGACATTATTGAAGCAGGATTTCCTATTGCATCACCTGGGGATTTTGAGGCTGTAACTGAAGTAAGTAAAATTTTAAAAAAATCTATTCCCGCAGGATTATCTAGACATTCTAAAAAAGACATTGATAGAGCTTATGAAGCTTTAAAACATGCTCCAAGATTTAGAATCCACACATTCATTTCAACAAGTCCTCTTCATATGAAGCATAAATTAAATATGTCACCAGAAGATGTTTACGATTCTATTGGACAGCATGTAACTTACGCAAGGAAATTTACCGATGATGTTGAATGGTCATGCGAAGATGGAACTAGAACAGATATGGATTTTATGTGTAAGACTGTAGAGCTTGCAATTAAAAATGGAGCAACAACAATAAATATTCCTGATACAGTTGGTTATACTATTCCATCTGAGTTCACAAAAATTATTCAAACATTACTAAACAAAGTTCCTAATATTGATAAAGCAATTTTATCTACACATTGTCATAATGACCTAGGTTTAGCAGTTGCAAATTCCTTAGCAGGAGTACAGTCTGGTGCTAGACAAATTGAATGTACGATTAATGGTTTAGGAGAAAGAGCAGGAAATGCAGCGTTAGAGGAAGTTGTTATGGCAATAAAAACGAGACCTGATTTAATGCCATACGAAACTGGAATTAATACGACTCTTTTAAGCAAAGCTTCTAAAATTGTTTCAAACGCAACAGGTTTTCCTGTTCAGTACAATAAAGCAATTGTTGGAAAAAATGCTTTTGCTCATGAAGCAGGCATCCATCAAGATGGTATGCTTAAAAATAGACAAACTTATGAAATTATGACACCTGAAAGTGTTGGTGTTAAACAAACCTCATTGGTTATGGGTAAGCATTCTGGCAGACATGCATTTAAGGATAAATTAAATAGTTTAGGGTATCCAGATTTAACAGATGATGTAGTTGACAATGCTTTTGCTAAGTTTAAAGTATTAGCAGATAAGAAAAAACATGTTTATGATGAAGATATTATTGCTCTTATAGACGATAGTTTAATTATTGATAACAAAGTTAACGCAATAAGTCTTAAATCTTTAAAAGTTTTTGCTGGAACAGGTGAACCTCAAAGAGCTGAAATGACCTTAGATGTATATGGTGATGTTAAAAAAGCATCAGAAAGCGGAGATGGTCCAGTTGA
Source organism: uncultured Pelagibacteraceae bacterium (assembly GCA_902561095.1). Lineage (GTDB taxonomy): Bacteria > Pseudomonadota > Alphaproteobacteria > Pelagibacterales > Pelagibacteraceae > Pelagibacter. The sequence goes on along the minus strand of CACEOF010000001.1, from coordinate 105,585 downwards.
TGCTATATTTAAGTGTATTAAAACACTATTTCCACATGATGTTAATTTACAATTATATCAAGTACATGCTGTAACAGAAGGAACTGATGCACAAGCTACGGTAAGTGTCAAAATTGAAGAAAATGGAAAAACTACAGTTGGACAAGCAGCAGATACAGACACCTTAGTAGCATCAGCAAATGCATATATTAATTCACTAAATAAAATGATTATTAAACGTAATAAAACTGCTCCAATGGAGCAAGAAAGTCAGAAGGTAAGAGGTATATAGATGGGATTATTTGATAGTGTTAAAAAAATTTGGAGCCAAGATATGGCTATTGACCTTGGAACTGCAAACACACTTGTAGTTTTAAAGGGTCAAGGTGTAGTTCTTAATGAACCTTCAGTTGTTGCAATAGTTGATCAAGGCGGAAAAAAAAATGTATTAGCTGTTGGAGACGAAGCGAAAACAATGCTAGGACGAACTCCAGGTAACATTAGTGCAATTAGACCTCTAAGAGACGGTGTTATAGCAGATTTTATAGTGACTGAAGAAATGATTAAACATTTTATTAAAAAAGTTCATAAAGGAAGCACATTTGCTAATCCTAGAATTTTAATTTGTGTACCAACTGGTTCGACACCAGTTGAAAGAAAAGCAATTCAAGATAGCGCTTTAGCTGCAGGAGCAAGACGGGTTCAATTAATTGAAGAACCAATTGCAGCAGCTATTGGAGCAAATCTTCCAATTTCAGAAGCAACTGGCTCAATGATTGTAGATATTGGAGGAGGTACAAGTGAAATCGCTGTTATGTCTTTAGGTGGACTTGTTTATTCTAAATCTTTAAGAGTTGCTGGTGATTCTATGGATATAGCAATAATAGATTATATGAGAAAAGAATACAATTTGTTAATTGGTGATACTACTGCTGAAAAAATAAAAAAAGAAATGGGTACAGCTGTACCAACTGGAACAAATACTTACCCAGTTAAAGGAAGAGATTTAAGATCAGGTACCCCAAAAGAAGTTAATATTACAGAAGAAGATACCGCAGAAGCACTAAATGATATAATGAAACAAATGGTTAGTGCAATTAAAGATGCATTAGAAAATACACCTCCTGAATTATCAGCCGATTTAGTTGACATGGGTTTAACTTTAACAGGTGGTGGTGCCTTGTTAAAAAATATTGATAAAAGGTTTTCTAAAGAAACAGGTTTACCAGTTCATATAGCAGACGATCCATTATCTTGTGTAGCTGTTGGGACAGGTAAGGCTTTGGATCAAGAAGAAACTTTTTCCACTATGTTATCTGAATATTAAAATAAGATGGCAACAGGCAGAGATGATTTTGTAATTGCCTTTAGATCAGCTTTTTTAAAAAAAAAAGATAAACAAAAGTTTTCATTACTGAGCTTAATTTTATTATCTATAATTATTATAATTTTAAGTAATATTAATTTTAAACCTATCGAGTATGTCAAGATAGGTATTAATGAGATTATTTACAGATTTAGTTTCGTAATATCTAAACCTGAAAATTATATAAAAAAATTAAACCTTAAGTTTAGTGAACATTTTGATCTATTTGAAAATTATAAAAATACAAAATCAGAACTTGAAAATTTAAGAGGAAAACAATTAACAAATAATTATTTAAAACTTGAAAATGAAAAACTGAGAAATTTAATTAATGAAAATATAAAATCTGATGAAATATTAGCAAAAGTTTTGATTGATCGAGAAAGTCCTTTTTTAAAGTCAGTTATTTTGAACAAAGGAACAAAAGATAATGTTAAAATGGGGATGGCCTTAATTGATGGTGTTTATCTTGTAGGCCAAATAATTGAGGTTAATTACACAAATTCTAGAGCCTTATTACTATCTGATCTCAATAGTAAAATACCTTCTGTTTTGGCTCCACAAAATATTCAAGCAGTAATTTCAGGCACCGGAAAGAATTATGGAATAATTGAACATACCAAAGATGATATTGAGGAAGATTTAAGCAAAACAGACACCATAGTTTATACCTCAGGTCTGGGTGGTATTTTTAGACCAGGGATACCCATTGGAAAAATATCTAAGAATTCGAAAAATAAAATAGATTTCTTCTCTGATTTTACCCAATTAAACTATGTTAAAATTAGTACGTTTAGTATTGGAGATAAAAATTAATGTCTTCTCTTAACAAAAGTACTTTTTTTAAAGTATTTCTATCATACGCACCTTTAATAATTTTATTTCTTTCAGTATTTAATGAATTCGATTTTAATTATTTAAAAATTGAAAATCTTTCCTTTAATTTTATATACATATTAATCTTTTATTGGACTTTAAAAAGTCCTGATAATTTAGGATACTTTTCTATATTTTTAGCAGGGATTATAAATGATGTGGTTATAGGTACTCCAGTAGGAATAAGTAGCTTATGCTACTTAATACTGTGTTTAGTTACTGCATACATAAGAAACATTACTTTAAGCCCAAACTTTGTAAAAGACTGGTTCTCATTATTATTTACTATAATTCTTATTAACTCCATACATGTAATTATTTTAGATTTGGTATTTTTAATAGAAATTAATTATATCAGCTATGTGTATAATACAGGATTTACTTTTTTGTTTTATCCAATATTTTTTTTATTATTTAACTTTTTAAGTCAAGCAATTTCACAAAAAAAAAATGATTAAAGAAAATTTAGGTATCAGAAAATCAGATGTAATAAACAGAAGAATGTTTATTGTTAGTATTGCAAAAATAATTGTCTTTACAGGAATTGTCGCTCGTCTTTTTTCCCTTCAAATTAATGAAAATAAAAAATATCTTACGCTTTCAGATAAAAATAGAATTAGAGAGTGGAAACTTCCACCCACAAGAGGAAACATCGTTGATTATTTTGGAAATATAATTGCAGGTAATTTAAAAGTTTACCAATTACACATTATACCTGAACAAGTTGAAAATTTTAACTATCTTTTAGTAAGATTAAAAACACTTTTAAATTTAAGTGAGAAAAAAATTCAGAAAATATTAAAGTTAAAAAATAAATTAAAACCTTGGGACAGTATAATTGTATCTGAAAATTTAAGCTGGAGCCAATTCTTAAAGGTTAATAATTATTTATACGATCTTGTTGGTGTAAAACCAGTAATGACAATTTCAAGAAATTATCCGTTTAGTGAAATGTATACCCATATTTTGGGTTATGTTAGTCAGCCAAATGAAGAAGAGATATTAGACAATGACATAGTGAAAGAAAGATACGTACCAGGCATGAAAATTGGAAAGTTGGGACTGGAAAAAACGCTTGAAAAACATCTAATTGGAACCAATGCAATTCAGAGATATGAGGTTAATGCTTATGGCAAAAGAATAAATCAACTAGAATATCAAAAAGGTCTACAGGGAAGCAAAATTAGATTAACTGTAGATACAGAAGTACAAAAACTTTCAGCTCAATTGCTCTCAAATAAAGCAGGATCTATAAGCGTTATGGATATTTATACAGGTGATATTATATCTATGTATTCTTCACCCTCTTATAATCCAAATTTATTTTTGTTTGGTATCAGTAAAGACGAGTGGCAACTAATTAGAAATAATCCTTTAAAACCTTTGATTAATAAAACTCTCTCAGGGCTTTATTCACCAGGGTCAACTATTAAGCCCATAGTAGCCCTCTCTGCTTTGGAAAATAATATTATCAACACAAATTTTAAAGTCAAATGTACAGGTAAAACAGAACTGTATGGCCAGACTTTTCACTGCTGGAAGGAAAAAGGACATGGTTTTGTAAGTTTAAAAAATGCAATGAAACAATCATGTGATACTTACTTCTATGAAGTTGCCAGACTATTGGGAGTTGATCGCTTAAATGTTACAGCTAAAAAATTTGGTCTAGGTGAAAAAGTTTTAGGAGAATATTTTGATAATGAAAAAAAAGGCTTATTCCCTAATACCAATTGGAAAAAAAATAATCTAGGAAAAGGTTGGGTATTAGGTGAGACATTGATTACAGGGATTGGACAAGGTTATACCCAAACTACCCCTCTTCAATTGTGTTTAATGACAGCTCAAATTGCTAATGGTGGATATAGAATAAAGCCAAAAATAATTGTAAATAATGAGCCATTAAGTTTAGAAAATGCAAAAATGTCAATGGAGCTCCAATCTTTAGAAAAACCTAGCAATAAGTTATTTAATGATCCTAAAAATATTAAAATTGTTCAAGAAGCAATGTTTAGCTCTACTAATGAGCAATTTGGTACTTCTTATAAATCTAGAATTGATGATCCAAAATATCAATTTGCAGGTAAAACAGGAACTGCTCAAGTTAAAAGAATTAGTAAAAGAGAAAGGGAACTTGATTTAAAATTAGAACAAATACCTTATAAGGATAGGGATCATGCACTTTACGTTGCTTATGGTCCATATAAAAATCCAAGATATGCATTGAGTATAATTGTTGAACATGGTGGTTCAGGTAGTAAAGCTGCAGCTCCAATGGCAAAAGCATTATTTAAACTAATTGTCGATAGGGACGAACTTAGAAATAAGCAATCTAACTTCGAAAATATAAATATCTGATGTTTCAAAAAGATAGATTAAATTCAGAACTTTCATTTATTCAAAAAATTAAAGAAATAGATTACACACTATTAGCTTGCGTTGTTTTATTATCAATTATAAGTTTATTTGTGATGTACTCAACAGATGGTGGAGAGATACTCTACCATACAAAAAGTCATTTTAGCAAACTTCTAGTTTTCTTTCCTTTAATGATGATTATCGCATTTTTCAACATTAGACATTGGCATACTTTTGCATATTTATTTTATTTCTTAATCATACTTTTATTAATGTATGTTTCATTTTTTGGTCTAAAAGCATCAGGTTCACAAAGATGGATGGATTTATATTTTTTTGTTCTACAGCCTTCTGAACTAATGAAAATTGCTGTAATTTTATGTCTTGCAAAATATTATCATCGAATAAAAATTGAAAATGTAAATACTTTGACAAGTATCATCCTAGTACTATCAATTATAACTATACCAATTATATTTGTAATCTCTCAACCTGATCTTGGAACATCTGTATTGATTGCATTAAGTGGATTAATTGTTTTGTGGTTAGGGGGGGTAAGGGTTAAATATTTTGTCTATTCATTTATAACTTTCTTAATATCTCTTCCTTTTATTATATCTTTTTTAAAACCATATCAAAAACTAAGAATATTAACATTTTTAGATCCAGATAGAGATCCACTTGGAGCAGGATACCAAATTATACAATCCAAAATTGCTATAGGATCAGGTGGGCTAGATGGTAAGGGCTTTCTAAAAGGTACACAAAGTTATTTAGATTTTTTACCAGAAAAACATACTGACTTTATTTTTACTTTATTTTCTGAGGAATTTGGTTTTATAGGATCTGTTGGTCTTTTAATTCTTTACACAATAATAATATTTAGAATTACTCGTATTGGTGCGCTATCAAGAAGTAATTTTTCAAAATTATTCTGCTTTGGTTTTGCTTTTTCAATTTTTATTTATATTGTTGTAAATTTATCAATGGTATTGGGCCTACTTCCAATTGTTGGTTCACCACTGCCCATTATGTCTTATGGTGGTTCTTCGATGTTGGCTACGATGATAGGTTTTGGTATTGTTTTTAGTGCTAAAATTAATCGTAAACAAATAATCGCCTAGTAAGCTCAATTCAAATAAGCATAATTTGTCACTCTAATTAAATATCTTTTGAATGTATAAGATTGTGTGGATAATAATATTAAAATTGGAATAGTAGGTGCTGGTATACAGGGCGTTTCTAATGCTTTATTTTTACAAAAAAAAGGTTTTAACGTAACTATTTTTGACAGGGACAACCCAGGTGCGCAAGCAGCATCTTACGGAAATGCAGGACATTTTTCTCCTTATGCTTCTGTTCCGATTAATAGACCCGATGTATTAACAGATGTACCCGCAATGTTGATGAGTTCGTCTGGCCCTTTAGCACTAAAATGGAATTATGTACCTAAAATGATGCCATGGTTTTTAAAATTTATCATGAATTCAACAACAAAAAAGATGATGCATACAGCAAAAAATATGCATCAAATTTTAGATCTAGCCTTACCAGCATATGATGAATTGTTTGACGAAATAGATATGGAGGGATTAGTAGAGAATAAAGGAATTCTATATATTTGGAATGATCAAAATTTAAAAAGCAGAGAACTTGAAATCAATGTAAGAGAGGAATTGGGTGTTAAGCAGCAATTAGTTAGTAAAGCCGAAATCCACGACCTAGAACCCCATATAAAACCTATTTATCATGCTGGAGTTTATTATCCTTATGCAAGACACGCCCGTAATCCAAAAAAAATACTATTAAAATTGTTTGATTTATTTTTGAAAAAAGGAGGCAAGTTTAACAAAGTTAATATTAATGACATTAATTTTGATGAGGAAAAACCAATTTTTAAAACTGAAACTCAAAGTTATATTTTTGATAAGGCAATAATTGCATGTGGTGCATTTTCAAAAAAATTGACTGACAAACTTGGCGAAAAAATACCATTAGATACTGAAAGAGGATACCATGTTCATTTTAAAAATTGCGATCATTTATTAAATAGACCAGTAATATTTTCAAATCGAGGTTTTGGAATAACACCGATGGAACAAGGTTTAAGAGTTGTAGGAACTGTAGAATTTGGTGGCCTGGAAAATCCTCTATCAAAGTCGAGAGTAAAAAATTTAATTAACAACGCCAAATATATGTTAGGAGACCTCCCTGAACATGAGGATGAGTGGTTAGGTTTTAGGCCAACATTGCCTGATTTCTTACCAGTTATGGGTCCATCTAGAAATCATAAAAATATTTATTATTGTTTTGGACACCATCATTTGGGATGGACTTTAGGACCAATATCTGGGAAGATTGTTTCAGGTATGATTGCTAACGAAAATACTAACTTAGATCTTAAACCATATAGTTCACTTAGATTTAATTAAGTGAGAGAGAGCTCTAATCCAATAGCATATCTAGTTTTAGTTTTAACTACTTTATTTTGGTCAGGTAATTTTATTGCTGGAAAATTTGCAAGTTCATTTGGTGTTCCACCTTTTTCTTTAAACTTTTATAGATGGCTTATTGCAGGCCTTATACTTTTGCCTTTTACGTATAAAGAAATATTAAATTTTAGGTCAGAAATTTTTGAAAATATTGGTTCATTTTTAATTTTGGGAATAAGCAGTATTACAATCTTTAATTCTATTGTTTATTATTCGTTAAATTACACTCAAGTAATTAATGGGGTTTTATTAATTTCAACAATACCAGTTTGGATAATAGTTGTGTCCACAATATTAAGAGTAGAGAAATCAAATATTTATCAGATCATTGGGGTTAGTTTATCTTTATTGGGAGTAATTTTTATAATTACAAAAGCAGATTTAAATTTGATTTTAAATTTAGATTTCAATAAAGGAGATCTTTCAATGGTTGTTGCTATGTTTTCTTGGGCAATTTATTCTGCATTTTTAAAAAAACAAAACTTTAAGATTTCTCAATTTGCATTATTAGAAATAATAATAATCATTGGTTTAATATTTTTAACACCAGTCTTTTTGTTTGAACTAAATCAAGGAAAAATTGTAGAACTAAATACATCTTTTTTTATGATTTTAACTTATGTAGTTATTTTTCCAAGTTTACTTGCTTATTTTTTTTATATAAAGGGAATTTCAATAATTGGAGCAAATAGATCGGGTGCGTTTTTACATTTGATGCCAATTTTTGGAGCCATAATGGCACTTATTATATTCAATGAAAAATTTATGTATTATCATTTGTTAGGAGTAATTTGCATTATTGTAGGAATAACATTATCAAATAAAAAATTAAAAAGTTAAAAAATGCTCAAAGTTGCTATTTTAGATGATTATCAAAATGTTGCTCAGCAGTTTGTAGATTTGGGAAAACTATCTGGAAAATATGAATTTAAAGTTTTTAGCGAGCCCTTTATAGATGAGGCGGATGCTATAGAACAATTATTAGATTTTGAAGCATTATTGATAATGAGAGAGAGAACACCAATTACCAAAAATTTAATTGATAATTTGAGTAGTTTAAAATTTGTTATTACTAGCGGGTTAAGGAATAAATCAATTGATTTGGAGGCTGCAAAAAAAAGAAAAGTAATTGTTTGTGGAACAGATATAAATAAAAACCCAACTCCAGAATTAACTTGGGCACTCATACTTGGTTTGGCTAGAAATTTTAAAGAAGAATTTGACAACATGTATCAAGGATACTGGCAAACAACGGTTGGAGTTGAATTAAAAGGTAAAATTTTAGGCTTAGTCGGTTTAGGTAAGGTTGGATCGCAAGTTGCAAAAATTGGAAAAGCTTTCGGTATGCAAGTTATGGCATGGAGTGAAAATTTAAATCTTGATACTTGTAAGGAACTAGATGTGCTTCCATGCAGCAAAGAAGACTTAATAAAAAATTCTGATTTTTTATCTATTCATGTTCAGGGTGGTGTAAGATATAAAAATTGTATTACAATTAAAGAATTTGATAATATGAAAAAAACATCATTTATAATTAATACTTCTAGAGGAGAAATTATTAATGAAGATGATTTAATTATTGCTTTATCAACCAATGTAATTGCAGGTGCAGGAATTGATGTTTATGAAAAAGAACCACTACCGGAAAATAATAAACTGAGATTTTTGCCTAATGCTTTGTTAACTCCTCATATAGGATACGTTACTGCTGAAAATTATAGTATTTTTTATAACCAGATGATTGAAGGGCTAGAGGCTTGTGTTAATGGAAAGCCTGTTCGAGTATTAAGTTAATAATGGAATTACCAGTTGTTAATCATGAGGATTATTTTGCAAAAATTGGAGATGATCATAAATTTCCAATAAATAAATTTGGTGAATTAGCTAATTATTTAATTAAAAATGAAATAGTACAAAAGTTCCATAAGCCTTATCCTTGTTCAGTTGAGACTTTAAATTATGCACATTCTAAAGAATATATTTTAAATATTAAAAATAAAACATTAAGCAAAGATGGAGTAAAGAAAATAGGATTTCCTTTAGTTGATAGTGTAGTACAAAGATCATTTATCGCAACAGGTGGAACAGTTCTTGCCTCAAAACTTGCTATTAATTATGGAATTGCTTGTAATACTGCAGGTGGTAGTCATCATGCAAATTATAATTGTGGAGCCGGATATTGTGTATTTAACGATGTTGCAGTTGCAGCATACTATTTAATCAATAGAGGTCTGGCTAATAAAATTCTTATAGTTGATTTAGATGTACACCAAGGAAATGGTAACTCAGATATTTTTAAAAATAACAGGAATGTCTTTACATTTAGCATGCATTCAAAGACAAATTATCCAGCTAAAAAATCAACTAGTGATTTAGATGTTGAACTAGAAGATAATTTGGAAGATCAAAGTTATATAAAAACATTAAAACATTATTTAAGACAATTAAATGATGAGAATTTTGATTATGTTTTTTATATTGCAGGTGTAGATGTTCATTTTAATGACAGATTAGGAAAATTAAAATTGTCAGATGAAGGAATAAGATTAAGAGATGAATTAGTTGTTGAGAATTTTTTCTCAAAAAGAATACCTTTTTGTGGAGTTTTAGGTGGTGGATATAATAAAGATTTTAATAAATTAGTGGAATTACATTCAATCTTGCATCAATCATGTGCTAAATATATTTAATTATGGTAAAAAAAATTAATCAAAACTTAACTGCGGAACAAAAATTAATTTTATTTGAAGAAGGAACAGAACTTGCGGGAACAAGTGAGCTCAATCGTGAAAAAAGAGAAGGAAGTTTTCATTGTGTAAATTGTGGAATAAAACTTTTTGACTCTAAAACAAAATATGAAAGTGGATCAGGATGGCCTTCATTTTATGAGTCTTTACCTGATGTATTTGAAACAAAAACAGATAATCACATAGGTTATGCTCGGACTGAATATCATTGTAAAAATTGTGGAGGACACCATGGTCATATTTTTGAAGATGGGCCTCAACCTACAGGAAAAAGATACTGCAACAATGGTGTTTGTTTGATATTTAAACCAAAAAGTTAGATAATTTAAAAACTTTTTATTTTATTTTAAAAGATCTTGAAGTTTGTTTTCTTTTTCTAGTGCTCTTGTCTCGTCATACCCACCAATGTGCTGATCATCAAAAAAAATTTGAGGTATAGTTCTTTTACCATTAGCTTTTTTAATCATTTCATCTATAGCACCATCAATTTTTGATATGTCTATTTCATGATAAGGTAAATTATTTCTTGCAAGTAATCTTTTTGCAGCATCGCAATAATTACAAAATGGACCTGTATAAATTGTAATTTTTTTCATGGTTTATAAATAGTCGCCTTTTTTGATTTTGCTAGTAATTTCTTTTCTAGAGTATTCAAACTTTTTTCTGTGTTTTATACTTTTTTGATTAACTCTTTTTCTCCATAATCTAAAAGAAGAAGGTTTTATAGATCTTCTCATTATCTTGATTACTTGAGATTCTGTTTTTCCAGTTTTTTTTTCTATATCTTCGAATGTAATTCTATCAGCCCATGCAGCCCAAATAATCCAATCTGGGTCGGTTACATCTGGCTCTGGATTTTTGACTCTGGTGACTGGAATGCGACCTTTTTTTTTCATAATTCCTTTATAATTGAAATAAAAATTTAATGCATTTTTTTTAGTCTCTGATAATATGTATTAGATAGTCCTTCTTAGCCATCTTTAGCTCCCGGTTTTTAAGGACTATCTTTAAATGCTTCCCCTAAATTATTTTTTATTTCTACAGATAATTCTTTTTTTGTTTATTACTCCTGGACCACCAAGAATTGTAATTGTTTCATATTCTATGAATTATGGAGTTCAAAAATGTATTTGGACAGCACTGGGAGATATTACTGCAAATATTATACAAGCAACTTTAGTAATTTTTGTGATTGGATCCTTTTTTTCGGAAAACTCAAACTTTCTTAATATCTTTAAATGGATAGGTGTTGCATATATTTTATATTTAGCATTTGATATTTATAATTCTAGACCTAAAGAAATTAGTTCGAGTAAAGATTTCTCAAAAAGTTTTTTTTCATTTTTCAAAGATGGATTTCTGGTTGCTGGAACTAGTCCAAAGGCTTGGATGTTTTTTCCACTAATTTTTCCTCAGTTTATTGATTTTAATGAAAATTATTTAATACAATTTTTAATTTTAATCACAACTTATGTTGTTTTAGATTTTTTATCACTGATTGGTTATGCTTTACTTGCGCAAAAGCTTATTGCTTGGATAAATACAAAACCAAGAACTATTAATACAATTTCTGCGAGTGTATTAGTAATTATTGCAATAATTATTGTTGTAACACAACAATACTAACAAATTTTCTGGTCTTTATTGCCACTTGCAATTAAGCAAAATTCTTTATTAAATTAATTATTAATTAATTAATAACTAGAGGAAATAAAATGAAAATAAATAAACTAATAGTAAGTTTTATTTCTGCAGCTGTAATTTTGTTATCAACATCGGTAGTATCTTTTGCGAAAGTTGTTGGGGATAAAATTGTTTTAGGTGCAGCAATTTCATTAACTGGTAAATACTCTTCAAATGGTGTTCATACTCAAAACGGTTACAACATGGCCGTAGATAGAATTAACAGCATGGGTGGAGTTAAAGTTGGTGGCAAAACTTATAAATTTGATATTATCTATTATGATGATGAGTCAAACCCAAAAAGAGCAGCCCAACTTGCTGAAAGATTAATTTCACAAGATGGTGTTGAGTTTATGCTTGGTCCATACAGCTCAGGACTAACTAAAGCGATAGCTCCAGTGACAGAGAAATATGGTGTTCCAATGGTTGAAGCAAATGGTGCATCTAGATCTTTGTTTACTAAAGGTTACAAATATCTTTTTGCTGTTTTAGCTCCTGCTAACTTATATCTTGATGTTGCTATCGACCTAGCAGTTGAAAAGAATAACGGAAAAGGCGTGACAGTTGCAATGGCATTTGAGCAAGATGCGTTTTCTCAAGACGTTAGACTTGGAGTTTTAGATGCAATTAAAAGAACTGGCTCTAAAAAGGTAATTGATGATAAATTGCCAAAAGAGCTGAATGACATGGCAGCTACTTTAGTAAAAGTGAAGCAAATGAAACCAGATGTTTTAGTTGTTTCAGGCCATACAAAAGGCGCTCTAACTGCTATCAGACAAATTTCTGAAATGAAAGTAGACGTTCCAATGTTAGCAATGACTCACTGTGATGCAGCAAAATTATCAAAGCAACATGGTAAAAACTCACAATATGCTTTATGTGCTTCTCAGTGGCATAAAACACTAACTTACAAAGATGACTTTTTTAAAGATGGTATGACTTATGATGCAGACTTTACTAAAGAGTTCGGTTATGCACCACCATATCAAGCAGCAGAATCATCAGCTGCTCTATTGGTATTTAAAGATGCATTTGAAAGAGCAAATTCTTTTGATCAAAAGAAAGTAAGAGATGCTCTTGCGGCTACTAACATGCAAACTTTTTATGGAAACATAAAATTTGCAGAAGGTGGTCAGAATGTTGATAAGCCAATGGTACTTTTCCAGGTTATGTGTGATGATGGAGGAAAATGTGAAAACAAAGTTGTTGCTCCAACTAAATGGGCATCAGCTAAGTTGATTCATCCAATTCCTTCGTGGTCTAAAAGATAAACAAATCTATAAATACCCCCTAATATAATATATATAGGGGGTATTTTTTATAGGATTCATTATGGATTTCATGGTCTTCCAATATCCAATGATTTCTGTCCAAGCTTGTTTGGATGGAATTTTACTTGGAATTTTATTTGCATTGATTGCATATGGTATGGCACTTCAATGGGGAGTTATGAATATAATTAATATTGCTCAAGGAGATCTGGTTATTTTAGGAGGATACATTGCTTATTTTATGTATCTTTACGGCATTCACCCAGCATGGGGAGTGATTGTATCACCAATAATAATGTTCTTTGTGGGAATAGCAATTTACAAACTTGTAATTAATAAAGTTGTCGATAGAGATCTATTTATATCTATCTTAGCGACATTTGGAATAAGTATCCTGTTCATGCAATTGATGAACTTTGCATTTGGAGCTGACGTTGTTCTTGCAAATTCAGATTATGGAACAACTATGTTATTTAATAGCAATGTAGTGCTACCAAATTCAAAAATATTTTCAGCTTTTATAAGCATTTTATTCGCAATTTGTTTAGTAATTTACATGAAAAAATCTAAGCTTGGTCGTGCAATTAGAGCTACAGCCCAAAATGCAAGAGCAGCAAAGATTCTGGGTGTAGATACAGAAAAGGTTTATGCAGCAACTTTTGGTATTAATGCAGCTCTTTGTGGTGTTGCTGGAGCACTAATTTCAATTACTTTTACAATTCATCCTTATATGGGATTACCATATACAATTCGATCATTTATGATCGTTATTGTTGCAGGTCTAGGAAATTTACCTGGAGTAGCAATGTCAGGAATGGGACTAGGAGTTTTTGAAGAATTTGCCGATTATATTTTAGGCACTGAGTTTAGAATAGGTTCGGTGTTCTTATTATTAGTATTAATCTTAGTTTATAGAAGATTTAAATTATCAAGAAAAAGGGAATACTTAAAATGAAGAAAATATTACTAATGATATTAATGTTAACATTTCCAAATTTATCTATAGGAAATGAAAGATTTATACCGTTGGAACTTTTTACTGGGGGAGAGATAAGAGATGATACTGAAATAAAATTTACTCCTGCGGACAAAATTTTTGGTGAAAAACGCAGAAAAAAAATTGTAGGCCCTATTGATTGGAGAGCTCCAGGCTCTAAGGAAATTATCAAAGTTTACAAGAGAACGCAAAAAAATAGAGAGGGTAGAGTAAAAAAAACACAACTTTTTACAGTCACTAATGATGGTCAGTGTATGGGAAGAGTATATGATCAAAGAAGATCAGGAACTAAATACATCAAAAATGGATGCAAGTTTCCTTTAGGTTTTTGGAAAAAAGGTGAAACTAGAACATTCTCAGTTACTGATCGTGGAGCAAGAACTGTAGAGCTTAAAATACTTAGTTTAGGAAAAAAACCAAAAGATTGTGTAAAATTTAATTGGAAATTGTTTGATGATGCGACTGGAAAAAAATTAGGAGATAATGATTACAAGTTTTGCAAAGGTAGAGCTATGACAAATTTGAAGATCAGAAAGATAAAATCTAATTGATGTTTAAAATGATAAATAAAAATTCAATTTTATATATTGGAATATTAATTTTTGGTATAGCTGCTCCATTCTTGTTTCCAGCTTTTAAAGTACAGTTATCTATCCTTTGTGTTTTAATAGTTTTAGCAACTACATGGAATATTCAAGGTGGTGAAATGGGCTATAATTCATTTGGAAACATACTTTTTTATGGACTTGGAATGTATCTGTGTGCTTCTGTGCAAGTTGGAATGTTTTTTCCATTAGCTGAGTGGACAGAAAGTGGTGGTGAAAAGACGTTTGTACACACTCCAGCACAATTTTTTCAGGGAATGGCTGTTGGATTAATCGTTGCTGCAGTTGTACCAACTATTGTAGCAGGCTTAATTGGGTACTCTATTTTAGGACTTAGAGGACATTATTTTGCAATCTGTACATTAGGACTAGGAGTTGCAGCAGGTGAGATTTCTGGAGGAATTGAAATCATTGGAGCTGGACAAGGTTTTACTACTCCACCGTTTCCTGATGTTGGATCTTTAGACTCAAGAGGTGAATTTTTCTATTTCTTAAGTTTCTTTGTTTTAGTACTGACTTTTATAGCTGTGAGAGGAATTTACTCAACTAGATTTAAATTAATTTTAAACGCAATTAGAGATAATGAAGATAAAGCTGAGGCTATGGGAATTGAAACGATGAAGTATAAAATAGTTGGTTGGATGATATCAGCTTTCTTTTGTGGTCTTGCTGGAGGTATCATGGGTGGCTTAGTTGGATATATTGACTCAACCGATGTTGCTTTTGATGGAAGAGAGATGGGAGTTTTTATGGTTTTAATGGCAATCCTAGGTGGCAAGGGAACCCTATGGGGACCAATCATCGGCGCAACAGTGTTTCATATTTTCAAAGAAGGTTTCTGGACTTTCTTTTTAGGTTGGCAATACGTTGCTCTTGGAGTTTTAATTGTTGTAATAGTTATTTATTTCCCAGAGGGGATAATGGGATGGCTAAGAGAAAAATATCCTGAGAGATTTGGTGAAGTTGTAGATGAAAGAGATCGTAAAGCACAGGTGGAACTTAAATGAGTATTCTAGAAGTAAGTAACGTTAGTAAATCATTTGGTGGTGTTAAAGCTAATGTTGATATCTCAATGAATGTTGAAAAAGGTAGAATTGTTGGATTAATTGGTCCTAATGGATCTGGTAAAACAACATTATTTAATTCGATAGTTGGAACATACCCAATTGATAACGGTTCAATCAAATTTAATGATAAAGAGGTTTCAGAACTACCAGTACCAGTTATCGCAAAACTTGGATTGTTAAGAACTTTTCAACAAACTCGAATTTATGGAAAGCTTAATTGTGTAGAAAATATGCTTATTAGTCACAAAGGCAGTGACGAGAGTTTAATGAAGATCTTTTCAACAATTCCTAAGGAACTCACAGAAAAAGCAGAAAATTTGCTAAATTTTGTAGGTTTATATCAAAAAAGAAATTTGAGAGCTGGTGACCTATCTTTTGGACAGCAGAAATTATTAGAATTGGCCATGGCATTAATGAATGAGCCAGAAATGCTATTATTAGATGAGCCAACAGCTGGAATTAATCCAACATTGATTAATGGAATTATAGATAGATTAATTAAAGTAAATCAAGATTTTGGAATTACACTTTTAGTTATCGAGCATAATATGAGAGTAATTATGCAGCTGGCTGAAAATATTTTCTGCCTAGCACATGGTAAAATGTTGGCCAACGGGTCACCTGATGAAATTAAAAATGACAAACGTGTAATAGACGCGTATTTAGGAGCTCAATAATGTCTAATCAATATGAAGTATTAGGAAAAGCTCCTGGTCCAGAAGATTTAAAAAAATTATCACCAAGTGAAATACATTTAACTATTAGAGGTTTAAATGCTGGTTATGGAAAAATGGAAATCCTGCATAATTTTGATTTATTTGTGAACAAAGCTCAATCCTTGTGTTTAATAGGTCCAAATGGAGCAGGAAAATCTACAATACTCCATTCTATTTACGGATTTACTAATATTTTTTCAGGTCAAATAGAAATTGATGGCAAAGAAATTACAAATTTAACACCAGCAGAAAAGCTAAAATCAGTTGGTATAGCTTATATACTTCAAGATAATTCAGTTTTTCCCGATATGACAGTTGAGGAAAATTTATTAATGGGTGGATATATAAAAGAAAATACAGATGAATCTTATCAAGAAGCTGAGAGAATTTTTGAGAAATATGAAAGATTAAGAAATAGAAGAAGTCAGCCTGCAAAAGTTTTATCAGGTGGAGAGAGAAGATTGTTAGAAATTTCTAGAGCCCTTGTTATGAAACCGTCAGTTTTATTAGTTGACGAACCATCGATTGGATTAGAACCAAGATACATAGATATGGTTTTTGAAATTTTAAGAGATCTTCAGGAAAATGAAAAAAAAACAATCATTCTTGTTGAACAAAATGCTAAAAAAGGATTAGAATTTGCAGATATAGGATACGTCTTAGTATCTGGTGAAACTGCTATCGCTGGCAAAGGAGATGATTTACTTAAAAATCCTGATGTTGGTCGACTATTCCTTGGCGGCTGATGATTAATAAGGAGTTTTTCTTTAAGGGATATAAATCAATTCTCGCATCCGACAGTCCTGCAATAGCTTTGGGTTGTTGTTTCGTTGCTATAGGAGCTTTACTTAAAAATTTAGGATTTAACATTCAAGAAAGTATTTTTTCTACAATGTTAACTTATGCTTTGCCAGGTTCATTAGTAATGGCGGAGTCATTATTAGTTGGAGCATCATTACTAAATATTTTTTTAGCAGTTTGGTTTGTTAATGCAAGACTCTACCCAATGGCTGTTTCTTTGTTTCCACTAATGATGCATAAAAATCAACCTAAATGGAAATACTACTTTTCCTGTCATTTCATTGCTGTATCTGCTTGGTTGATAATGAAGAGTAACTATAAGACAGTTCCCAAAGAGCAAAGAATTGATTTTTGGATTGGGATAGGTAGCGCAACGTGGAGTGTAGCAGTTTTAGGCACTTTTATAGGTTTTTATTTTTCAGAGTATTTAAATAAAGATATGATGATGGGATTAGCTATTCTTAATCCAGTGTATTTTTTATGTATGATGGTGGGGGCTTCAAAAACAATTCAAATTACATTGTCAGTTATACTTGGAACAATATTAGGACCTGTCTTTTATTTTTTTTCGCCAGAATGGTCGATTTTACTAGGAGGTATAATTGGTGGAACAATTGCTTATATAATAGGAGAGTTAAATGTCAGTTAGCATTTTTTATGCAATCTTAGTTACTTCACTAGCAACTTTTATTTCAAGATTTCTTGGAGCTGTAAGCTCACAGGGCATTAAAGAAACTTCAAAATTATTTAAATGGTTTAATTGTTTAGCCTATGCAACTTTAGCAGCACTAATAGCTAGAACAATTATTTTTCCTGCTGGTGTTCTTATTGACGCAAGTTATTTAAGCAGAATAATTGTTGTCATATTGTCATTAGTTGTGTTTTTTGTATCTAAACAAAATTATGTTTATCCCACAGTTTTTTCTGCCTTATGTATGGCAGCAATTAACAATTATTTTTAATTCAAATTGATTTATTATTTAAGTTAATTTAAAATTTAATATGGAAAAAATTGAGGGAATAGAAGTTCACAATCACAAAGATTCTAGTAGAATATTAAATATTCAATTGGATGATGAAATTGTAAAAAAATTAATTTTTCCTTTTAATAAATTTGACCTTACTGCACTAGAACTTAAACCATTTACTAGATTTACAATTGCGAAAAGTCTCGACGATTTAACGAATAATAAACTAAGCAAGTTAATAAATTCAATAATCCGAGATAGATCAACTGGTTGCTTTATAATTGGTCCTAAAAATATTTCATCAAAAACTAATGACAAATTTTTAGTAAAATTGTCAACTGCTATTGCTCACCTTATTGGAATTCCAAATCATGACTCAATGGCAGGAAAATACTATGCTAGATTTCATGTAAAGCACGAGGATGCTAGCGATTCTTATTTGAGAAAAGCTTACAGAAATATGGATTTGCACACAGATGGGACATATGTAAAGGAAGTTACTGATTGGTTAGTTATGACCAAATTAGAGGAGCAAAATGTACAAGGTGGTGAAACCGCAATGTTACATTTAGATGATTGGGAGCATTGTGATGATTTATGCAACGATCCTGTTGGTCAACAAGATTTTATTTGGGGATCTCCTAAAAGTAAAAATATTGATTATAAAGTGGAGCATCCAGTCTTTTCGTTTGATAAAGAAGGAAGACCTAAAATTTCATACATTGATCAGTTTCCAGAACCTAAAAATATGGAGCAGGGAAATTTTTTACAAAAATTATCTGATGCCTTAGAGGAAAGTAAGAATAAGATAATTACCAAGTTACCAGTAGGCCATTCTGTTATAGCTAATAATTATTTCTGGCTTCATGGACGAAAACCCTTCAAAGAAAATAAAGAATTAAGTAGAGAATTGTTGAGAATTAGAGGCTCTTTTTTTGTTAATTAATTCAATATAATCAATATAAAGTAATCAAAACTTTATGAATTTAGGATTTATTGGTACTGGCAAAATAGCATCTTCAGTAATTACTGGAATTTGTACTTCTAAAATTTCCTATAAGAAAATAATAATTTCTCCAAGAAATACAAAAATAGCTAAGGGTTTAAAGGCAAAATTTAAGAAAATTACCATTGCTAAAAACAATCAACAAATTGTTGATCAATCTGATTGGGTTTTCTTATCAGTAACTCCAAGCGTTGGAGAAAAAATTATTAAAAACTTAAAATTCAAGTCCAAACAGACAGTAATTAGTTTTATTTCTACTATTACATTATCACAATTAAAAAAAGCTATAAAAGTGAAAGCAAAAATAGTTAGAGCTATACCTCTACCGCCAATCTCGTTAAAGAAAGGACCAGTACCTATTTGCCCTCCAAATATTAAAGTTAAGAAGTTTTTTAATCATTTAGGAACCACTGTTGAAATTAAAAAAGAAAAATCTTCAATTAACTTTTGGACAACTTCTGGCATGATGGCTCCATTTTATGAATTATTAAGAGTTATGACTGATTGGTTAGTTAAAAAAGGTGTAAAGAGACATTATGCTCAAAAATATATTACTTCTTTATTTTTAGCCTTATCTGAAGATGCAGTTAATAATTCAAAAGAAAATTTAAAGTTTTTGGTTAAAGAGTCTCAAACTCCAAAAGGTTTAAACGAGCAAGGTGTTAAAGAGTTATCAAAAGCTGGATTTTATAAATCACTTGAAAAAACTTTAAATAGCATTCATCGAAGACTAAATAAATAGACTGAATGTCAGAAAATATTCTAGAAATTAAAAATTTATCAAAATACTTTGGTGGATTAGCGGCTGTTTCAGATTGCTCATTAAAAGTTTCAAGAGGTACTATAACAGGAATTATTGGACCCAATGGATCTGGTAAAACAACATTATTTAATTTGATTGCTGGAAATTTAAAGTCTTCTGGTGGCGAAGTAATTTTTGATAGCGAAAATATAACAAATGTACCTTCATTTGAATTATTTTCAAAAGGATTATTAAGAACCTTTCAAATAGCACATGAATTTTCTAATTTATCTGTTTTAGAAAATTTAATGATGGTACCTGGAAATCAATCAGGTGAAAAGTTAACGACAGCATTATTTAAACCAGGTTTGGTAGCTAAAGAAGAAAATATAATTAAGGAAAAAGCAAAAGAAGTAGTTGAATTTTTAAACCTTGAACATTTATCCAATGAACTTGCTGGAAATCTTTCCGGGGGACAGAAAAAATTACTTGAACTTGGAAGAACTATGATGGTTGATGCAAAATTAGTTTTATTGGATGAAGTTGGAGCTGGTGTTAACAGAACTTTGCTTAAAGATTTAGGTACAGCTATTGAAAAGTTGAATAAAGAAAAAGGTTATACATTTTGTATGATAGAGCACGATATGGACTTTATTGGAAGATTATGTGACCCCGTAATTGTAATGTCTGAAGGTTCAGTTTTATTTGAAGGTTCAGTTGAAGAAGCAAAAAAAGATGAAAAAGTTATTGAGAGTTATCTTGGTAGAGGATCAAAATTAAGAGAAAATAATTAATGGCGTACTTTGAAGGAATAAAAATGACTGGAGGTTATGGAAATGGTCCAGATATTATTAATTCTTGTTCAGTAGAC
Source organism: uncultured Pelagibacteraceae bacterium (assembly GCA_902561095.1). Lineage (GTDB taxonomy): Bacteria > Pseudomonadota > Alphaproteobacteria > Pelagibacterales > Pelagibacteraceae > Pelagibacter. The sequence goes on along the minus strand of CACEOF010000001.1, from coordinate 85,043 downwards.
GTAAATAAAGGAGAAATAGTTTCTATTCTAGGTCCTAATGGAGCTGGAAAGTCCACAGCCATGAAAGCGATGCTTGGTTTACTAAATCTAAAATCTGGGACAGTAAAAATAGACGGTAAAGATATATCAAAACTTTCTCCGCAAGATAGAGTTAAAGAGGGAATTTCTTTTGTACCACAAACAAAAAACGTTTTTTCAGGAATGACTGTTGAAGAAAATTTAGAAATGGGAGCTTTTCTTTTAAGTAATGAAATAACAAATATAATTGACGAAATTTATGAATTGTTTCCTGTTTTAAGAGAAAAAAGAGATCAAATGGTTGGAGAATTATCTGGCGGACAAAGACAACAAGTTGCATTAGGAAGAGCTTTAATGATCAAACCAACAGTTTTGATGTTAGATGAACCAACTGCAGGTGTTTCACCTATAGTTATGGATGAGCTTTTTGATCATATTGTCAAAGTAAAAAAAACTAATGTTGCAATCTTAATGGTTGAGCAAAATGCCAAACAAGCTTTAAGTATATCTGATAGGGGATATGTTTTAGTAACTGGAGAAAATCGTTATTCAGGAACTGGAAAAGAATTATTAAATGACTCCAGAGTTAGAAGCTCTTTTCTAGGAGGTTGATATGGACTTTCTAAATGCATTAATTCTTTTACTAAATTATATTTTTATTCCAGCCTTAACATATGGTTCACAATTAGCTTTAGGGGCAATATTTGTTACATTAATTTATGGAATTTTGAGATTTGCTAATTTTGCTACTGGAGACATGATGTCTTTTGGAACTATGGTTACAATTTTATTTACTTGGTATTTTCAATCGCTCGGGATTTCTTTAGGAGTTTTGCCTACAGCCTTATTAGCAATTCCATTTGGAATTTTTTTTATGATACTTTACATGCTAAGTGTAGATAAGTTTGTTTTCAAATATTATAGAACAAACAAAAGTCCCCCTGTTCAATTAGCTATGGTAAGTATCGGAGTAATGTTTGTTACCCAAGCAGTAGTTAGAATTATTATTGGTCCATCAGATCAAAGATTTTTTGATGGTGAAAAATTTATAATTAAAGCTAGAGAGTTTAAAGAGATGACTGGTTTAAACGAGGGTCTAGCATTAAAATCAACACAGGTAATTACAGTGTTGGTTACAATCGTATTAGTTTCTTTGCTTTTTTGGTTTTTAAATAAAACTAAAACAGGTAAAAGTATGAAAGCTTATTCAGATAATGAGGACTTAGCTTTACTTTCAGGAATTGACCCAAAAAAAATTGTAATGATCACTTGGATAATCGCTGGAATATTAGCAACTATTGGAGGGGCATTATACGGTTTAGATAAAAGCTTCAAGCCGTTCACTTATTTTAATAACATGCTTCCTATATTCGCAGCTGCTATAGTAGGTGGAATTGGAAATCCATTTGGTGCATTTTTAGGAGGATATGTAATTGCTTTTTCTGAGATATTTTTAACCTATGCCTATAAAAAGTTTTTTATGTACATACTGCCTGAAAGCATGGAACCTGAAAGTTTAGTCCAGCTTTTATCAACTGATTATAAATTTGCGGTTTCTTTTTCGATACTTGTAATAGTATTGCTTTATAGACCATCAGGAATATTTAAAGGAAAAGTATTGTGAGAAAGAATTTAAATGTAATCGCTGCATACAGTATTATGATGGCCTTAATAATATTGGTTGGAATTTTTCAATCTTGGAATATTGCATTATCTATCTTTAACCTCTGTTTAATATCTGCAGTTATGACTATGGGTGCAAATATTCAATGGGGCTATGCAGGATTAATAAATTTTGGAATTATGGGTTACACAGCTTTAGGAGGACTAGCTGCAGTTTTAATTTCTGTTGATCCAGTTCAAGAAGCGTGGAGTGCGGGAGGGTTTGATATACTAATGTCTCTCTGGCTTATTGTAGCAATGGTATTAATAATAAGATTTATCTTAAAAAGATTTAATAAATCCAAAATGAGAACATACAGTATTGCTGTAATAATTATCTCAGGGATTTTATTAATAAGATTTTCAGCAGAGCCAGGTATACAAGCTATTGAAGCGGTTAATCCAGCCAAGACTGGTTTTTTAGGTGGTTTTGGATTACCAATTATTTTTTCTTGGATTGTTGGTGCTTTTTTTGCAGGTGGTTTAGCATTTATTGTTGGAAAAGTAGCCTTAGGCTTGAGAGCAGACTATTTAGCGATCGCTACTCTTTTAATATCAGAAATTGTCATAGCAATTATAAAACATGAGGACTGGTTAACTAGAGGTGTCAAAAATGTAATTGGACTTAAAAGACCAGCCCCTTACGAGGTAGACCTTCAAACAACGGATTGGTTTATAAATTTGGTTGAAAAATTTAATTCTGGGAAATTAGAATTAATTTCTAATTTATCTGATCGACAATCCACATTAAACCAACTTGTAATTGAAGGCTCGTCTGTATTTGTAAAACTTTGTTATTCAGGATTATTTTTAACAGTAGTAATTATTTTATTAATCCTTACACAAAAGGCTCTTTACTCTCCATGGGGCAGAATGATGAGAGCCATCAGAGATAATGAGGAAGCTGCTAATGCAATGGGAAAAAATGTCGTTAAACAGCATTTATTAATTTTTATTTTAGGTTCAGCAATTGTCGGAATAGCAGGAGCAATGTTAGTGACACAAGATGGATTGTTTACCCCAGGAAGTTATAGACCTATGAGATATACTTTTTTGATTTGGGTTATGGTTATTGTTGGGGGAAGTGGAAATAATTTTGGAGCTATTTTGGGTGGTTTTGCAGTTTGGTTCTTATGGATAGAGGCTGCCCCAATTGCTTTATTCTTAATAAACTTTTTTACCGCAGGAATGTCAGAAACTCACGCTCTAAAACTTCACTTAATAGAGAGTGTACCTTACTTTAGATTTTTAATGATGGGATTAGGTTTGTTGCTCATAATGAGGTATAGACCAAAGGGTATACTTCCTGAAAAAATAGAAATAAAATAAATTATTATGAAATATATTATATTAGGTGCTGCAATTGCTTGGACCATGTACATGGCTGACAAGTATATGTTTTAAATAAAAAAACCCCAATAACTCCTGCTACTGGGGTTTTATATCGGTAAAAATTATCTTTGTTTTTTAGTTTTAAATTTTCCACCTTTGATTTCTTGTTCTAAAAAAGAACCTTCAGCTTCGCCAACTGCAGTAAAAGTTACTCCGGTTGCACCTTCGTAATTAATCTTCTTACCTTTAGCCAGTAAATCTAAACCTTTTTTAAGCTCTCCTGGATAAATTTTAGTACCAGGTGCGTTAGCTACATCCATCACATTTTTTGCAATAGAACCTCTGTCAGCTGAATTTCCAGCTTGCATAGCTAAAACAATTAAAGCTGCTGCATCGTATGACTCACCTGTATAAGGTCCAGAAGAGTCTATACCGCTTGCTTTTGCAACATCAGCAAAAACACCAGCACCTTTTCCAGTAGAACCAGGCATAGATCCAAAAGATTTACTCAAATCTTTTCCAAATGCATCAACTAAAGATTGACCGATCATACCATCAGATAAAATAAATTTATCAAATGCACCAGAATCTAAAGAAGCTTGAATAATTCCTTTTCCACCTTGGTCAAGATATCCAATTACAGCTACAGCGTCTCCACCAGCAGAAGCAAGTGTTGCAACTTCTGATGAATAGTCAGCTTTACCGTCTTCATGAGCAGTTACTGTTGTTACTTTAATACCATGAGCTTTAACAGCTGCTTCGTATACGTCAGCTAAACCTTTTCCATAGTCATTATTTGTATAAGTAATAGCTACACTTTTAACTTTTCTATCTTTTGTAATATCTGCAAGAATTTGACCTCCTCTAGCATCAGATGGAGCAGTTCTAAAGAAGTATCCATTGTCATCTAGAGTTGTTAATCCTGGAGATGTTGCTGAAGGTGAAATCATTACCACACCGTTAGGCACAGCAACGTTTGATGCAATAGCACCTGTTACACCTGAACAATCAGCTCCCATAATAGCTGCCACACCTTGTGAAATAATTCCTTCAGCTGCTGCTGTTGCTGCTGCTGAGTCAACACAAGTTGAGTCCGCTCTTACGGGTTCAATCTTTTTTCCACCTAATAGCGAACCCGAGTCAGAAGCTTCTTTGAATGCAAGCTCTGCTGATGCTGCCATTGCTGGCGTAAGAGACTCAATAGGACCTGTGAATCCTAAAATAATCCCCATCTTGATAGCATGTCCGTCTGCCATTACATTTGATCCAAAACTCGAAACAAACATAAACACAGCAATAAATAGTTTTTTCATTGTCTTCCTCTATATTGTTTTCAATTTATAAAACCCGATTTAATTATGAATATAAGTAATATTCAATCACAAATTTGTCATCTTCTTACTGGAGTTTTTGTTGCTACATACTGATCTCTAATTTTTTCTCTTATGTAAATGTAAATACCTGCAGAAATTATAATTAAAACACCAAAAAAAGTTCTGTTGGATGGTATTTCATTGAATAAAAAGTAACCTGGTATCATAGACATGATGATGAGTGAATATTCAAATAAAGATACCAAAGAAGGTGATGCTACGATATATGCAGAAAATATACACAGAAAAGCAATTGATGCAGCAAATCCAAAAAATAGTAGGAATTTCCATGTATAATCAAAATTTAAAAACCATTCTCTAAAGATGAATTGTGTTGTTGCATCATAATTTTGATTATTAAATTGCCCGTTGCCCATAAACATGAAAATTATCACACAAAGAAGTATCGCTATTAAATAAAAGTAAAAAAGTTGAGTGTTAATATTATCCTTGTCAGATGTATATTTTGTTATTGTCATTGAAGCTGCATAACAAAATGCACAAAAGACCGGTAACAAATTCTTATATTCAAAATTAGAAAATGTTGGATTAAGCACAATGTATACTCCTATAAATCCAACTATTATTGCCATCCATCTTCTAATTCCAATAAATTCTTTTAAAAAAAGTTTTGCAAAAATTGATACAAAAAAAGGTGATGAAAAGAAAAGTGCGTTAGCGGTTGCCAAAGGTATATATGTGAGCGAAATAAAAAATGCAGAAAAAGCTATAAAGTGTAATAGAACACGAAGAACAGTTAAAAATGGATAATATGTTTTTAATGGTACTATTTGTTTTTTTAATTTGATGTAACCAAAAAGTAAAATTGCTGCAATTAAATACCTTGCAAAGAATATTTCATACAGTGCTGCTTTTTCAAATATAAATTTTATTAGAGCATCTTGCATCGCAAAAAAAGTCATTGCGATTATTACTAGAATAATACCTTTAGTATTATCAGTGGCCATCAAGCACCTATATCAAAACAATTTATTTATACCACTTAATTATTTTTTCAATTTGGCACTAAAATAAAGATTGTTTGTCGAAAAACTTGACTTATTCTCTAGAATAAACTTGTCCATTAAATTTAACTTATCATTTTCAAATTCTGTAACTTTTCTTTTATCTAGATCGATATAAAGTGAAATCCATTCCATAGTTGCAGAGATCTGGTTTGTTTTTTTTTCAATCAGTTCCATCTTCAAGTGAAGTCTTTTTTTATCATGATCAAAATAAGTTAGATTAACATTGACATCATCTTTTTCCCTAACCTCTTTAAGATAAGCAGTATGTGTCTCTACAACCATTGTACTACGAGCTGAGTTTTTAGCAGCAGTTCCTCCCATTTTAAATTTTTCAAGAGCTACTTCCCAAGCCATATCAAATATAAGAACGTAGTAAGCCATATTTAAGTGATCATTATAATCAACCCATTCTTTTTTGACTTTGAAATTTTTAAGTAACAATTTATTTTCTGATTTAATATTAATAAAAAAAAATATTATTTATTTTTTAACAGAATTAATAATACTCCAACTATAATAATTGCTCCACCAATAAATAATTCTTGTGTAGGCTTTTCTCCTAACAAAAAAATAGCTGCTAATAATCCGGTTGGTGGTATACCCATTGTGACAATCGGAAGTACTTTGTAAAGAGGATTATTCTTTAAAACATAATAGAAACAACCATAAGTAATTGGTTGCATGATAAAACCTATATAAATTGCAATGATCCAATGTTCAAATTTTGCATTAGTAAAATAATTAATTGTATTTCCATCTATTAGTGCTGAAAAAAACATTAGAATTGGACCAGAAAATAACGCCAACCATGCGACTAAAGCTAAAGGATTAATTTCTTTACTCAATGGTTTAACCAATACTTGACCAAGCGCCCAAGTTGCTGAACCTAAGATAGTAAGACCAATACCAATAAACTTGCCATCTAAATTAGGAGATCCTGTTAAAATATAAACACCAACAAAAGCGATACTTATACCAATCAAAGCTCGTATTGTTGGTTTTTCCTTAAGCATAAAATAGGCAAATATAACTCCAAAAGGAACCTCTGTTTGAACAAGAAGAACTGCAGCTGAGGCGTCTATTAAATTTAAACCAGAGTAGGTTATACTATACTGCAAAGTATTTGCTATGAAGGATGCTATAAATATTTTTTTTAAGTAACCTCTAGGTATTGGAAACCACCAAATCAAAATAGATGCAGCAAACATAAATCTTAATCCCATCAATAAAACTGGTGGAAAAGATTCAAATGCAGGTTTTGCAATAACGAAACCAAAACCTAAAAAGATAGGAACTAAAGATGCAACAAAGGTGTCTTTTATATTCATGTCGTTATTTTTAATATTAATGATTATTAAAGAACTTCTGATATATTCACCTTTTAAAATATGAATTCAACAAAAATAGATCCTAAATATGTTGGTAAATCGAATCCAAGAGTTGGACTAATTGCACTTGCAAGCGACTTTATGATTGAAAAGGATTTTAGAAATGTAATTAAAGATAGAGATATAGATTTTTTTGTAAATCGAATTGAAAGTTACAATCCATTAACAAAAGATAACTTAATTAAAATGTCGGAAAAAGTTACTGAGGTTGCAAAAGATATTTTACCAGATCAAGATCTAGATTGTGTAGTTTATGGTTGTACCTCAGGAACTATTGCTGCTGGGCATGCATCAATTGAAAAAAAAGTTAAGGCAGCAAAACCTAAAGCAGATGTTACCACACCAAGTACAGCTGCAATTACAGCGCTTAAAAAAATGAACATTAATAAAATGTGTTTATTTACACCTTATAGTAAGAAATTAAATGATGAGGTTTTGGAGTATTTTAAAAGTGAGGGTTTTGATATTACATCTAATGCATATTTTGATATCGAGTCTGATCTTGATATTGGTAAAGTTGATCAAAATTATTTGTATGACGTATTATCGAACATTGATTTAAATAATGCAGATGCTCTGTTTGTTTCATGTACAGCTCTACCGGTATTACCAATAATTGATAAATTAGAAAAGAGATTAAATACTACGGTTTTATCTAGTAACCAGGCATTGATTTGGGATACCCTTGTTAAAATAAATAAAAATAATTCAGTAAGGGGATTTGGTAAATTATTCCAAATAAATTGATGTATTTTACAAAAGAAGAATACAAACATAGACTAAAGAAAGTTCAATCTATGATGCAAGACAAAGGCATTGAACTATTAATCTCCCATGACACTAATAACCTAAATTATTTAACAGGTTATGATGCATGGTCTTTTTATTATGCACAGTGCGCTGTTGTACATGTTAATGCAGAAGAACCACTGTGCTTTGTAAGAGCTCAAGATGCAGGCGGAGCTTACTTAAAAACTTATTTAAAAAATGAGAACATAATAGCTTACGATGAATCTTATATTCATACCTGGCCAAAACATCCTTATGATTACTTAGTTAACATTATTAAAGAGAGAAAGTGGGATAAATTATCAATTGGTTTAGAGATGGATGCACATTATTTCACAGCATTTTGTTATGAAAAAATTAAATCGGGATTACCTAATGCCAAAATAAAAGACAGTGATCGGCTAGTTAATTGGGTAAGATTAGTTAAGTCAGAAACTGAAATTACTTATATGAAAGCTGCAGCAAAAATTTCTGAAAAAGGAATGAGAACTGCTATGGAAGTTATTAACCCAGGTGTAAGGCAGTGTGATGCAGTTGGAGAAATTCAAAAATCATTATTTTATGGAACCGAGGAATTTGGGGGAGAATATGCAAGTATTGCAACATTAGTTCCAACAGGAAAAGGAACTTCAGCATCTCATTTGACCGCATCCCAAGATAAATTTGTTGAAGGGGAAGCTACAATAATTGAGTTATCAGGAACTTATAAAAGATATCATGCTCCAATGGCTCGAACAGTTTTATTAGGAAAACCTGATCAAAAAAAAATAGATACTATGAATAAAACTATTGAGGCTTTAAATTCTGGAATTAGTGTAATCAAACCTGGAAATACTGCTGATGATGTTGCTCAGGCATTTTGGAAAATTTTAGATAAATATGGAATAGAAAAAAAATCTAGAACAGGGTATTCAATTGGAATTGGCTATCCTCCAGATTGGGGCGAACATACTCTTAATATTCATAAAGGTGATATGACTGTTCTTGAGCCTAATGTTTGTTTTCACATGATTGCAGTAATGCAATTTGGTGATTGGGGGGTAGAAGCATCTGAAGCGATTAGAGTTACAGAGAATGGATCAGAATTATTTTGTAATTTTCCAAAAGAGCTTCATATTAAGAGTTAATTAGCTATTGAATTATATTACCACAAATGTTTTATATTCACCTTTATGTCTAAAAATCCAGAATTCGTTAAATTTGATAAAGTTGACAAAAGTTATGATGGTAAAGTTTTAGTTGTTAAAGATCTTCAATTAGATATTGCTGAGGGCGAATTCATTACCATGCTGGGTCCATCTGGATCTGGTAAAACAACTTGTCTGATGATGCTTGCTGGTTTTGAAACTCCTACAAATGGTGAAATTTTATTAGATGGAAATATAATTTCTAACATACCTCCTCATAAAAGAGGAATTGGAATGGTATTTCAAAATTATGCACTTTTTCCACACATGACAGTTTATGAAAATTTAGCTTTTCCATTGAGAGTTAGAAAAATCGAGAAAGATGAAATTGATAAAAAAGTTGATAAAGCTTTATCGATGGTTTCATTAAATGGGTTTGAATCAAGAATGCCGGGACAGCTTTCAGGAGGACAACAGCAAAGAGTAGCAGTAGCCAGAGCTTTAGTTTTTGATCCAGCAGTGGTTTTGATGGATGAACCTTTAGGCGCTTTGGATAAAAATTTAAGAGAGAGTATGCAATATGAAATTAAACATATCCATGAAAGTATAGGAGTAACTGTAGTTTATGTTACTCATGACCAAAGTGAAGCATTAACAATGTCTAATAGAATTGCAGTGTTTAATGATGGAAAAGTTCAACAGTTATCAAGCCCCGCAGAACTTTATGAAAAGCCAGTAAATTCATTCGTTGCAGAATTTATAGGTGAAAATAATACATTTAATGGTGAAGTTTCAGATATTTCGGGAGATGAATGTAAAGTAAAATTATCAAATGCTGAAATATTATCTAATGCTATTTCGGTAAAATCTAAAGGGGAGAAAACAACTGTATCTCTAAGGCCGGAGAGAGCTTTAATCGAACCAGCTGAAAAAATGGATAATATGTTTAGTGGTAAGATAGAAGAAGTAATTTATCATGGAGATCATACTAGGGTAAGAGTTAATTTATTAGGTAACCCAGAATTTATTTTAAAAGTACCAAACTCCACATCTAATTTAGAGCTTAAGGTTAGCCAAGAAATTAAAATTGGCTGGAATAGTTACGACGCAAGAGCTTTAGACCCAAAATAAACAATCAATTTATTAAAGTATAAGTAAGAATAAGAACATTATAAGCTGTTGACTCTTAATAGTCATTTTGGTGTAATTTGCTTATATAAATTAATTTATATTAAACGTTTAAACGGAGGAATAATGAGAAAATTAAGTAAATTGTTACTTGCTCTTTCTTTTGTTGTATCTGTAACTTCTTCAGCCCTTGCTGTTACTGTAGCATCTTGGGGTGGAGCATATACAGACTCTCAAAAACAAGGGTATGGTGATCCAACAGCTAAGAAACTTGGTATAGATATTAACTGGGTTGACTATTCTGGAGGATTATCAGAGATCAAAGCACAAAAAGAGGCGGGTGCTATAACTTGGGATATCATCGATGTATTTGCATTTGATACTATTAATGGTTGTGACGAAGGTATATTTGTTAAATTTGATTTTGACAAAGATTTCCCGGCAGCACCAGATGGAACACCTGCAAGTGAAGACTTCTTTGCTCCAATGCCAAGTGAGTGTGCAGTTGGAAATATTCTTTACTCTTGGAATTATGCTTTTGATACAAGAGCTTTTGATGGTAAAGAACCAAAAACTATCAAAGACTTTTTTAACACTAAAAAATTTCCAGGTAAAAGAGCAATCTACAAAAGTGCTCTAACAAACCTTGAAATCGCTTTAGCTGCTGATGGTGTAAATATGGGTAAAGGTGGAGAATTCCTATACAAAAAACTTGAAGAAGAAGGTGGTGTTGATAGAGCAATGAATAAAATTAAAGAACTTTGTACAGATCCAGATGGTGGATGTGTATTCTGGTCTGCAGGTGCTCAACCACCAGAACTATTAGTTGCTGGTGAAGTTGTTATGGCAACTGGTTGGAACGGAAGATTCTTTAATGCTGAAGTAGGTGAAGGTGCACCAATTAAGCAAGTATGGCACGGTCAAGGTCTTGACTATGAGTATTTTGCATTAGTTAAGGGTGGACCAGATGAAGCAAATGCTAAAAAAGCTTTAGCTATGATGACTAACACTGAAATGTTAGCTGGTAGCGCTAAGTATATTGCATATGCGCCATACAGATTATCATCTTTAGAAATTATCAAAGCTAATGAGCCTTGGTACAAAGATGGTAAAACTGAAATGATGCCTCAAATGCCTACATCTCCTCAAAATACTAAGAAATATTTCTTAGTTGATCCTTTCTACTGGGCTGACAACGGAACAGAGATTGGTGAAAAATGGGAAGCAATGAAAGCAGGCCTATAATTTCAGTTTTAAACACTGAATTAATATAATATATTTAGGGCGGTTATTAATTAACCGCCCTTTTTTTATGAGCTCAGAAACAAAACAAATTTTAACTACTGACGGAATTCCACTTGAGGTCAGTCTAAAAAAGGCAGAAAAGAAGAATAAAATTAAAGCCTTCCTTCTTGTTGCTCCATTACTATTATTCTTATTCATTACATATGTTTTTCCAATTGGGGAGATGTTTACAAGAAGTGTAGACGATAAAATGATCACAAATATGCTTCCTAAAACTTTTAAAGCTATGGAAAAATGGGATGGAAAAGAATTGCCACCAGAAGAAGTTTTTGATGGTTTCTACTCAGATTATAAGGTTTTAATTGAAAATCAAACACAAGGAAAACTTGGTCAAAGATTAAATAAAGAAAAAAATGGTTTTAATTCCATCACCAAAAAATTAATGAGACAAATTAAAAGAAATAAAATCGATGAAAGTCAAAGTATCAAACAACAAATTATGAAGATTCATAAAAGATGGAGAGATGTTGAGTACTGGCAAGCAATTAAACGAACAGCACCACCATATACTATGGCTAAATATTTAAAAGGTATGGATATGTATCTTGCTGCAGACGGAAGTATTGCACAAGTAGATGAGGATAGACGAATACATAGAATACTTTGGCTAAGAACCCTAGAAATTGCTTTGTTTGTAACCATCTTTTGTTTTTTAATGGGTTATCCAATAGCTCACTTACTTGCAACACTACCTATGAAATATAGCAATCTTCTAATGATATGTGTTTTGTTACCTTTCTGGACTTCGCTGTTAGTAAGAACTGCCAGTTGGATGATTTTGTTACAGCAACAGGGAGTAGTAAATGATTTCTTTGTAATGATTGGTCTTGTTGCAGATGATAGTAGACCTGAGATGATGTATAATAAGGTTGGAACTTACGTGGCTATGACACAAATATTATTGCCTTTCATGGTTCTTCCACTTTACAGTGTCATGAAAACAATATCTCCAAGCTTAATGAGAGCAGGTAAGTCTTTAGGTGGAACACCATTTATTGCATTTTGGAAAGTTTATTTTCCATTAACTATCCCAGGTATTGGCGCAGGTTGCTTGCTAGTATTTATTTTAGCAATTGGGTATTATATCACTCCAGCATTAGTTGGAGGAGCCTCAGGCACACTGATAAGTAATCAAATAGCTTATCATATGAAAACCACATTAGATTGGAGTTTTGCATCAGCAATGGGTTTAATGTTGTTATCAGGAGTTTTAGTAATTTATTGGATTTATAACAAACTAGTAGGTGTTGATAATATTAAATTAGGTTAATTATGGCATTACCAACTTATACAGAAACACGATATAGAATTTGGCACTATTTTTATATTGCTATTTGCACATTTGTATTTTTCTTTTTAATTGCACCTTTATTTGTAATTTTTCCATTATCATTTAATGCAGAAGAGTTTTTAGTTTTTTCTGAAGGAATGAAAAGACTTGATCCTGATGCTTTCTCTTTTAGATGGTATCACGAAATGGTTTATGGAACTAAAAATCCGTGGGGACTAGCTGCAAAGAATAGTTTTATAATTGCAATATTTGCAACGATAGGATCAATTATTTTAGGAACACTTGCTGCTTTAGGATTAAGTAGTAGACATATGCCATATAAAGGTTTGATTATGGCAGTTTTAATCTCACCAATGATTGTTCCATTGATTATCTCTGGAGTAGCTATTTTCTTTTTTATGGCAAAAGTTGGTTTGGCAGCTACTCATACAGGAATAGTTATGGCACACATAATATTGGGAACTCCTTTTGTGGTAATTACTGTCACTGCAACTTTATCAGGTTTTGACCATAGTGTTACACGAGCAGCATCAAGCTTGGGTAGTAATCCAGTAAACACATTTATGAAAATTACATTACCTTTGATACTTCCAGGTGTAATTTCAGGAGGATTATTCGCATTTGTTACATCATTTGATGAGGTGGTTGTAGTATTATTTTTAGCAGGATTAGAAAATACAACTATTCCAGTTCAAATGTGGACAGGTTTAAGAGAGCAACTAAGCCCAACTATTCTTGCAGTTGCAACATGCTTAATTATTTTATCTACTTTAATTCTAGTAACGGCAGAATTATTGAGAAGAAGATCTGAGAGATTAAGAGGAATCAATAGATAAAGCTTATACAGACTCTATTACAGTAGCAATTCCCATTCCAAGACCAATACATTGAGTTGAAAGAGCAAACTTTTTATTTTCTCTTTTTAATAACTCGGCGGCTTTTCCAGTGATCCTAGCACCAGTTGCCCCTAATGGATGCCCAAGAGCTATAGCACCCCCATCTAAATTAACTTTATTATGATCAATATCTAGATCTTTTATACATGCTAGTGATTGAGACGCAAAAGCTTCATTTAATTCTATTATGTCAATATCTTTAATTAAAAGATCAGCTCTTTTTAGCGCTTTCTTTGTAGCAGATATAGGTCCTAATCCCATAAAATTTGGGTCACAACCCTCTATGGCAGTAGATTTTATTCTTCCATAAATTTCTAACTTATTTTGTTTAGCAAAATTTTCTTCACAAATTAATGTAACCGCTGCACCATCCGTTAATGCTGAAGCAGTAGCTGCAGTAACTGTTCCATTTGTGTCAAAAGCAGGTTTTAATTTACTTAATTTATCCATAGTGCTATTTGGCCTAATATTTCCATCAACATCACAATTATTAATACTAACAATTTCATTTTTAAAGTTTCCATGGTTTTGTGCATGATGTGCTTTTTCATGACTCTCTATAGTAAATTCTTGTTGTTCTAATCTTGAAATTTTATATTTCTTTGCAACATTTTCTGCAGTAGTACCCATTGATAGATATAAGTGTGGGTTTTGTTCACTATTTTCGCTAAAAGGGTAAGGCAAAGGATCAAACCCAGTCCTAACTCTTGTCATACTTTCAACTCCACCACATAAAAACATTTTTCCCGAACCCATTGCAATTTTACCTGCAGCAATATGAATTGCTTCCATAGAAGAACCACACCATCTATCTACAGTCATACCTGGTATTTTAATGTCTAAATTAGATAAAAAGGTCACCAATCTACCAATATTAAAACACTGCTCACCAACTTGAAAGGCACAACCTATAATAACATCTTCAATTTGGTCTGGATTAATTTTAGTTTTAAATATTAAACTTCTAATTACTTCAGCTAGAAGATTTACTGGCTTTACATCAATTAATCCTCCTTTATCTGCCATAGTAAAAGGTGATCTTGAGTAGCCAGCAATAACTGTATTGTACATTTTTATCTTTAAATTTTTTATTAAATATATATTTTGATCAAATCAATTAAGCAGGAATTTTGTCCTATTTCAAGTTTTTGATTAATTTAATAAATTTTTAAAGATTAATGGATATTAAAAAAGTTGTAATCATTGGGTCAGGAACTATGGGAAGTGGAATAGCTGCACACCTTTGTAATGCTAATGTACCAGTTACATTGTTAGATTTGACTACTGAAATAAGCAAAAATGCTAGAGATAGTATCTTTAAATCAAGACCACCATTATTAATTGATAAATCTAAGATTAATAACATTAAAATAGGAAATATTTCTGATGATTTTGATATTGTCAAAGAAGCTGATTGGATAGTTGAAGCAGTTGTTGAACGAATAGATATTAAGCATCAAATTTACGATAAAATATTTAAATCCAGAAAAGATGGAGCTATAGTCTCCTCAAACACATCCTCAATTCCAATTAAAGTACTTTCACAAAATCTAACCAACGAACAAAAAAGGGACTTTTGCATTACACACTTTTTTAATCCTGTTCGATACATGGGCTTATTAGAAATTGTTAAAAATGAAAATAATGATTTAGAAAAAATTAATGCACTTCAAAATTTTTGTGAGATTGAACTTGGTAAAGGGGCAATAGTCTGTAACGATACCCCAGGTTTTTTAGGAAATAGAGTTGGTGTATACGCTATGCAAATAGCAATGACTGAGGCTTTCAAAATGAAATTAACCG
The DNA here is from genome assembly GCA_902561095.1 of uncultured Pelagibacteraceae bacterium. GTDB lineage: Bacteria > Pseudomonadota > Alphaproteobacteria > Pelagibacterales > Pelagibacteraceae > Pelagibacter. Next base: position 69,903 of record CACEOF010000001.1, on the reverse strand, counting down.
TTGAAGAAGCTGATGCAATTTTTGGAAGACCAATGGGAATTCCTAAAACAGGAGTATTTGGACTTTATGATTTAATCGGCATTGATTTAATGTCTGATGTATTAAAAAGTTTTATAAAAGAGTTACCTGAAACTGACAAATTTCATGAAGTTGCAAAAGAAATTCCTTTAATTAAAAAACTAATTGAAACTGGTTATACTGGTCGAAAAGGTAAAGGTGGCTTTTATAGAATAAATAAAGATGGGGGTACAAAAATTTTAGAGGCCCTAAATCTTGAAACAGGAGATTATTCACCTAGCAAAAAAATCGATATTAAATCTGAAAAAGTTGATCTTAAAAAATTAATTAATCGAGATGATAAACATGGTGAATATGCGTGGTCAGTAATTTCAAAAATAATTAAATATGCATCATCATTGGTAACTGAAATTACAGATGAATTTAACGATATTGACGAAGCAATGAGACTTGGTTTTAATTGGTCTAAAGGACCTTTTGAGATGTTAGAAGAAATTGGAGTAGAAAACTTTTTTAACAAAATAGATAATTATGGTGGGAATAAATTTTTAGAGAAACTTGCAAAATCAAAAAATGAAAATTTTTATGGAGAGAGACAAAAATATACAAAAATTGAAACTTTAGGAAAAGTTAAGAGAAAGGCTCAAAGTATCGATGGAAACAGCTCTGCCCAAATTTATAAATTTAAAGACTATAATATTGTTGAGTTTACCACAAAAGCAAACGCTCTAGATTATGACTCTATGGATGCTTTAAAAAAAGCAACAGATAAACCTTTAATTATTATTAATGAAAGTATGCAATTCTCTGCAGGAGTAAATTTAAGCTATACGATGGATTTTGCAAATAAAGGAGATTTTAAATCTATTGAAAAATTTATTAAATATTTCCAAGAAACGTGTAAAGAGCTTAAGTATTCAAAATATCCAGTGATATCTGCACCTTCAGGTTTAACTTTAGGAGGAGGCTTTGAAGTTCTTGTGCAAAGTAATTTTGTTGCATCGCACACGAATATTGTAATTGGTTTAGTTGAGACAATAGTAGGATTGATCCCAGCTGGGGGTGGTTGCAAAGAAATGTTGGCAAGATGGCAAAATACACAAGAAAGTAAAAAAGATCCAAATTTTGCTCCATTAAAAGTTTTTGATATTATTGGTTATGGTAAGACAGCAACTTCACCGGTGGAGGCAGAACCTTTAAAATACCTCAAGCCAGAAGACAAAAAAATAATGAATAGAAATAGTTTACTCGAAGCATCAAAAGAAATTTTAGATGAAAACCGTGATTTTAAATCGCCATCTGAATTAGTATTCAATTTGCCAGGTGAGAGTGTTAGGGGTGAAATGCACAAAGTTTTAGATAAACTTTACAATGATAAAGTTATACTAGATCACGGCATGGTAGTTGCTAAAGAATTAGCATATGTACTAAGTGGCGGAGATACATCAATAGACAAACAACTTTCAGAAGACGATTTGTTTAAACTAGAGTTAGATGCTTTTATGAAGCTTATTGAAACCCCTAAAACACAGGAAAGAATAAAGCATACTCTTGCAACTGGAAAACCTTTAGTTAATTAGTTTTCTAATAATTGAAATTCTTTAATATAATTAGGCCGCAATACATAATCTGTTTTGTTACCAACTTTAATTTTTTTTAAAGCATCCAAGCCAAAGATAACTTTACCAACTGGTGTATATTCTCCTTGGTATAAAGGAATATCTTTTAAGATAATAAAGAATTCACTATCCTCAGTATCAAATTCCCCCCTGGCCATAGCAACAGTTCCTGCTTTAAATTCGTAATCATTGCTTAATTCTGATTTTAATTTACCAAGCTTAGACTTACCACTTCCAATTTTAAAATAGTTTATATTATCATGATAACCAAACTCAAGATCACCTGCTTGAACCAAAGTATTTTCTATAACACGATAAAATGCTGAATTATTATACAAACCTGAATTAACAAAATACTTAAATCTTTCAACCGATTTAGGTGAAACTTTAGGATAAAGTTCAATTGCAACTTTTCCACACTCAACATCCATAATAGCTAAATTTTTTGGATCACTAATTTTAAGTTCATCTAAATCAAGTTCTTTTACAAACAAACATTTATTTTTAATCAAATAAAAAGAACTAAAAGTAAAAACTGCTAATAAAATTAGAAAAGTAAATAATATTTTTTCTGATAATGATGATTTAATTTTTTTAATCATTAAAATACGAAGTTATTATCAATCAACTTTAAATTTTTTTCTAAATATTCGACTTTATTTTTTAAAATTAAATCCTTCTCAATTTTTTTTTCTACCAATTCTTTATTAGTCATAAGAAAGGAAAAAATTTCAGCCATATCCTCTGAAGGAATAGATTTTGAATATTCTGTTAAAAATCCATCTGTATTTTTATATATACTAAGATCAGTACGATCTGAACAAGTTGAACATTCTGCATATTTAAAAGATGTCCTATTAAATCTAGACCATAAAGTTTCATCAAATATCATTTTGTGCTTTGCTTGTATCATATGAAAGAACTCATGGTGGATCATTCTTTCAAAGTGTTTTTGATTAAAGTTAATATCTAAGATTAATGACCTTTTAAGAATGTTTGGTATTCCTCCAGTATTAATTGAAGAAACAGTTAGATTTTCACATAAAATAATGAATTTGAGATTATTCTTAATTAAAAAATCTGATTTATATTTGTTTAAATTTTCTTCAACAATTGGATATTTTTTATCTAATTCTTTTTTTTTTAATTTATTACAAGAAATATTTTTTTTTAATCCTATTTCAAAGTTACTCTCAGCATATAAATATTTTAATCCATTTAAACTGTTTATATTATATATTTCTAAATTAGGGATTTTTAATAGATTAAAAATTTCATTCGCATTTACTACTGAAATATTAAATATTAGTATTATAGAAAAAATATATTTCATTAGATTATTATAGACGAATAAAGCTAGATAATATTAACTTAGTTTTAAAAAAAAATGAAAAAAGAAAAAAATAAAAATCCAATTCAGCCAGTAAGTGGCACAAAAGTTCCAAGATATGCAGGCCCGTCTACATTTGCTAGATTGCCTGATTTAAGAGATGTTGAAAGCTGCGATGTAGCAATAGTAGGTGTACCATTTGATGCAGGAACTAGTTATAGACCTGGAGCAAGATTTGGACCACAAAGTATTCGCCAAGCCTCTAGACATTTAAGAACAAATTATCATCCAAGTTATGATGTTGAGCCCTTTAAAATTCAACAAGTGGCTGACGCAGGTGATATAGCATGTAATCCATTTAGCATCGATGAAGCCATCAAACAAATTGAAGTAGGAGCTACAGATTTATTAAAAAAAGTAGGCGGTATAATTAGTCTAGGTGGAGACCACACAATTGCTGTACCATTGTTAAGAGCAATAAATAAAAAAAATAATGGTCCAGTCTCTTTAGTGCATTTTGATGCTCATCTAGACACATGGGATACTTACTTTGGTGCGCCTTATACACATGGAACTCCATTTAGAAGAGCTAGAGAAGAAGGATTATTTTTAGATGATGCCTCAATGCATGTAGGTATTCGAGGGCCACTTTATAGCAGAGATGATATAAAAAATGATGAAAGTTTTGGTTTTAAAATAATTCATTGTGATGAATTTCAAACTGATGGAACAGATAAAATAGCTGAAAGAATTAGAAAAAGAGTTGGAGATAATCCATTATACCTTTCAATTGATATTGATGTGCTAGATCCTGCTTTTGCTCCTGGAACAGGTACACCTGAAATCGCAGGAATGACAACTAGAGAGATGGTAAATGTTTTAAGAGGCTTATCAGGTTTGAATCTTGTATCAGCTGATGTTGTAGAGGTTTCTCCAGCTTATGACCATGCAGAAGTTACTTCTCTAGCTGCAGCAACAATAGTGTATGAATTAACTAATTTGTTTGCAAAAACATAAAGAGAGGATAGTTTTCTCAAATGTTAGAAAAAAGAAATTTTTACATAAATGGTTCATGGGTTGCTCCAAAAAAACCAAGCGATATTGAAGTAATTAATCCAGCGTCTGAAAAAGCTTGTGCGGTAATTTCACTTGGAAGTAAAGATGATGTTAATGATGCAGTGCTCTCTGCTAAAGAAGCATTCAAAACTTGGGGATATTCAACAAGAGAGGACAGAATTGATCTATTGGAAACATTCTACACTCTATATAAAAAAAGATGGAACGATATAACAGATGCCATTATTCAAGAAATGGGAGCGCCTAAGGATTTTGCATCAAAACTTCAAACAGGAACTGGCGCAAGTCATACAAAATCATTTATAAGATATTTAAAAGAGTTTGAATTTGAAAAGCCATTAGGGGAGCATGCGAAAAATCAAAGATTAATATATGAGCCAAAAGGAGTTTGTGCTTTAATTACTCCTTGGAACTGGCCTATGAATCAGGTCACATTAAAAGTAATTCCAGCTTTAGCTTCTGGCTGTACTATGATTTTAAAACCATCAGAATTAGCGCCACTTTCAGCCATGATACTTGCAGAACTTATTGATGAAGCAAAATTTCCAAAAGGAGTGTTTAACTTAGTAAATGGAGATGGTGCAACAACTGGTGATGCCTTAACTAGTCATCCAGATATAAATATGATCTCATTTACAGGATCAACTAGAGCAGGTGCATTAATATCCCAAAATGCAGCAAAAGATTTTAAAAGAGTTAGTTTAGAATTAGGTGGCAAGGGTGCAAATATTATTTTTAAAGATGCAGATCCAGAGGCCGTTGAAAGAGGTGCTTTAAGATGTTTTAGAAACTCAGGTCAATCTTGCAATGCTCCAACAAGGATGTTGGTTGAAAAATCTATGTATGATGAAGCAATAGAAAGACTAAAAAAATATACAAATGAATTTAAAGTGGATGATCCAAAAAAAGAAGGTGAACATATTGGACCTGTAATTTCTGAAATACAATTTAATAAAATTCAAACGTTAATCCAAAAAGGAATAGATGAAGGTGCAAAATTAGTTGCTGGTGGTCCAGGGAAACCAGATGGTATGAACAAGGGTTATTATGTTAAACCTACTGTATTTGCAGATGTCAATAATCAAATGGAAATAGCACGAACAGAAATATTTGGGCCAGTTTTGTCAGTAATACCATTTGAAACTGAAGAAGAAGCAATAGAAATTGCTAATGATACTGATTATGGTTTAACAAATTATATTCAAAGTAAAGACTCTGAAAAAATAAGAAGACTTGCCAGAAAATTAAGATCTGGAATGGTAGATGTAAATGGTGCGGGTATTGCAGTAGACGCTCCCTTTGGTGGTTTTAAGCATTCTGGTATTGGAAGAGAAGCTGGTAAAGAGGGTTTGCTAGAGTTTTTAGAGGTAAAATCAGTTGGTGGTTGGAGTTAATTTAAAGAGGATTTTTCTTTAATTCCATCAAGTAATTTCAAACACTTTTTTAATTCGTCCAATATTATAAATTCATCAATTTTGTGTGCTTGTTCAATAGAGCCTGGTCCACAAACAACTGTACTAATTCCTATTTCTTGAAACAAACCTGCTTCAGTTCCAAAAGATACAACTTGTCTAGAGTTATCTCCCGTTAAACTTGAAATTAATTCACAAGCATCGGATTTATCTTTACGATCAAATCCAATTATTTCTCCAATAACTTTTTTCTCAATAGAGGAGCTAGAAAAAACTTTTTTCATTTCTGGCAATAAAATTTCATTTGTGTATTTATCAAGTTCTTTATTCAAAAATATTGCATCCTCTTTAACCACTGGTCTTGTTTCCCAATTGACATGGCATTTATCTGCGATCACGTTGTGAGCAATTCCACCAAAAATACCTCCTATAGACAGAGTTGAATGAGGAGGATCAAATATAGAATCTTTTGGAGCTCTATCTTTAAGGTCATTCCTTAATTCAATCAATTTATTTACATATCTTGAAGCGTATTCAACAGCGCTCACACCCTTATGTGGTGTTGAGCTATGACCTGCTAAACCTTTAAAATAAGTTGTGTATTCATAGCATCCTTTGTGAGCATCAATAATTTTCATGTTTGTTGGCTCGCCAACAATACAAATTCCATCTTTAATTTCTCTTTTTTTTAATTCCTTTATGAGAATGGGTGCTCCTTGGCATGCAGTTTCTTCATCAAAAGTGAAAGAAAAATGAATATCTCTATCAAGGTTAGATTTCGAATAAATTGGTGCAAAAGCTAATGTGCATGCAATAAACCCTTTCATATCACATGATCCTCTTCCATAAAGTTTATCCCCTTTAATAGTAGCCTTGAAAGGATCTGTAGACCAACCTTTAGACACAGGCACAACATCTGTGTGTCCTGATAAAATTATAGGTTTTTTGTTACTATTTGTTTTAGATTTAATAGTTGCAAATAAATTGACTCTTTTTTTATGATCATCAAAAGTTCTAAAAGATATAGCTCCAAGTTTTTTTAATATATTATCACAATAATCTATAAGTGAATTATTATCTTCTCCTGAAATTGTTTTAAAGGCTATTAAGTCAGATAAAATTTTGACAGAGTTATCAAATAAAACATCTAAATTATTTTCTGTACTCATATTTAAGTTTCATTATATATTAATTATATGAAAGAACAAATAACCTACGATATTTTTGATAAAGTTGATATTCGAGTTGGTACAGTTTTATCTGTAAAAAAAAATGAAAAGGCTAGAAAACCATCACTAGTGATCCAAGTTGATTTTGGGGATGAGATTGGCATAAAACAATCATCTGCTCAAATTACTCATTATTATAATGAAGAAAATTTAAAAGGAAAACAAGTTATAGGAGTTTGTAATTTTGCAGAAAAAAATATTGCAGGAGTGGTATCACAAGTACTTATTCTTGGATCAATTGATAAAGAGGGAAAAGTGATATTAGTACACCCATCTCAAAAATCTGAGAATGGGCTCCCTATAGCATAAAATATGCATCCTGAAATTTTATCTCTTTCATTATTTATGTTTGTAACTAGTTGTTCACCTGGCCCAAATAATGTTGTCGCATCTCATTCTGGATTCAATCATGGCATAAAAAAATCAATACCTTTGATGCTTGGCGTAATTTTTGGTTTTACTACTATGCTTGCATTAGTCAATTTTGGTTTGATAAATATTTTTAATATTTATCCAATAATTCAAAAAGTTTTAATTGGAACTGGTACAATTTTTCTAATTTATCTAGCATATAAAATTTCATTTTCTAAATTATCAACTGATAATAAAGAATTGAAACCTGTAAATTTTATTGAGACTTTTCTCTTTCAGTTTTTAAATCCCAAAGGTGTAATAGTTGCGGTTATAGCAGTATCAACTTATACAGAATCAGGTAAAAACTTTTTAAATTATTCATTATGGATGCTGAGTGTAGCTTTTATGTTTGCAATAATAAGTATAATTTTCTGGACACTGTTGGGTAGATTTATGAGGAAATTTGCGACAAATGAGAAATTTATTAAATGGTTTAATTATGCTATGTCAACGCTTCTATTATTTTGTATAGCAACATTTTATTATTAAATTATGAAACCAGGGACGAAAAACTCATACAATTCTTTATCTGAAATAAAAATAAATTCAAAAAACTACAAATATTATTCTTTAAGTAAAGCTGAGAGCAATGGATTAAAAGGTATCTCTAAATTACCTAAATCACTAAAGGTTCTTTTAGAAAATTTATTGAGATATGAGGATGATTTATCAGTTACTAAAAACCAAATTGATGCACTAAGAGATTGGCTAAAAAGTAAAAAATCAACAACTGAAATTGCTTATAGACCTGCAAGAGTATTATTACAGGATTATACTGGTATTCCGGCAGTCGCAGATTTAGCAGCCATGAGAGAGGCTGTGAAAGAAAAAAATATTGATCCTAACTCAATAAATCCACTTTCAACAGTTGACTTAGTTATCGATCACTCTGTACAAGTTGATCAATCATCTAAAGCAGACTCTTTTGAAAATAATGTAAACATTGAATTTAAAAGAAACGCAGAAAGATATTCATTTTTAAAATGGGGACAGGATGCGTTTAACAATTTTAGAATTGTACCTCCAGGAACTGGAATATGTCATCAAGTTAATTTAGAGTATTTATCTAAAGTTGTTTGGTGTGAAAAATTTAAAGATGAGGATTATTTATTTCCTGATACTTTAGTTGGTACAGATAGTCATACAACAATGGTCAACGGACTATCAGTCTTGGGATGGGGAGTAGGAGGCATTGAAGCCGAAGCCGGAATGCTTGGACAACCTATATCTATGCTTATTCCTGAGGTTATTGGATTTGAAATAAAAAATAAAATGCCAGAGGGAACAACCGCTACAGATTTAGTTCTTACAATAGTAAAAATGTTGAGAGATAAAGGTGTAGTTGGAAAATTTGTTGAATTTTATGGAGAAGGTCTAAAAAATCTAACTTTAGCAGATAGAGCTACTATTGCAAACATGGCTCCTGAGTATGGAGCAACCTGTGGATTTTTTCCTATTGATAATGAAACACTAAAATATCTTCAATTCTCTGGAAGAGATGAAGAAATAATTTCAATAGTTGAAAAATATGCAAAAGAACAAGGTTTATGGGCAAGCGATGATATTGAATTTACTGATACCATGAGTTTGGATATGTCAACCATAGTGCCAACTATCTCAGGACCAAAAAGACCACAAGACAAAGTCTTATTAACAGATGCTAAAAATAGTTTTTTTAAAGTTTTTCAAGAAATAACAAATAAAACTCAATTTGAAACTTCTGATGTAAAAGGTGAAGAATACAAAATTAGAGATGGCTCAGTTTTAATTGCTGCAATAACCTCATGCACCAATACTTCAAATCCTAATGTATTGATAGGAGCTGGTCTATTGGCTAAAAAAGCTGTTGAATTTGGATTAGACGTAAAACCATGGGTCAAGACCTCCTTGGCGCCAGGGTCTCAAGTAGTTACAGATTATCTTAAAAAAGCTGGTCTAAATGAATACTTAGATAAACTAGGTTTTAACCTTGTGGGTTACGGCTGTACAACATGCATCGGAAATACAGGGCCATTGCCAGAAAATATAGTTGAAGCAGTTCAAAACAATAAGCTTTATGGAGTATCTGTATTATCTGGAAATCGAAATTTTGAAGGAAGGATCTCGCCTCATGTAAAAGCAAATTATTTAGCCTCTCCTCCATTAGTTGTTGCCTACGCACTAGCAGGTCATATGGAATTTGATTTATACAAAGACTCTTTTGGAAAAGATCAAAATGGAAAAGATATTTATTTAAAAGACATTTGGCCATCAAATCAAGAAATTGAGGATACCTTAAAGCAATCATTAAATGCGGAAATGTTTATTAAAAGATATTCAAATGTAGCTGAAGGCCCAAAGCAATGGCAGGATATAAAAAGTGAAAAGAGCAGTATCTATAACTGGGACTCTGGGTCAACTTACGTGAAAAAACCACCTTTTTTTGATAATTTATCAGATGAGCCTGAAGGGTTTAAACCAATTAATGAGGCAAGACCTTTGTTGATACTTGGGGATATGATTACTACTGATCATATTTCACCAGCTGGAAGTATCCAAAAAGACAGTCCTACTGGAGATTATTTTATGGAGCATCAAATTTTACCTCAAGATTATAATTCGTATGGTGCTAGAAGAGGAAATCATGAAGTTATGATGAGAGGTACTTTTGCAAATATAAGAATTAGAAACGAAATGGCACAAGGAACTGAAGGTGGATTTACAAAATTATATCCAGAAAATAAAATAGTACCAGTTTATGATGCAGTAGTAGAATATAAAAGAAGAGGAACAGACCTAGTTGTAATCGGTGGGAAAGAGTATGGCACTGGATCCTCAAGAGATTGGGCTGCAAAAGGAACTAAGTTACTTGGAATTACATTAGTAATTGCAGAAAGTTTTGAAAGAATTCATAGATCTAATTTGATAGGTATGGGAGTATTGCCTCTTCAATTTGTAGAAGGAATGAATAGAAAGACCTTAAAATTAGAAGGATCAGAGTTAATAAGTGTTTTAAATCTTGAGGAAGGAATAAATCCTTCTGATCATGTGGAAGTTGAAATTAAATATGCTTCAGGTGAAATTAAAAAAATTAAAGCACTTTGTAGAATAGATACAAAAAATGAATTAGAGTATTATAAAAATGGTGGAATACTCCAGTATGTTTTGCGTAATATGATTTAGATATGGATGAAGAAATATCAATTATAAATTCTAATAATAGAAATGATAAAATTAAGAATTTTATTGTTAATAATAGGAATAAAATAATTTCATCTATAGCATTAATATTAATAATAATTATTAGCTCTTATAGTTTCGATAAATACAAAATAAATAAAAAAAAAAAAATTTCGGATGACTTTAATTTAGCAACTATTGAATATTCAGAAAATTCCAAAGATAAAGTTATAAACAAGTTAATTGAGATCATTAACGAAAAAGATCCAACTTATTCCCCATTGTCACTTTATTTCATTATTGATAATAAACTTATTTCAGATCAGAGTCAGATAAATAGTTTCTTTGATATTTTGATAAATCAAACATCTTTAGAGAAGGAGATAAAAAATTTAATAATATACAAAAAAGCTCTATATAATGCGGATCAATATTCAGAGGGAGATCTATTAAGCACTTTAAATCCAGTAATAAACTCCCAAAGTGTCTGGAAATCTCACGCTTTATATTTATTGGCAGAGTATTTTTATGCGAAAGAGCAAAATCAGAAGGCCAAAGAGTTTTTCAATCAAATAATTAGTATAGAAAACCCCAATCCAGATATAAGGTTAGAAGCAGAGAAAAGATTGAAAAGAGATTTGAGTGAATAGATTAATTATTTTATTAATTGTTTTTTTTTTCTTCAATAATTGCTCATTTAACGAAAACTCAAGAATATGGAAAGATAAAGATAAAGAACTTTTAGCTAAACCAAATATTAAAAAAGTTTTTGAGGAAAAAAAGTCTGTTGTTGTAGAATTTAATCAAAATTTAAACTTAGATCTTTCAGAGATTAAAACAAATTTCCAATATATCAACAATCGAAATGATTTTGGTTCACAGAGTTATAAAGGTGAGTTAAAAAAAATAGGAAGTTACAAATTTTCAAGATTAGAGGACTTAAATCAAATTAATTTTAAGCCTCTTTTTATAGAGAATGATATCGTATTTTTCGATAAAAAAGGTTCAATTATAAGATACGATGAAAATCAAAAAATTTTATGGAAAAAAAACCATTATTCGAAAGCTGAAAAAAAATTACATCCTAAATTAGATTTCATTTTTTATGAAGACAGTATTTTAGTAAGTGACAGCATAGCAAAATACTACTCAATCAATGCTAATAACGGTGATCTCAACTGGTCTAAAAATAATACTTATCCTTTTAATTCAGAAATAAAAAAATATAAAAATAAATTTTTTGTTATCGATTATAAAAATACCCTTAGATGTTATAAAATAAAGGATGGAACAGAATGTTGGAACTTACCAACAGAGGACTCCTTCACAATTCCAAATTCTAAATATTCACTTGTTATAATTGGTGATATGATAGTTTTCAGTAATTCAATTGGAGACATAACTGCAGCTGATGCTGAAAGTGGATTGATTGTTTGGCAATTACCTACACAAAGTAGCAGTATTGTAAATGAAACTTATAATTTCAAAACTTCAAAACTTGTTTCGGATGGTAGTTCTATTTTTTTTTCAAACAATAAATATGAATTTTATTCAATTGATATTAAAACTGGTACCACCAATTGGATAAGTAATATTAAATCCAATATTACGCCTGTGATAATTGGAAATTTAATATTTACTGTCTCCGATGAAGGTTACTTGTATGTAATAGAAAAGAATAAGGGAAACATAATTAGAGTAACAGACCTTTTTAAAAATTATAAACTAAAAAAACGAAAAAATATTTATCCAATAGGATTTGCTATAGGAAATAAGAATTTGTATTTAACGAATACAGATGGTAAACTAATTGTTAAAGATTTACAAAACGGTAGTATTCTCAAAATAGAAAAAGTTTCATCAGATCTTGTGTCGAAACCATTAATATTTAATAATAATTTATATTTAGTCAGAAGTGGATCTATTATTCAATATAATTAAATATGATCTTAAAATTGTTAGATAAGATCGGAAGAAAAAAAGTTGTATTAGATAGAGGACCCTCGCATCCTAAATTCCATGAAGCAAAGCCATGGATGAATCGTTATTATGTTCTGATGAGACATCGACCAAAGTGGTTTCCATTCAATATCTTAATACATGAGATGCTAGCTGATGATCACGGTGATGGTGTGCATAATCATACTTTTCCCTATATAACAATAGTTTTAAGAGGTGGTTATTGGGAAACATTGAGCACAGGAAAATTCTGGAGACCGCCTGGTTATATTGGTTTTAGATCAGCAAATAATTTGCATAGAGTGGATCTTAAGCCAGGAACAAGACCGTTAACTATATTTATCTCAGGTCCATTTGGATTACGAAAAGGACCAAGATCAGAATATGGTATTGATTTTAAAACAAAAAAATGAATTTAGAAAATCTTTTCAAAAATTTTTGTAAAAAAAATAATTTAGAAATTAATTCTTATCAACTAACTGTTATTAAAGAATTAAAAAGTTATTACAAATTAAATTTTAATAAATCAATTTTAAATAAATTTTTTTTAAAAAATAATTCAAGACTAGCTTTTTATTTACACGGAGGTGTTGGTGTTGGAAAAACAATGATCTTAAATTTTTTTTTTGATTTAGTAGAAGAAAAAAAATTAAGACAGCACTTTAATGAATTTATGTTGAGCTTTCATGATTTTGCACATGTAAGAAAGGAAAATAACGAGGAAAATATAATCAATCAATTTGTAAAAGATTTAAAATCTAAAACTAAATTAATTTATTTTGATGAGTTTCAAGTAACCAACATTGTTGATGCGATGATTTTAGGAAAATTATTTCAGCAAATATTTAAAGAAAATATTAAAATTATTTTAACGTCTAATACAAAAATTTCTGAACTTTATAAAGATGGACTTCAAAGAGATCAGTTTAAACCTTTTATAAAAATTATGGAGAAATATTCTGCTGAACTTGAGCTCAAAATAGAAGACGATTATAGAAAATCAAATGAAAATCAGAAACAAAGATATTTTTACCCTCTCAATCAAGAGACTAATTTTAAAATAAATAAATTTTTTAGAACAATCACAAAAGATAAAAATCATTTATCAAAAATAATTGACGTAAAGGGAAGAAATTTTAAAATAGAACATTTTTATGAAGGAGTAGCTAGATTTAATTTTGATGATCTATGTAATAGAAACCTTGGTGCTGAAGACTATTTAGAGATAATTAAAAGTTGCAAATTTGTTACTCTTGATAATATTCCACAATTTAATGATATTAATTCTAATCAACAACAGCGATTTATAACTTTAATAGATGTCATATATGACAAAAATATCCCTTTAGCAGTTACTGCTGAGCAAAATATAGATCAATTTACTTCATCAAGATTATTAGAAAACCCATTTAAACGTACCATCAGTCGATTATACGAATTAACATCTGTGGAAAAGAATTAATGAAGCAAGAGTTCTTTAATCTTAAAATAAGTACTGTTGGCCAAAGGTTGTATGAATTCACAGATCAGACAATTCATTGGATTAAAAAAAATAAGTTTAAAAATGGGATGCTTAATTTGAGTGTTCAACATACTAGTGCATCCTTAATTGTTCAAGAAAATGCTGATCCAGACGTTCAAACAGATTTAATAAATTATTTTGATAAACTGGTACCTATGGACAAAAAATTGTATGTTCATACTACCGAAGGTAAAGATGATATGCCTTCTCATATAAAATCTGCATTAACAAATAATCAAATTTCTCTTAGTATTAAAGATACTGAATTATTGCTTGGAACTTGGCAGGGTTTATATTTATTTGAACATCGTTTAGAGCCACAAAATAGAACAATTATTCACCATTTTATTGGTGAATAGAGCATTTATTTCTTAAGTGATTGAAAAGCCTCTAGAGCAGCTGCTCTTGCTTTTTCGTGGATTACAATAGGTTTAGGATAATCTTTCCCTATTATAGTCTTTATTGCTTCTTGATATTTGTGTTCCATTTCCCAAGGTTTATGGATGAATTTATTAGGCACTTTATTTAATTCTGGAACCCATTTCTTCACATACAAACCTTCTTTATCAAATTTTTCTCCCTGCAAAATTGGATTAAATATTCTAAAGTAAGGTGCAGCATCAGCTCCACAACCAGCAACCCATTGCCATTGAGCTACGTTATTTGCTTTATTAAAATCTAATAAACAATTTCTGAAATGCTTTTCACCCTCAGTCCAATTAATTCTCAAATGCTTAACCAAAAAAGAACCAACTACCATTCTAATTCTGTTATGCATCCATCCGGTTTCGTATAACTCTCTCATTCCAGCATCTACAATAGGATAGCCTGTCATTCCTGATTTCCATGCTTTTAGAAACTTTTCGTTTTTTACCCAAGGAAATCGATCAAATTCTTTTCTGTAATTACCTTTTAAAAATTCTGGAAAATAATTAATTAAACTATGTGAAAACTCACGCCAACCTAATTCGTTGATATATTTTCTGTAGCCAACTCCTTTAGATCTAATTTCATTACACTTTTGCCAAATAGTGCTTACATGAATTTGACCATGTTTAATATAGGGAGACAATTTTGATGTGCCTTCAACCGATGGATAATCTCTAGCCGTTCCATAATCCTTAATCTTTTTTTCAATTAAAGTATTAAGAACTTTTTTTGAGTCACTTTCTGAAACTTTCCAATATTCTTCAAATTTTTTATACCAATTCTTTTTAGGCAAAATATCTTTAGGCTCAATACAATTCTTGAAAACTGTGATTGACTTTGTCTTTTTTCTTACAATATAATTTTTTCTTGGAGGTAAGCTTAAATATTTTTGTTCAGCATTTCTCCAAAATGGACTAAATACTTTAAAGGGTGTTCCATCATTTTTAGTTACTTCTTGAAATTCGTTTAAAATATTTCCTTTAAAATATTTAAACTGAACTTCATTTTTTAAAAAAGCATCTCTAATTTTTTTACCTTTAGCAATTACATCTGGTTCATATATTTTGTTCCAATAAACTGAAATGTTGTCTTTTTTTTTTATCTTTGACAACACATCTAGCTCATCTCCCTCTAATATTTGAAGATTTATTTTATATTTAGATAATTCTGATTTAAATTGTTCTAGAGATTTATAAAGCCACCATTTTTGTGCTTCTCTTTTTTTATCAAAATCAGCTTTGTTATAAATAAATAATCCAATAACATTATCATGATTTTGACTAGCAAAAGAAAGTGCTGGATTATTTTCAATTCTAAAATCTTCCCTAATCCAAAATATTGCATTTTTTGTCATGTGAATTTTATTTTCTTCCTTTAGATAGCAGTTGTTTGTAAAGTTTAACATCTGCATTACCTTCGCATCCTATTACCAAAACATTAGATTTTTCGTTTAGTTCAATGAGTTTTTTAGTCTTATAATTATTACAAACACCAATTAGGCTTATAATTCCAGGTGTAGAGCACTCTCCACCAATTATTGAATTTTTGCTGAGCTTTTTGTCTTTAAGCATAGCTACAGTTTTGGCAACATTCCGATCACTTACAGATATACAACAATTGCTTGCTTTTTTTAATATTTGCCATGGAATATATGACATTTCATTACATGACATACCTCCCATGATACTTTCTTTTTTAATCCTAATTTTTTTAATTCTATTAATTTTAACGCTCTGAAGTACACAATCAGCTCTATCAGGCTCAACAATTATAATTTTTGGAATTCTTTTAAAATATTTTGCAACACCAGCAACAACACCGGCAGCCATGCCCCCGACACCAGCTTGTAAAAAAATATGGGTTATATATTGATTAGTTTGTTTAGATATTTCTCTTATCATTATGGAATATCCCGCCATTGTAAGTTGAGGGACCAATTTGTAATTTCTTGTCGCAACATCTTGCACAATTTTCCAATTATTTTTTTTCGATAACTTTTTACATTCATTAACTGAGTTTTCATAATCTCCTTTAACTCTTATGACTTCAGCTCCAAATTTTTTAATTTCATTAACTCTTGAATCACTTACGTATTGACTAACAAAGATTTTACATTTTAAACCTAATCTTTTTGCGCCCCATGCAACAGATCTTCCATGGTTTCCAGCAGTCGCTGAGGAAATAATTATATTTTTTTTTCCTTTAGATATTCTTTCAACTGCATACGCTCCTCCTAATGCTTTAAAGGATTTTAAATGAAATCTTTTGGACTCATCTTTATAAAAAACATTATTAACTTTTAAATTTTTTTGTAATTTATCAAGTTTAATTAAGGGTGTAGCCTTATAATTTTTCCATCTAGAAATTGATTTAAAAGCATTTGTTAATAACAAAGAAGGGACAAATCTTAAAACATAATTTCTTTTAAAACTGAAATTGTTATTTTTTATAGATTTTGTTAGCGTCCAGTTTTTAATACTTTTTAAACTCTTCACTTTAACAGTCTAAAGTATTTTGTCTTTCCCATTGCGTTACAGGTTTGGACTTATCGAAGTTTTCTTTATTATCAAATTCATTAATTTCAGATTTTTTAAGTTTTATATAACTATTAATTGTTTCTTTTCCAAAAGCTTCATTCATTTCCTTATTATTTTTTAAAAGTTCTAGCGATTCATGAAGTTCGTTTGGTAATTTAGGTAAATTAGGATATTTTTTGTAATCTGTATACATGTTACAAGTAAGAGCCTCTCCTGGATCAATTTTATTTTTTAATCCATATAGCCCAGCAGCTAACACGCTTGCTTGTAATAAATATGGATTTGCAGATCCATCCATCAATCTTAATTCAAATCTACCAGGATCTGGAATTCTTATCATATGTGTTCTGTTATTACCTGTATAAGATATGCTGCTCGGTGACCATGATGATCCAGATTTTGTTGGAGGGGCATTAATTCTTCTATAGCTATTAATTGTTGGATTAAAGAAAGCAGATAAGGATGAGGCGTTTTTAATTACTCCACCTAAAAAATTATATGCCATTTTACTAAGTCCAAACTTGTCAGATTTATCTAAAAATTTATTTTTCTTTCCATCCCAAACTGATACGTGGGCATGACAGCCATTACCTGTGAGGTTTTCAAATGGTTTAGGCATAAAGGTTGCTCTCAAACCATGTTTTTCAGCTATGGTTTTTACCATATATTTAAAAAATGTGTGTCTATCTGCTGTTTTTAGACAATCATCATAGTCCCAATTCATTTCAAATTGTCCATTTGCGTCTTCATGATCATTTTGATAAGGACCCCATCCCATCTCAATCATACAATCACAGATTTCTTTAATTAAATCATATCTCCTCATTAAAGCAGATTGGTCATAACAAGGTTTAGATTGAGTATCTCTTACATCAGCAATAGAATTTCCATCAGGTGAAATTAAAAAGTATTCACACTCTACACCTGATTTCATTTTTAAATTTTGTTTTTTTAATTTATTAATTTGATACTTTAACATTACTCTTGGAGAGGCTTCTACAGGTTTACCATTCATCCATAAGTCTGATGCAAGCCATCCCACCTCTTTATTCCAAGGTAATTGAATAAGACTGTCTGGATCTGGAATACCAAACATATCGCTATCTGCGGGAGACATATCTAGCCAAGCTGCAAAACCAGCAAATCCCGCTCCTGCAGTCTGCATTTCTTTAATAGCATGCGTTGGAACTAATTTTGATCTGAGTACGCCAAAAAGATCAACAAAGCTTATTAAGAAATATTTTATTTTTTTTTGCTCTGCTAATTTGAATAAGTTTTTAGCCATTACTTAGGCTATCACAATTATTTAAAAAATGAAAAGATAGTTTCCTTATATAAAATAAAATTTACAACAACTATTAAGATAATTGCGAGGATTACACCATACTTTGCTTTCGGAAAAGCAACCCCTCTCATTTTCGTTGGTCTTAGCTCTTCGTTTTTATCTTCACTCATTATAATAAAATTATAAAGAAAGGGCGCTACATTTAAGTAGCGCCCAAATTTCTTTTAATTACCAATCGGTAATATTGCTTTTATGATCGTTTGCACCGTGTCTTTTTCTAGATAGTCTATCAAGTTCTTCCCTCTCAGACTTATCTGTGATGACACTCCATCCAATCCATACAGCAATTAACAATAGGACTAGTATAAATTCACTAGATCCTGCTCCAGGATAAACCGATCCAGCAACCTCTTCTGCAGGTTTATTTAGATGATCTATCCAGTTTGATACTGTAGCCATATTTTTCTCCTTTACCTGGTTGCCGATGCGACTGCTTTTTCATCATCTTTTGCAGTTTCCATCATTTCATAGTCTAGTCCTGCTATCTCAACTTCACGAGGGATTCTTAATTTACCCATTCCGTTAAGAACTCTAGCAATTATATATCCTGGCACAAGCCCAAGAACTACGAACATTATTATTGCTCCTATGAATTGACCCAATGGATTAATTGTTGCATAGGTTGATCCATCAAACATAGCTCCAACACTATAACCAGATGATGGATAACCATTTAAAACAAAGCCACAGATTACTAGACCAATAAAGCCGGCATAACCATGTACAGCTACTGCCCCAACTGCATCATCAATTTTGAACTTTCGTTCAACCCAATAATGAAGTTTGTAGGAAATCACAACACCAATCATACCAATAATTAAGGCTTGAATTGGATGATATAAGTCATTTCCAGCTGATGCACATATTATACCTGCTAGTCCACTTGAGTAAGTCCAGAAAGGATCACCTTTAGCAATTACATATCCAGCTAACAATCCACCTGATAACGACATTAAGAAGTTCATAGTTATTCCACTTAATGTAGTAGGCGTTAAATAAATGTTAGTTGCAGTCCAGAATGTTACTCCTTCCATTCCATACTCTGGCCCAAGATCATAAATAGGAACATTACATGCTGCATAAAATCCCCAGAAACCAGTATAAATTAGAAATAATCCAATGGTAACTAGCCAAGGATTTCTAGGTCCTATGTTTCTTGGTTCACCACTTGATGAGAACTTTCCAATTCTTGGTCCAAGAACCATTAGAACACCTAGTGCAAATCCACCTGCTATAGCATGAATAACACCTGACGCATAAGCATCATGATATCCTAAAATTTTTAACATCCACCCGTCAAAGTGCCATCCCCATGAAGCATCTATCGACCAGAAAACAGATCCAATCGCAATTGCTAAAACTCCAAATGCAAAAGTTGTTATCCTTTCAATGATAGCGCCAGAAACGATAGAAGCAGCAGTCCATGAAAATAATAAGAACGCTGCCCAGAAAACACCCATAATATGATCGTTTAAATTTACTGCCATAAGAGCATTAGTTGGATTAGCAAGATCATTTCCTCCAAATCCACCACTTAAAACGAGTCCGGTGCTTTCTGTCATTATTGATGGAGCTAGTCCAGGTCCCGTTGGAAAAGCCCAATAAATCCACCAACCAAATAAAAACCATGTTACTGTTACCAAAGGTATAAGCATTGTGTTTTTCATTAAAGTATGTTGGTGGTGTTTGTATCTTGATGCTCCAACTTCGTACATACAGAAACCGACGTGAATTAAAAACATCAGTACTACTGTTACCCAGTAGTAAAATTCTGTAAATATAGTTGTAAGAGCACCTAACTGATCAGTCATTTTTTACCCCCATATTTGTTTAAGAAATCTTATGAAATTTTTAAAGGTGTTACAAATAAAACAATATTCAAAAACCTACTCTGGACAATAGATTTTAAAATAAAATCAACTCTTGATTGTGATCTTAAAATTTTAAATAGGCTTTTTTAAGATCAACTAGAGGATGTTTAGGAGACATTTGAAATTTAACTAAGAGCTCTCTAGCTATCATATCTCGATCTTGTTGATTATTAGGTAGTTTAATGGATTTTGGAATAGTAACCCATCCGTTAGCATTCCTACAAAATACGGCAGGTCTATCATCCTCATAACCCATATGAACATCCTCAAGCCAATTTAAATCATCCCATCCCATAGCTTCAATATATTTTTTTAAAAAAGGAGTAATTTTTGAATAATCAGGCAAAAGATTAACGTCATATCGATAACCAATTGTTTGGCCAATCATCTTTTCTCTTGCAGTTTCTTTTTTTTTACCTAACTGACCAACTACTTGTTTTTTTTTTGATATTTTTTTTACTTTTTTCTTAGCCATATTTACACTTAGATTTTGTGATAATTGTCAACTCCAACTGTATAATTAGTTCCAGCTAAAGGAACTTTTGCCAAAGCGGATGCCTCAGATGTTAGTGCAGCTAAATCTTCTGGCTCAAGTGAGTGAATATTTGTTTTACCACAAGCTCTAGCCAATAATTGAGCTTCTAAAGTCATTGAATGTAAATAATTATAAACTCTTAAAGCAGCATCATCAGGATTTAATCTTGCTCTTAGTTTTGGATCTTGCGTAGCAACTCCAACTGGGCAACGACCTGTGTGACAGTGGTAACATTCTCCCGCTTTTACACCAATTTCTTTTTCAAAATTAGCCTCAGGTATGTCTTTATTACAATTTAATGCAATCATTGATCCAGTTCCAATAGCAATCGCGTCAGCTCCTAAAGCTAAAGCTTTTGCCATATCTGCACCATCTCTTACTCCACCAGCATAAATCAGAGTAACTTTTCCAGTTTTACCAACGTCATCTATTGCTCTTCTTGCTTCTCTAATAGCAGCAATTCCAGGTATTCCAGTGTTTGCAGCAGCGATATGTGGACCAGCTCCAGTGGATCCTTCCATTCCATCTAAATAAATTGAGTCTGGGTCACATTTTGCAGCCATACGTACATCATCGTAAACTTTTGAAGCTCCTAATTTTAATTGAATTGGAACTTTATTTTTTGTGAGTTGTCTTAATTCTTCAACCTTTAAAGCTAAATCATCCGGACCTAACCAGTCAGGATGTCTCGCAGGAGATCTTTGGTCAATACCAGAGGGTAATGATCTCATTTCAGCAACTTGGTCAGTTACTTTCTGCCCCATAAGGTGACCACCCATTCCAACTTTTTGACCTTGTCCTATAAAAACTTCTATCCCATCAGCTAATTGTGCATGGTGAGGATTAAATCCATATCTTGATTGAATACATTGATAGTACCATTTTTCTGAATATCTTCTTTCATCTGGTATCATTCCACCTTCACCTGAGCAGGTAGCACTACCAGCCATGGTTGCTCCTCTTGCTAAAGCAGTTTTTGCTTCATAAGAAAGTGCACCAAAACTCATTCCTGTAATATAAACTGGAATATCTAATTCAATTGGGTTTTCACATCTTGGACCAATAACTGTTTTAGTCTCACACTTTTCTCTGTAACCTTCTATTACAAATCTAGTTAATGTTCCTGGTAGAAAAACTAAATCATCGAATGTTGGAATTTTTTTCATTAATGCCATACCACGCATTCTGTATCTTCCTAACTGAGCTTTTATATGAATGTCGTCTATTACTTCAGGAGTAAAAATTGCATTATGTCCTAATAAACTTTTATTTCTTTTTCCTTCTTCGTGTGCATGGACATCAGCTTTTCCACCAACACCTTTTCCGTTCTTTTTAACTTTTTTACTTTTTTTCTTAGGCATTAAATTGCTCCCTTCTTCTCTGTAGGTTCTAAATTGTCATAATTCCAAAGTTTTTTTCCAGCTACAATTTTCTTCATTTTACTAACATCAAAATCTTCACCTATTTCTGCAACCTTGAGTTTTCTTCTTAACCAATCTTGGTCACTAAGTGTTAACTCTGAATCTACAGCATCACTACCATAAGATCCAATTTCTCCACCTACGAAAATTGTCCCATCATACATAGAGTCTCCTAAATTTATTCCAACATCTCCAAGAATTATTATTCGTCCTCTTTGCATCATAAAACCAGTAAATGCGCCAGCATCACCACCAATAATAATAGTGCCACCTTTCATATCGATGCCAGTTCTCGCACCAACACTACCTTTACAGATTAAATCTCCACCTCTGATAGCAGCTCCAAAACAAGAACCTGCATTTTTTTCAATAACAACTTTTCCAGCCATCAAGTTTTCTGCACATGACCAACCAACTCTTCCATTAATTCTCACGATTGGACCATCACAAGATCCCATTCCAAAATAACCTAAACTACCCTCAAAAATTAAGTTTAGTTTATTTAAAATACCAACACCTAAACTATGTTTCCCTTGTGGATTTTTAATTACAATTGTTCCATATCCTTGGCTCATTAGGTTATCTATTTCCTTATTAGCTTCAGGCGCAGACATATTCATTACATCTAAGTCTGTCCTTTTATTAAAATCAACATCGTATGTTCCAAAGTAATAAAAGTTTTCAGCCTCGTCTGGATTAAAAAACTTTTGCTGAGTTCTTCCTGTAAGAACCTCAGTATGCATACCCATTGATTGGGCTTTGGACTTTTTATCAATAGTTTTTATATTTGCCATACTTTTACCTCTCCATCAAAAGGATCATAAGTGTCAATTTCATGTGGTAATACTGATCTTATCGCTATCTCTTCTGATCCCATTGCAACTAAATCATCTGATTCATAAAGCACTAATGGTTTTGCTGCCATTGTATCTTTTGCCATACCTAAAGAGTCTTTGGTTGCTACGAAATAAGTAAACACACCATCAAGCCCAGATAGAGAGTCTTTCATTCCTTCTTCAAGACTTGCTCCCTCTCTCATTTTTTGAGCTATATAAACCGCTATCAATTCTGAATCACATTCTGACATAAATCTCATTCCTTTATTTTCAAGAACTCTTCTATTGTTCCAATAATTTGTAAGTTGTCCGTTATGCACAACTGATACATCACTAAAAGGATAACCCCAGAATGGGTGAGCTGATTTAATATCTACACCGGACTCTGTTGCCATTCTTGCATGGCCAATAGCATGTGTTCCAACAAGTTTATCTAAACTATATCTGTCACATACCATTTTTGCGTTTCCCAAGTCTTTAATTACTTCTAAAGATTTTCCCATTGATAATATTTCAACTCCAGGGATACTTTCAATTCTTTGAGAAAAATCTAATAAATCTTTTGTTTCAAAATCAATTTCATATCTTAATGAGTAAGGGAGAGTTCTTTCTTCTTTGACAATTTTTGCACCCATCTCGGCTAAAGTTTGATCAACAATTTTTTTTCTCTCATCATAGACAGAAACATCTTCCATAACTGAAGAACTACCTTCACCAACATTTTCTCCAACTTTAAAACGCATGATAAAATTTTTACCATCCGTATCTCCGTATAAAGCATAACCTGTTGAATCTTCACCTCTATGTTTTAATGCTTGGAGCATACCTTGGAGTTCACTTCCAACATTTGAGGATTTACCTCTATGAATTAAACCTGCTATACCACACATATTTTACCCTTCTTTTATTTATGACCTATGGAAGACAATCAAGATAAGTATCCAGATCCCATTGAGTTGTTGCGCCTAAAAATCTTTCCCATTCATCATTTTTATACCAATGGAAAACTTTATACATTTCATCTGGCATTGCAGATTTAATTACTTCATCTTCTGCCAATCTATCCAAAGCTTCCCCTAAACTTAAAGGAAGTTTTTTAACATCTTTACCAGCTTTTTGTGCTTCGTAAATGTTTCTAGATTCTGGTGCAGCTGGCTTCATTTTTTTTGATATACCTTCATCACAAGCTTTCAATAATGCCGCTCCTAGTAAGTAAGGATTATGCATTGAGTCCACAGATCTATATTCAAATCTTCCAGGCGCAGAAACTCTTAAACCACAAGTTCTATTTTGGTAACCCCAATCAGCATAAACAGGTGCCCAAAATCCCTGGTCCCAAAGTCTTCGATAAGAATTTACTGTTGAAGATCCTAAAGCAGTCAAGGCAGGCAAATGTTTCATAATTCCAGCAATCGATTGCAATCCCACTTTTCCTGGCATTTGCATATCTTTAGTATCAGGCATGAAAGTGTTGGTCCCACCTTCTACATAGCTAAAAACTTCTTCGACACCTGGTAACTTTTTATTTCCAAGTTTGTTAACCTTTATCTTTCCACCTTTCCAAAGAGACATATTTGTATGGCATCCACTTGCTGATACTCCCATAAACGGTTTGGTCATAAAACAAGCTATTAAACCATGTTCTCTTGCAACTTGTGCACAAATTTGCCTGTAGGTGGATAACCTGTCAGCATTTCTTAAAACATTATCATATGTCCAATTAAGCTCTAACTGACCTGGTGCATCTTCATGGTCACCTTGAATCATATCAAGACCCATAGCCTTAGCATATTCGATTACTTTCATAAATACAGGTCTTAAAGACTCAAACTGATCAATGTGGTAGCAGAAAGGTTTTGAAAACCCTTTTCCTGTAGGTGTGCCGTCTTCATTTTTTGTCAACCACATCATTTCTGGTTCAGTACCGACTCTTAACTCAAGACCATGTTTCTTTTTAAACTCATCAGCAAATATTCGTAAATTTCCTCTACAGTCAGAAGTTAAATGACCTCCAGGATTTTTTCTTTCTTCTCTATTTCTAAAACAAGTAACAAATACTCTTCCAACTCTCTTATCCCATGGTAATTGAACAAAAGTTTCTGGATCAGGAATTCCAACCAGCTCCATTGCTTCAGGTCCATATCCAATATAGTTATTGTGACGATCTAAAAATAGATTTGCTGTTGCTCCATAAACTAATTGAAAACCTTTTTCTGCAGTCCTTTCCCAATGATCAGCAGGTATACCTTTTCCAACAACTCTTCCAGTGACAGAGATAAATTGATAATAAATATATGTAATCCCTAACTCATTAATTTTTTCTCTTACATTTTTAACTAATTTTGCTCTACCTGGCTGGTTCACATGTTTTTCTAGATCAGTCATTTTTCCCCTTAATCAATTATAAATTTTCTAAAACGTAGCTGAAAAATTTATTTGTGTCTAGGCTTGAAGTTTAACTCCAAGGGAACGGACTGTTCGAAGTAGGGTGAAGTTCTCCCTTCTCGTAACGGTTGAATCTAAACGGTTTTAATAAATCACTCTCAGCACCAAGAATTTCTTTTGCAACAAGCTCTCCTACACCAATCATTTTATAGCCGTGATTAGCGTCTGCTATCATATAAACATTTTCTAAAAATCTATCAAATATTGGGAAAGAGTCTGGTGTCATACATCCAAGCCCACCTGATGGACCTTTTCTATATAAGTCAGATTTACCCTCAAATCTTTTTTGACAATGAGCTAAAGCCGAACACCACATTTCATTAAACGCCTCAGTGGTTTGGTATTCGGGAGACTCTATTCCATATGGATCTACATTAACTTCATCAAAATGTTTATCTACAATATAAGGAGAAGTTCCTCCTTGAACTCCTAAACCTTCAATATCTGGTTTATAATAAATTCCCCAAATTTTATCTGTTAATAATTTTTTTGTTTTATCTGAATATAATGGTGCTGTTGAGTCTACGTGAACTACAGGTGGTTGCTTACCGTCATTTGTTTTTAAAAAATCAGGCTCAACTCCAATTACCCCTTCTTGAAGCATCCAATATTTCCACATATCGGTTTCGTGAAGCTTACCATCTTTACCTTTTATTTTTGCTATCTTAGGAAGCTCCAACATATTCCAAAAATCTCTTGCCCATGGACCTGCACCAACAACTACTTGTTCACATTCAATTGTACCTTTATTGGTCTCAACCCCAGTAACTGCTTTACTATTACTACCTCTTTTAAAACCTGTTACCTTAACACCTTTCATTACCTGTACACCATTGCTGGTAGATTTATTTTCTAGAGCTTTAATAGAGTCTTTATTAAAAGCATATCCACCTTTTTTTTCGTGTAGAACTGAAGTAATACCTTCGGCCTGCCAGTCATCAAATATACCTTTCATATATTTCATGCAATCTTTCTCACCCTCAATAAATTCTGACTCGTAACCAATAGCTTTTTGTTGCTCATAAATACTTGCAACATCTTTATGCATAACCTCAGGCGAAATTTGTAAATATCCAACTGCATTATATTTAAAAGCCTTAGGATCGCTTTCCCAAACTGAAACAGAATGAGCCATCAGTTCTCTCATTGCTGGCTGAAAATAATTATTTCTTACAACACCACATGCAATTCCACTAGCACCTGAAGCAGTGTCTTTCTTTTCTAAAACAACAATATCTCCAGGGTTTTTATAAGTTTCTGATAGTTTCCAAGCAGTGCTCAAACCATGTATACCACCACCGATAATTACTACTTTTGCTTTTGTGGGTAATGACATACCAAAATCTTATTTTTTACAAAACATAATTGATATAATTATTTTTAGAACTAAAAAGTATATATATAAAATATACACTTTAAACTTAGCAGAAATAAGTGCTTAATAGCTTATATTTTTAAGAGTCGTTAAATATTCATTGAACTCTCTAATAAAAGAATCGCTTGGCTTAATATTCTTAATTCTTTGATCTTTTGAGGTTTTCTCCAAATGAAAGAATCCTTTTTCACAAGCTTCATTAATAATAAGAGCTGATTTTGGCCTGGATGTTTTAAATAGTTTAGTTTTTAGCTGTTCAACAGATAATTTCTTATTTTCTTTGTAGGCAGACATTACTAATAACATCATATGATAATGAGAAGGTGATTTTCTAAAAAAATAATTACTTGAAGTATGAGATTCTCTCATTTGATCTTCCCAAAAATTTAAAAGAGTTTTTTTATCTTTTGGCATTTAATTTATGATTTTACTTTGGACTTAGTAGGATCATAAAAAGGAAATCCAACTACTTTTGCGCTTATTCTTTTTTGGTGACCATCAATTTTTCCAACTTCGACTTCTGTTCCAATTTCTGAATATTGAACATCCATTCTACACAAAGCTATATTTTTATTTAATGTTGAGGATAGACATCCACTTGTAATTACTCCAATTTGAGATCTACCAATATGAACACAGTCACCATGACCCGCAATTTCTTTACCCACTAATTCCAATCCAACAAGTTTTTTTTGAGGGTTATTTTTTCTTTTAATTAATTCTTCTTTACCAATAAAGTCCTCTTCTTTTGTTTTTAGTGGAACAGCAAAACCAATTCCTGCCTCAAAAGGATCTTGTTGACCATCAAACTCATTACCAAATAAAATTAATCCTGCTTCAATTCTAAGTTTATCTAAAGCTCCAAATCCTGCAGGAATCAAACCATCTTTTTTTCCTGCTTCCATTAATTTATCCCAGACTTCAGAAGCATGTTTAGGGTGACACCAAATTTCATATCCAAGTTCACCAGTATAACCGGTTCTTGAAACAATCAATGGTATTCCTTGCAACTCTTCTATTCTGCAAATGCTAAATCTAAACCAACCAAGCTCATCTATAGAAGGTTGAGTAGGAGGTGTAAAAATTATCTTTTTTAAAATTTCTCTACTTTTTGGACCTTGTAATGAAACATTACTTATTTGGTCTGTTGAATTTTTTATATTTGCATTGAAATTTTTCTTTTTTGCAATTTCTTTTAACCATTCACCTCCATATTCATCTCCACAAATCCATCTAAAACCAGTCTCACTTAATCTTAAAAGAGTACCGTCGTCAAACATCATTCCATTTTCGTAGCACATTGCAGAATATACAACTTGACCTACTGATAATTTTTTAATGTTTCTTGTAAGTGTATAATTTAATAATTCTTCAGCATCAGGACCAATAATTTCAAATTTTCTTAATGAAGATAAATCAATTAAAACTGCATCATTTCTACAAGCGTTGTACTCATTAACAAGACCATGTTTTGTGTAATCATTTGGAAGCCAAAAACCTCTAGCATCTATGAAGTTTCTTGTTAATTTTGAAGTTCTCTCATAAAACCCAGAATTTCTTGTAAGTTTTTTTTCTGAGTCTGTTTTCATCCTGAATGCAAATGATTTAGTAAATTCTTTTTTCTTGTCGTATGTTCTAACAAAAATATTAGTTGGATTCCACGAATTACAGGCATCTATATCACTAGGACATGCTGTTGTTCCAATAGTTAAATCTTTTAAGGCTCTAAACATGACATAATCACCTGGACGCGAATATGATTCATCTGAAACAACTGAGTTTAATCCACCTTCAGATGTATTAAAAAATAAATTGATTGCGTGCCACCCTTTTTGTTTTTGTAGACCATACTTTGACATACTTTCTGTAAGATTATCAGAGCAATTTGCATGGCCAAAATAACCAGCATCTTCATAGTACTTTGAAGTACAAGCAAGATTAAAAGTATCATGTTTGCCAACAGTATCTCTAATTACCTCCACTAAAGGCTCATGGTCAGTATCATAAAATTTAGAAAATAATCCTGGTCCTGGAAACGTATGACCCATAAAAGTCCTAGTTGTTTGCCAATCTAGTCCTTTCTCAATTCCTTTTTCTAATTTTCTTGTGTCAAATGCAACAAAGTCTGAACATTGTCTTCCAGTTGGACTTATAACTTGAATATAGTCACCTTCTTTAACTTCATAGGATATGCTGCTTGCTTTACTTATATTTTCCTCGTAGGAGGGTTCAAAGACAGGGTTAGGAATAACATTTAATTCTTTATCATTACTAATATTTGCTCTTTTAATAAAAATTATTAAATCAGTGGGTGGATTTTGTTTTGCAACATCCATATCTTGACCAGGAGCTGCAAATATTGCAAAACACTTATCTTTAGATTTTAATTTTATTTTTTCACCAATTTGACTGTCAATATCAAATACTATTGAAGACTTTGAGTCTGAAATGTTTAAATTGAGTTTTTTAAGTTGATAATTGGTTGCAAGGATGCTCTCATCCTTTTTACTTAAGATATCTCTTATAAAATTTTTATTGTTATTACTTTTAAGGTTTAAAATACCAGCATCAGATTTTCCATCTTTGCTGAAACAAATGATTTCACAAATTTGATTTCCCTCATTATTAATTATTTCTATCTCATCGTCAGGGAAAATATGAAAAGCAGTAAGACCACCACCACTTACAACATGTCTTTCAACTCCTGGTGGTAAAATATTAAGTCCTGGATATTTTATTTCTTTACTAGTTCCTAACATGATCAACGCTTTATTATAATTTTTATTGTGACCATATTATACTGAAAACGAGTTGACTATACCTATAAATCAGAACATAATTTAATATTAATATTAATAAATGAGGGGAAAAAAATGAAAAAAGTAATATCATTATTGTCTGCTCTTGTAATTTCTGTGGTAAGTTTTGCAGGAATTTCTAATGCTGCAGATAGCAAAAAACCCATCGTTATCCCAACTCATAACTGGTCAAGTCAAATTGTAATGGCTTATGTTATTGGTGGAATTTTCGAAAGCATGGGTAACAATGTTAAATATGTAAATGCTGACTCACAAGCAGTTTATGAGTCAATCAGAATTGGAGATGTAACTATATCTCACGAGGTGTGGGAATCTGCATTTGGTAAATCATTCACAACTGCTTTAGATAAAGGTGGTTTAATAGATATGGGTGATCATGAAGCAAGAACACTTGAGGATATGGGTTACCCAAACTGGGTTACAGACAAAGGATTATGCCCTGGTCTACCAGACTGGACTGCTTTAAAAAATCCTGACTGTGCTAAAAACTTTACAACACCTGACTCTCCAAATGGAAAAGGAAGAATGTTAGAAGGTCCACAAACTTGGCATGGAGATTTAATACCTCAAAGGGTTGATGCTTTAGGTTTAGGTGACCTTTGGTGGGTTAAATTTGCTGGAAGTGCAGATGCGCTTTGGGCTGAATTAGCAGCTGCTGAAAAAGAAGGAAGAGGAACAATAATTTTCAATTGGACACCAAACTTTACAGATGGTGCTGGTTTTACATTTATTGACTTTCCTCCATACACTGCAGGTTGCAGACCAGAGGATGGTGGAGATGGAAAATGTGGTTCTCCAGATGGTTATCTAAAAAAAGCAGCACATGAGGATTTTCCAAAAACTCATCCAAATGCAGCTAAAGTATTCAAAAAAATGTCATTTTCTACAAGTCAAATTGGAGCAATGGCAGCTTTAGTTGATTTAGATAAAATGACTCATGAAGATGCAGCTAAAAAATGGTTAGCTGATAATAAGAAAGTGTGGGAAGAATTTACACACGATCATTAAGGTTAAAATATAAAACTTATAAATCTCTCCCAACTTTGTTGGGGGGGATTTTTTTTATTTAATTTTTGTATAAAATAAACCCATGAAAAATATTTTTTTATTTTTAATTTTAACTTTTTTTATTAGTTCATCAGTTTTTGGACGAAGTACTGGATGTAAAGAGGGAAATTGTGAAAACGGATATGGAAAATGGGTTTATACTGATAAAACTACTTATGAAGGAGAGTGGGTTGAAACCAAGAAACAAGGTCAGGGAGTAGAAACTTGGCCAAATGGATATATCTATAAAGGTGAATTTAAAAATAGTGTATGGAGTGGACAAGGACTATTAACATTTCCAGATGGTTCTACTTATGATGGCGAGTGGGCCAACGGCTTTATGAATGGTCAAGGAACATTCACTTGGGCTGATGGAAAGCAAAAATCAGGAATTTGGAAAAATGGAAAACTACAAGAATAATGTCTCAAGAAAATTATTTTAACAAATTAAAAGAATTACCAGAGCAGGTTAGACAGTTTGGTGGATTAATAGTAATTACCTTAATCATCATTTTATCATTTGTTATTTTAAACAATATTTTTGGAGAAGGTGATGATTTAGTAAAAAGGATGAAAATAGAAGAAGAAAGAATTGCAGAAGAAAGAAAATTAAATGAACTAATATCAAGTCTGCCATCTGGAATTTTAGTTGCTTTTGATGGAACTGATCATCACAGATTATCTGTCGATGTTTACGAGAAAGTCTGTAAAGCAACAAAACTTATTCCTCAAAGAGCGATAATGGGGGCGAATTTTCTTAACTTTAGAGCGCATGAAATTTATACAATTAATGGCAACAAAATTGATGAAACATTTGTTGAATGGGATGAAGAAAAAAATAAATGTTTTGCAGGTTTCACAGTTAGTGGAAACAATGTTGGAGTAGATGAAGAAATTAAAGTAAGTGGGGAGGCATTAAGTTTTCTAAGTACTGGTATTGATACTAGAATTTATTATATCAAAAATTTTTAATTAAGGAGAGACGAGTATTATATACATATTAATTCAACTAAATTTCGTATAACTTAATAATAATTTATGTCTGATACAGTTATTAAATGTGAATCTGTTTACAAAATTTTTGGAGAAAATGCCAAAAAAATGCTCCAAGAAGCCAACGGAAACGTAGATGCAAAAACTTTTCAAGAAAATGGATGTATAGTTGGAGTTAACAATGCTTCCTTTGAAGTAGCAAAAGGAGAAATGTTGGTTGTGATGGGCTTATCTGGATCAGGTAAATCAACATTGCTTAGATGTATTTCAAGACTAACAGATGCAACAGGTGGAAAAATTTTTATAGAAGGTCAAGATTTATTGGAGCTAAACAACAAAGAACTTATTGATCTTAGAAGAAATAAAATGGGAATGGTTTTTCAAAGCTTTGCGTTGTTGCCGCATAAAACTGTAGTTGAAAATATAGCATTTCCATTACAGATTAAGGGAATTAACACTGATGAAAGCATTAGTAAGGCAATGGATATGATTAAGTTGGTTGGATTAGACGGAAGGGAAAATTATTTTCCAAGAGAACTTTCAGGTGGACAACAGCAAAGAGTAGGTATTGCAAGATCCTTAGCTGTAGAGCCGGATATTTGGTTTTTAGACGAGCCTTTTTCAGCATTAGATCCTTTGATCCGAAAAGAAATGCAGGATGAGTTTTTAAGACTTCAAGATAAATTGCAAAAAACTATAATGTTCGTCACTCATGATTTTGACGAAGCTTTAAAGCTAGCTGATCGAATAGCAATTATGAAAGATGGCATCATTGAACAATTAGATACACCTGCTAAAATAGTTTTAAATCCTGCAACTGAATATGTGAGGAAATTTACTGAAGAAGTCCCAAGGGAAAAAGTTTTGTTAATTGAAGATGTAATGGATCAATCTACAAGTGATAATTTAGGAGATTTAAGAGTTTTAAAAGATGAGATTATTGAAAATGTTGCTGAAAAAATTCTAACTCAAGAAAAAACTGTAGGAGTTATAGATAGTAATAATAAAATCATAGGCTCTATTAATCCTATAAAGATAATTAATACAGTTTTTGGTGGAAGGAAAAATGGAAATTAAATTATGGAATTTTTAAAAAAAAATCCAAAAATATTTCAGTGGTTGTTTTTATTAATAGTTTTTTTTGCATTATGTTTTGCAATCGATGTTCCTGAAACATATAAATTTATAAGGGGTCAGGCAGAGTTTGTTAAAGACCCCAATCAAAGTACCTTTGTTTTCGCTGGCAAGGAGGTAAGGTATTATGCTTTTGATGTCTTTTGGAGATTGCCTCCGTTACTTGGATGGTTACCTATATGGATAAATGACTCATTATTTTTCCTAATGAACGATTGGATGCCGATGGAGTTTTGGAATGAAGATACACAAGAATTTAAAACAAGACCACTTCTCTTGCAAATAAGTAGAAATTTAACTGCATTTATGACCTTTATAATTGAGTTAATTAGAGAGATTTTATTAGGTGGATTAGAAACTATTGTTGCATTTACAAGTTGGGATTTTATTGATGCTAACCCATGGGCAGAATTACCAGGTTTACCATGGACTATTGTTGCTGCTGGAGCAACAATATTATCTTATAAATTGAGTGGCAAAGGTTTAGCCATTTTCGCTGGATTAACAATGGTTTACATTTCTATTTTTGGTCAGTGGAAACCATCTATGCAAACTTTATCGTTTATTTTAGTTGCCGCGCCATTGTCTTTTATATTTGGACTAGGTCTAGGTATATCTGCATTTAAAAGTAAACGAGTGGAAAAAGCTCTTTATCCAATTCTCTTGGTTATGCAAACTATGCCACAATATGCAGTTCTTGTTCCTGCGCTAGTTTTATTTGGAGTGGGTGATCATGCGGCAGTGATTATAACCATGATAGTTGCCATTCCACCAATGATATTATTAACTTTATTAGGATTAAGAGCCATACCACCTGAAGTAATCGAAGCTGGCAGAATGAGTGGATGTAACAATTGGCAACTAATGTTCAAAGTGTTAATTCCTACAGCTAGAAGAGATATACTGATTGGAGTTAACCAGGTGATAATGGTTTGTTTTTCAATGGCGGTTATCTCAGCTTTTATTGGAGCGAAGGGTTTAGGTTTTAATTTATTGTTAGCTCTTAATCAGCTTAATATTGGATTAGCTTTAGAAGCAGGTTTATGCATTAGTCTTATTGCAATATTATTAGATAAAATGTCTTTAGCATGGGCAAATAAACAAACAGATTATTTTGGTAATCTTACTTTTTTCCAAAGAAATAAAAATGCTATATTTTTTGCAGGAGCTTTTGTTGTAGGAATTATACTCGCATATATTGGAACTTTTTTGTTCAAAGGAA
This sequence comes from uncultured Pelagibacteraceae bacterium, assembly GCA_902561095.1. Classification (GTDB taxonomy): domain Bacteria; phylum Pseudomonadota; class Alphaproteobacteria; order Pelagibacterales; family Pelagibacteraceae; genus Pelagibacter. The sequence goes on along the minus strand of CACEOF010000001.1, from coordinate 36,155 downwards.
CATTTAATTATTTATTTGAAATTCCTCATAATAAAGGAATATCAACTGCAGATTTTTGGAACAAAGGTGTTGACTGGATCTTTGAAACATTCTTCGTATATATAAAAGCATTTAACACATGGTTAATTCAAGAAGTATTGCAGCCAATGCGAGCACTTTATTTAAGGATGCCTGCTGTTGCTACAATTGTTTTAGTAGTTGGGGCTGGTTACTTAATTGGTGGTATTAGATCAGCATTAGTAGTATGTGGGTTAACTTTATTTATAGCTCTTAGTCCATGGTGGGACAGAGCATTAGTTACAACATACATGGCTACTTTTGGAGTTATAGTTTCTTGTTTAATTGGTTTTACAGTTGGAACCTTGTGTTTTCAAAGTAAGGGTGCAGCAAAATTTATGCTGGGAGTTTGTGATATATTTCAAACATTTCCATCATTTGTATATTTAATTCCAGTAATGATGTTATTTGGAATAACAGACACATCAGTTTTAATTGCTGTGATTGTTTATGCAACAATTCCTGCAACTAGATATACAATTGAAGGCCTTAGAAGTGTTCCAATAGGTTTACATGAAGCTGCAACGATGTCTGGTGTAAATAAGCTTCAAAGATTAACAAAAATCGAATTCCCATTAGCCTTTCCTCACATGATGCTTGGCTTAAATCAAACAATAGTTTTTGCTTTATTCATGGTAATTATTGGAGCTTTCATTGGGACAGAAGATTTAGGTCAATATATTTTAAAAGCTTTATCTGATAAAAATGGCGCAGGTATTGGTTTGACATTAGGTATTTGTGTAGCATTTATAGGGTTAATTTTTGATAATTTGATAAGAACTTGGGTCGGTAAGAGAAAGAAACATTTAGGAATAGCCTAATTTTTAATATGAAAAAAATTTTGATTATAGGTGCAGGGGCAATGGGAGCCGCTTTTTCTATTCCTTTAATTGAAAATAGACACCATGTAACACTTTCTGAACCACATAATATTAAATTAATTAGTAAATTAAATCTCAAAAAAAAATTTCATCCATCTTTAAAAATTAATTTACCAAAAAAAATAAAAACAAAAAAATTTGTTCCTGAAATGTTAAATTTAAAATGGGATCTTATAGTTGTAGCTGTAAGTTCTGTAGGAATAGAAATAATTAGTAAATATTTAGCACATCTTAAAAGTAAAACTCCTATTTTGGTTCTTACTAAAGGACTAAAGTTAGATAAAACAAAAAGAATTATTACTATGTCTGAACAGCTTAATAAAAATAACAACAAACTAAATATTTCTGTCTTAAAAGGCCCGTGCTTAGCAAAAGAGCTTGCTCGAAAGATAAAGAGTTACACTGTTATAGGGAATAAAAATATTAAAGTAGCAAAAGATATTGGAAAGGTAATATCCACTAAGTTTTATAAGACAGAACATACAACTGATGTTAGAGGTGTAGAGTTTTCTTCAGCTATTAAAAATATATATTCTATGATAATTGGATCAGGACAAGGTGAGAATACATCTTCAGCTTTATTTAGGAAATCAATTGATGAAATGGATTATTTAATTAAATATTTTAAGGGAAAAAAAGAAACTGTTTATGGGCTTGCTGGTGTAGGCGATCTGTATGTAAGTGCAGTTGGTGGTAGAAATAGTAAAATGGGTGATTATCTTGGTAAAGGTTTTACCTTTAAATCTGCCAAGAAAAAATTTATGAAAGATGATACCGTTGAAGGTGCTGATCTTGCTTTAGAAATTGCTCCATACATTTTAAATAAAATTAATCGTAAAAAAATCCCTTTAATGATTGCATTATTAGATGCAATTACAAAAAATAAAAAATTAAAAATAAAATATTAAATTTTATTTATTTAGAAAAGTTTTCATAGAGTCGTCCATCGCTTTTTCCCAAGGCGTATGATGGATTGGAGCAATAGAACCAGTCACAGGTGAAGAAAAGGATTTATTTCTATAAGTTAGAATATCTTCAACTTTATGATGCTCCCACTCTTTGAAATGTTTTCTAATTAATTCAAAATCTATCTTAGGATAATCTGACATTTCATGAAGTTCTTTGGTATATTCTGTTTGAAAATCTATCATTTGATCTGGATTTTCTAATTTTTCTTCCATTCCAACCCACTTGTTAATGTCCTTTTCTATTTCATCATTACCAGGCAATTTGATCTTACCCATAATAACGTCTCTTGCGTACCAAGCTTGGCAATCAAACATATTAAAGGTATGAAATTGATCCTGCATTCCTAAATATAAAATTTTATGATTATCTTGCCATACTACCCCCTTGTACAATTTTGGAGGGTATAATCTATTATGAGTTTTTAATTTTAAACTTTCATCTAAAAATGGAAAATGATGTAAATAACCAGTGCATAAAATTATGACATCTGCCTCTTGTTTTGTTCCATCTTTGAATATTGCATTTTTACCATCAAGTTTATCTAAGTAATGAACTTCTTTCATACCTTTGGGCCATTTAAATCCCATTGGATTGTGCCTATAGCCAATAGTAACACTTTTAGCTCCATATTTATTACACTGTAGCGCAACATCTTCTGCAGAATAGCTACTGCCAAGAACAATTACATTTTTATCTCTAAATTCTTCAGCATCTCTAAAGTCGTGAGAATGCATAATTCTTCCAGGAAAGGAATTCATTCCCTCATATTCTGGGATAAAAGGAACAGAAAAATGACCAGTCGAAATAACCAAATAATCAAAATTTTCAGTTAAAATTTTATTATTAGCTTTATCTTGATAGCTAATTTCAAACTTGTCATTTTTGAATGATGTATTTGTAACTCGAGTATTAAATTTGATTTTATGTTTTAAATTACCTTTGCTTACTCTTCCAACTATATAGTCATATAGAACCTCTCTAGGAGGAAAAGATGGTATTGGTTTACCAAAGTGGTCATCAAAAGAATAATCAGCAAACTCCAAACATTCTTTAGGACCGTTTGACCATAAATATCTGTACATGCTGTTTGGTACTGGATCTCCATATTGGTCAGAACCCGTTCTCCAGCTATAATTCCAAAGCCCACCCCAGTTATCTTGTTTTTCGAAACAAACTATTTCTGGTATTTTTTCTCCTTTATTTTCCAAATGTTCAAATGCTCTTAACATCGAAAGACCACATGGACCAGCACCTATAATTGCTACTCTAGACATCTAAATTTTCCTATCATTAATAATTCTATAAATATATCTTACTAACAAAAAAAGAAAAATAAAATTATTATTTACTATGAATTATAATTGGAATTACCCAACTTTAATGTGGGTAGGCGAAAATAGGATTTATGATCTAGTTGATGCCTGCCAAGAACTAAAAATATCAAATCCATTATTCGTTACTGATAAAGATTTGATTAATCTTGATATGATTAAACATATATTACAGAATTTAAAAAAAAAATTTAATAATTTAGAAATTTTTTCAAACTTTTCAGGAAATCCAATAGGTCAAAATGTAGATGAAGGTGTAAAAGTTTATAACAAATCTAATTGCGACGGTGTAATAGCAATTGGTGGTGGAAGTGCACTTGATGTTGGTAAGGCAGTAGCATTTATGTGCGGTCAAGAAAGACCAATTTGGGATTTTGAGGATATTGGAGACTATTGGATAAGAGCTGAAAGCTCTAAAATTCCAAGCATTATTGCAATACCCACAACAGCTGGAACAGGCTCTGAAACTGGACGGGCTTCGGCAATTATAAATCAAGATATAGGTGTTAAAAAAATTATTTTTCATCCAAAGATGTTGCCATCAATTGTTATTTTAGATCCCATTTTAACTTTAGATCTTTCGCCTAGATTAACAGCAGCGACAGGTATGGATGCATTGGCGCATAATTTAGAGGCATTTTGTGCAACAGGTTTTCATCCAATGGCAAATGGTATTGCAATAGAAGGTATTAAATTAATTAAAAAATATTTAATTACTGCCTATAAAGATGGAAAAAACACTGAAGCAAGAATGAGTTTACTCTCAGCTTCATCGATGGGCTCAACTGCATTCCAAAAAGGTCTTGGTGCTATTCATTCTTTAAGTCATCCAGTTAACTCAAAGTTTAACATTCATCATGGTTTATCAAATGCAATATTTATGCCATATGTATTGTCATTTAATAAAAGTGAAATAGAACACAAGATATTAGAAATTTGTGATTATTTAAATTTAAATAAAAGTTTTGATAGTTTTTTAGAATGGATTCTAGATTTAAGAAAAGATTTAAATATACCTCATAAATTATCAGATGTGATGGACTGTAATAATATTAATCTTGATGAACTTTCTTTAATGGCTTTTGAAGATCCATCTACTGGAGGAAACCCAAAAAAAATTAATCAAAAGGATTTAAAAGAAATGTATGAAAAAAGCATTTCTGGAGATTTGTTTTAATGAAAAAAATATTAATTGTTGAAGGAAATTTGAGAGAAGAAAATCAACATTTTTCATCTGCAGGTATTCAAACACATACTGAAAGTTTGAGGGATAGTCTTAGTTTTTTCACAAAAGATTTAACTACAGATGTTGTTAATCCTTCATCAGATGAAAATATATTAAAAAATATAGACGATCTAAACAGTTACGATGGACTTATTTGGGGTGGTAGTAGCTTAAATATTTATAACGACACTCCTGAAATTAGAAGACAGATTCAGTTTATGAAAGAATGTCAAAAAAAAATTAAAAAAATTTTAGCAATATGTTGGGGTATGCAAGTAGCTGTCACAGCTGCAGGAGGTGAGGTCAAAAAAGGCACTAAAGGTTCACACAAAGGAATTGCAGTTGATATTGAAATAAATGAAAAGGGATTAGACCATCCACTTTATTTAAATAAAAAAAAAAAATTTAATACACCTGCTTTTAATTTTGATGAAGTAGTTACCATGCCGCAAAATTCTGTACTGTTAGCTTCAAATCCAATTAATAAAGTTCAAGGTTTAAACTTTAAAGTAAATGATTGTGATATCTGGGGTCTTCAATATCATCCAGAAATTACTTATAACAAAATGATTAACATTATTGTATTTAGAAAAGAGAGGCTTTTAAAAAAAGGAGCATTTAATGATGACAATGAAATTAACAGTCACATACAACATATTGAAAGTGAAAATAAGAAGCTTGATAAAATTTCTAGGATGAGGGAATTAGAAAATTGGTTAAATTACCTTAATCTAAAATAATCCTTCGATATCGCCCTTATCATTTAGTTTTATAGAGTCTGCTGCAGGTACACGGGGCAGTCCTGGCATAGTCATAATTGACCCACAAACAACAACAATAAATTCTGCACCTGACGATAGTCTAATTTCTCTAATAGGCAAAGCATGTCCAGTTGGTGCACCTTTAAGATTTGGATCAGTTGAAAAACTGTATTGTGTTTTTGCTACACAAATTGGCAATTCTCCATAGCCTGCCTCCTCAAAACCTTTTAATTGATCTCTTATTTTTGTATCAGCAATTACTTCATCAGCTCTATAAATTTCTTTTGCAATCGTTTCTATTTTTTTAAATAAAGGCGTTTTACTTTCATAAAGAAAATTAAACTTAGCATCTTTTTTTTCACACAAATTAGCAACATGCGCTGCTAATTCTTTTGTCCCTTCACTACCATTTGCCCAGTGAGTGCATAAACTTGCTTTAACCCCTAAGTTTTCACAAAAATCAATTAAAGCTTTAACTTCACTATCTGTATCTTTAATAAAATGATTAACCGCGATCGCAACAGGTAATCCAAATTTTTTAACATTTTCTATGTGTCTTTCAAGATTCACTAGACCTTTTTTTAAAGCCTCAACATTTTCATTTTTTAAATCATCCTTTGCAACACCACCATGCATTTTTAAAGCTCTGATTGTTGCTACGATGACTACACAACTCGGTTTCAAATTAGATTTTCTGCATTTTATATCTAAAAACTTTTCTGCTCCGAGGTCAGCACCAAAGCCTGCTTCTGTTACAACATAGTCTGCAAGTTTTAATCCAGTTTTAGTTGCTATAACTGAGTTACATCCATGTGCGATATTTGCAAATGGGCCACCATGAATAATTGCAGGATTATTTTCCAATGTTTGGGTTACATTTGGTCTGATTGCATCTTTTAATAATACAGTCATTGGACCGTGTGCTTTCAAGTCTTTCGCGTAAACTGGTTTCTTATCTCTCGTATAAGCAATTGTTATATTACCAATTCTTTTTTCTAGATCCTTTAAATCATTTGATAAGCAGAAAATTGCCATGATTTCTGAAGCAACAGTAATATCAAATCCGTCTTCTCTAGGAAAACCATTTGCTACTCCACCTAAATTTATATTTATTGATCTTAAGGAACGGTCGTTCATATCCATTACTCTTTTCCAAACAATCCGTCTTAAATCTATATCTAATTTGTTTCCCCAATAGATATGATTGTCGATTAATGCTGACAATAGATTATGAGCTGAAGTAATTGCATGAAAATCTCCAGTAAAATGTAAATTAATTTGTTCCATTGGAACTACTTGAGCATAACCTCCTCCAGCAGCACCACCTTTCATTCCAAATGAAGGCCCAAGACTTGGCTCTCTTAAACAAACTATAGATTTTTTTCCAATTTTATTTAATCCATCATTTAAACCAACTGAAGTAGTGGTTTTTCCTTCTCCAGCAGGTGTAGGTGTAATTGCAGTGACTAAAATTAATTTCCCTTCTGATTTATCTTTCAATGTGTCTAAATACTCTAGGTTAATTTTTGCAATGTGTCGTCCCATTGGACTGAAAGCAGTGCTTTTGTCTGGAACATTTATCTTTGCTAATACCTGATTTATAGGCTGCATTTTTGCTTCTCGAGCTATTTGAATATCTGATTTAACATCACTCATTATTAATCCTATAAATTATATGTTATCGTTGCAGACTTCTTATCCTTTTTTGTCATATTTGGAAACTTCTAAAAAATATATATAAAAAAAATAAGAACTATTTATATTCTTTGTTATAAAATTAATGAATGCAAAAATACTCCATATTTAATTTAGTTAAAAACGCATTTTCTAATCATGAAAACTGGGATTTAGCTTGGAAGGATCCAACTCCAAAAGAGGAATATGATGTAGTCATTATTGGTGGAGGGGGCCATGGACTTGCCACTGCATATTACCTCGCAAAAGAACATAACATTACAAAAGTTGCAATTATTGAAAAAGGTTGGATAGGTGGCGGAAACGTCGGAAGAAACACAACGATAATTAGATCAAATTACATGCATGATGAAAACGCTCTCTTCAGTGAATTTGGAATGGATCTGTGGAGAAAAATGAGCCAAGATTTGAACTATAATGTGATGTTCTCACCAAGAGGAATTATCAATCTTGCACACTCCGATGCACAAATGAATGCCTATGCAAGACGAGGAAATTCGATGAGATTAAACGGAATTGATGCTGTTTTATTAAACCGTGAACAAGTAAAAGAAATAATTCCAATGGCTGACTTTTCAGAAGATGTAAGGTTTCCAATTTTTGGTGGATTAATGCAGCCAAGTGCAGGTACAGCAAGACACGATGCAGTTGCTTGGGGATACGCGCGTCAAGCAGACTCTATGGGTGTTGATATTATTCAAAATTGTGAAGTAACTGGTTTTGATGTTACAGCAGGTAAGATTAATGGCATAAGAACATCTCGAGGAAATATAAAAACTAAAAAAGTTGGATTATGTGTTGCTGGAAGCACAAATATTTTAGCTGAAAAGTTAAATATGACTTTGCCAATAGAAACTCACCTTCTTCAAGCATGTGTATCAGAGCCTGTTAAACCAATATTAGATAGAGTAGTAACTTTTGGTGCAGGTCATTTTTATATAAGTCAATCTGACAAAGGAGAAATGGTAATGGGCGGAGACCTAGATGGATATAATAGTTACGCTCAAAGAGGAAATTTACCAACTCTTCAACATGTTTTAACAGAGGGAATTGCGATGATGCCTTTTTTAAGTAAATTGAAAATGCTTAGAACTTGGGGTGGTATAATGGATATGTCAATGGATGGTTCACCTATTATAGATAAAACACATATTGATGGTTTGTATTTAAACTGCGGTTGGTGTTATGGTGGTTTTAAAGCAACGCCAGCTTCAGGTTGGACATTCGCTCATACAATCGCTCAAGATAGAGTTCACGAACTGAATGCTGGATTTAGTCTAAATCGATTTAGCACTGGACGCTTAATTGACGAAAAAGGACTTGGTACTAAGACCTGGATATCTTAAATGCTTCATATTAAATGCCCGCATTGTGGGATGAGATCACAAAATGAATTTTCTTATGGTGGGGATGCTAGTGTAAAAAGACCTGAGCTTAATAAAGAAATCTCTGATGAAGAATGGGATAACTTTGTTTATAACCGAAAAAGTTTAAGAGGTAAGCACCTAGAATTGTGGCAGCACCTATTTGGATGTAGACAATGGATTAAGGTGGAAAGAGACACTGCTACTCACGAAATATTTAATACATATAAAGCTGATGAGGAAATAACATAATGTCTCAAAAATTTAGATTAGAAAATGGTGGACTAATTAATAGGGATAAAAAATTGTCATTTAAATTTAATGGAAAAACATACTATGGTTACGAAGGAGATACTTTAGCATCTGCTTTAATTGCTAATGGAGTACATTTAATTGGTAGAAGCTTTAAATATCATAGACCAAGAGGGTTTTTTGGAGCTGGGGTAGATGAGCCTTATGCAATAGTTCAGCTTTATAGAAATAATGAGACAGAGCCAAACATTAAAGCTACTGAGCAAGAGCTTTTTGAAGGACTAGAAGCCAAAAGTGTAAATTGTTGGCCAAGTGTAAACTTTGATATTGGTGCAATTAATAACTTTTTAAAAATTTTTCTACCTGCAGGATTTTATTACAAGACTTTCATGTGGCCTAAAAGTTTTTGGTATCGAGTTTATGAACCTTTTATTAGAAAAGCTGCAGGCTTAGGTGTTGCTTCTACAAAACATGATAAAGAGAGATATGAACATAAATATGAATATTGTGACTTATTAATTGCTGGTTCTGGTCCATCCGGTTTAGCAAGTGCTTATGCGGCTGCAAAAAATGGTGCAAGAGTAATTTTAGCTGAAGATAAACCAAGATTTGGAGGATCTCTGTTAACTAGTGATGTAAATATTGGAAATCAATCAGGTGAGGATTGGGCAAACAGTATTATTTCTGAATTAAAAGAAATGCCAAATGTGGTTGTTAAAAATAGATCTCAAGTTTTTGGGTACTATGATCATAATATGTTAGTGATGTCAGAAAAAGTTAGCGATCATCTACCAAAAACAAAAAAACATCATCCAAAACAAAGACTTTGGTATATTAGGGCAAAAGAGGTTTTAATTTCTTCAGGATCAATCGAAAGGCCACTAGTTTTTGGTAATAATGATACTCCTGGCGTGATGTTGTCCTCAGCAGCAAAAGAATACTTAAAAGTTTACGGAGTGTTGGTCGGTAAAAATCCGTTAGTTTTTACAAATAATGACAGTGGATATGAGACAGCAATTGAATTTAAAAAAAATGGAGTCAATCCAATTATTTTAGACTCTAGAGTTAATCCACAATCAGAAATAATTGATGAAGCAATTAATCTTGGTATTAAAATAAAATTTTCGCATGTTGTTGTTGCTGCACAGGGATATAAAAAAGTAAGTTCAGCAGATATAGCAAAAATTTCAGATGATAAAAAGCAACTTGGAACAATTGAAAATATTAAGTGTGATTGTATTTGTGTTTCAGGTTTTTGGACACCAACTATTCATCTAGCTTCACAGTCAGGAAATAAAACTAAATTTAAGGAAGAAATTGACGCCTTTGTGCCTGGGACATCTAAGCAGAAAGAAACAACTTTAGGTGCTGCTAATGGGATTTTTACATTAGAAGAAACGTTAAAAGACTCGTTTATAGCTGGCCAAGATTTATCGAAAAAGATTACAAACAACGATAATAAAATTTCTTTTCCAAATGTAGTTGAAAAAAAATCTTCTCAACATGATAAGTTTTGGTGTGTGCCCCTGCCTAAAGGAAAAAGTTATAAGAGATTTTTAGATTTTCAAAATGATGTTGCTGTTTCAGATATCGAAATAGCTTTAAAGGAAGGGTATCGATCAATAGAGCATGTTAAAAGATACACAACTTTAGGAATGGCAACCGACCAAGGTAAAACAAGTAATTTGAATGGACTGCAATTAGTTTCAGATATTGAAAATAAAGTTGTACCTGCAGTAGGTCATACCACTTTTAGACCTCCATACACTCCAATATCTATTGGAGCAATTGTAGGAAGAGAAGTTGGAAAACATTCTAAACCTACTCGCAAATCTCCTATGCATTCATGGCATGAAAAAAATAACGCAGTATTTGTTGATGCTGGAGTTTGGTTAAGACCAAGATATTATAAACAAGGAAGTGAAACTCTTTTTGAAGCATCTAAGCGTGAAGCTAAAAATGTTAGAACGAATGTTGGTGTTTGTGATGTTACCACGTTAGGAAAAATTGATATAAAAGGTCCTGATGCTGCAGAACTGCTAAATAGAGTTTACACAAATGCTTGGTTAAAGTTGCCAGTTGGTAAAGCAAGATATGGAGTGATGCTTAGAGAAGATGGAATAGTTATGGATGATGGAACAACAACTAGAATTTCTGAAAATCATTATCATATGACAACTACTACAGCTCAAGCTGCGAATGTCCTTTCACATTTAGAGTATTATCTACAACTTGTTTGGCCTGAATTGAATGTTAATGTAGTTTCAACAACTGAACAATGGGCTGGTGCAGCAATTGCAGGACCTAAATCTAGAAAATTATTAGAAAAATTATTTCCTAATAATGACGTTTCAAACGAAGGACTGCCTTTCATGGGCTACATGGAGTCTGAATTGTTTGGGGTTAAAGCTAGAATTTTTAGAATCTCATTTTCAGGTGAATTAGCTTATGAAGTAAATGTAGAGTCTGACAATGGTCTCTTTATGTGGGAAAAAATAATTGAACTGGGTCAAGAGCTTCAAGTGCAACCTTACGGAACAGAAGCATTATCAACTTTAAGAATTGAAATGGGACATGTGGCAGGATCAGAACTTGATGGAAGAACTATTTCTTACGATACTTCATTAGAGGGATTAATTAGTAAAAAGAAAGATTTTATTGGCAAAAGGTCTTTGAATAGAGAAGCTTTTACCTCAAGTGACAGACAAAAGATTGTCGGAGTTGTACCTCTAGATAAAAAAACAAGCATACCAGAAGGTTCTCATTTAGTGAAAGACGCTCAGGCTCCTTTACCAAACAAAAAATTAGGTCATATATCTGCCTCATGCTGGAGTGTAGAACATGACAATCCTTTTTCTCTTGCGATTTTGAAGGATGGAAAAAATATGATCGGAGAAAAATTATTTGTTATGTCTCCATTAAAAAATAAAGTAATTCCAGTTGAAATAGTCTCATCACATTATGTGGATCCAAAAGGAGAAAGAGTTAGATCATGAGTTCAACATCAGCTTTAGAACATATCCACCAAAAAGGACAATTTGGCGATTGTGAAGGAAAAAACGAAAAAAATTTAATTAAAATTACAGAAATAAAAAAATTATATATTACTCAGATTGTCCAATATAAAAATTCTAATGTTGTATATGAGGAAATTAAAATAAATAATCTTAACCTAAGTTCAAGACCATTATCAGTACAAAGTAATGAAAATACTCGAATTCTTTGGAATGGACCAAGAAATTGGCTAATTATAACAACTAAAAAAGAGGTATTTTCTGAAATCGAAAAAAAATTTCAAGAGGAGGATTTTGCAGTCACAGATATTTCTCATTCAAAATCAATTATTGAGCTAGAGGGTCATTATGCTAAAGAAGTTTTAAAAAAAGGATGCCCTTTCAACTTTAATGAATTTTATAAAAATAATTGTCTGAATTCTGCATTTAATGGAATATCTATAATTGTTGACATGATAAATGACAAACCTGATACATTTAGAATTTTTGTTCTAAGAAGTTTTGGAGAGTCACTATATCATTCAATAACAGATTCATCTTTAGAATTTGGCTATATAGGAAAGTAATTTAATCTCTTGTCGCTATATAAACACCAATTGTTGCAATTAAAAAACCCAGAAGATCTAAATTGTTTAGGCTTTCGTTTAAAAAAATCCAAGCCATTAAAGCTGAGGTAGGAGGAATTAAAAAAAAAATAGAAACTGTTTTACTTGCAGAATTTCTTTTAATTAAAAACATTAAAATTGTAAAAGCTCCAAACGAAACTAAAAAAATTTGATGACTCATTGCAATTAAAAAAGTGGTTGAAAAATCTATGTAAGGGTCTGCAAAAAAAATAATTATTACAATATGAAAAACAACCCCCCCCAAAGCTTGATTCATATTACTGACTGATAATGGTAAATTGTTACTTAATTTTTTTTGCCACAAAGTAGAAAATGTAATTGCTAATAACGAAATTATAGTCGCGATTAATCCTGCTGTTGGTATTTTAGAGCCTAAATCAAAACCCAGAACAAGTCCTGCACCAGCAAATCCCAATAAAACACCCATCCATTGTTTTGGCGATACTTTCTCATTTAAAATTTGTCCACTCAATGCATTTGTGAGAACTGGTTGAAGGGTTACAATTAATGCAGCAATTGCTGTGGGCATGCCAATTGAAATTGAGTAAAATACACCGCCAAGATAAAAACCATGAAATAATACACCACTAAAAAAAGATTCGAAAAAGTTTTTTTTACTTACTAGAATTTTTTGTTTTGAATAAATAGAAAATAAAAAAAAACCTAAAGCAACTAAAGCAAATCTAAAAGCTAGGGCAGCAAATGGATCACTATTGTCTATAATAGGCTTAGTTGTTATGAAAGCAGAGGACCATAGAAGTATAAATATGAAAGGGAATATTTTAATCATCATCTTTAGTAAACAAATAAATTAAATAAAATCAAATAAATCAGTACCTAAAATGAACAAATTAGATGTAGAAACGAATTACCAAATCACTTAATGTTTAATTATGAAATTTAGACTATTTAGAATATTTACAATTATGCTGTCTTTTTTCTTTTTGACAGGTTTTGCACCAATTCTTTCATTTATTGGTCCAGGTGTAACAGTTCTTACTTCAGGCAATATTTATAAAGCTAGTGCACAATTCATAGTTAATCAACGTATAGAAAAAGAGACTGGTAAAAATTCTTTAACTTTAATTAAAGAAACCTTAGTAGAAGAAACAGATAAAAAAATTAAAATTAATTCGTTTGATGAAGAACTCAGACAATTAGTGGAAACAAGAATTAAAATGACTAGACAAAAACTGGATAACCAAAATTTACAAAAATTACTTAAAAAACGAATTGAGGTTACTAGATCAATACTTGATTTAAATAATACTACTCAATAATATTCAGATATATTAAATTTTCTTGATTAGTCTCTTTGCACCACATCTCATAGCTTTCACAAACTCTCCACAAGTGATCAAAAGCTCTTTGTGAAATTTCTAGTGGAAAATGGCTCTTAGTATAATAAAGCTTTGGTATTTTCATTAAAAATCTTACCATAGAATCTTTTTGAAGCTCTAAAAGTCTTAAAGTTTCTTCATTAATTTTTTTTTTAGTTATCTTGTCAATAAATTTATTATTCTCAAGTTCTAAGAACCATCTATCATGAAATTCTCCAGAACTTAAAATGTCATATTCCTTAGTAGTCATGAAATTTTCAAAAGCTTGTATATTATTGATTTCGGGATTTTGTTTTTTTATTTCTATTATCTTTGAATAAACAAATTCAGCAGCTCTTAACACATATGGCTTTTCAGACTTTTTAGACATAAACTAATTTTTATGCTTAGCCATAGCTGAATGAGCCAAAATTAAGTTGGGATCTAAAAATACTTTTGAGGATTTTACATTTTCAAATGATTTGAATGCAAAAATAGCAATTGGGAGCTCTGTACAACCTAAAATAATTTTTTTACACTTCATTTTCGTTAAGGAATCAATCGCAGGTTTAATTGCTTTTGCAGCAGCTTTCACATTTCCCATTTTAACTAATTTAATAGCTTTATTAACTGACAATTTTTGTATTTGTTGAGACGGCTCTATCAATTGATAATTTTTGTCAAAAATTTTTTTATAAACCCCTGTTTTAAGTGTTCCCTCAGTGGCTAGGAGACCAATTTTAGAGTTTTTTTTGCATTTTTTTTTTGTAAATTTAAAAACTTCTTTTGGCATATTAATTATTGGAATATTGATTTTATTTTGTAAATCATCGAACCAATAATGAGCCGTATTACAAGGTATTACTATAAATTTACATTTATTTTTTTCTAGAAGTTCACAACCTTTGAGCAAACTTTTTAAAACTTTGTTATATTTTTCTCTACTTCTTTTGTTTGTAGATTTATTTAAAAGATTTTTAGTTTGAGCACCTATAGACTCAGGTCTACCAGGAATATTTGATTTATTATAAAGTAAAAATAGTGGATACTCTTGATCAATTTTTCCTCTATTTAGAACTGCAAGCTTGTTACAAAAATCTAGACCAGCTTGAGTTCCCATTCCACCTAAAATTCCAATCATATTTTTGATTAATTTATTAATTTTTTAATTTAATTCTATAATTAATAATTGTGTTTAAAGGTTGGTAATAATTAAGGAATTGGCTGAAAATTCAGTTTGTTATTATAAATAAAATTTTCAGCCAATAGGAAGTGTGAAATTATGCAGTTTTTAAGTTAACTGCTGAAGGACCTTTAGGACCATCTTCAACATCGAAAGTCAAAGCTTGACCCTCATCTAAACCGTTCATACCAGCATCTCTTACAGCTGAAACATGTACAAACACATCTTTTTCTTTATCTTCTCTTTCAATAAAACCAAAACCTTTGGTTGGATTGAACCATTTTACTTTTCCTTGTAGACTCATATTTATCTTCTTACTTTTTGTTATTAATTTATTACTTATAATTAAGTAATTCTGGCTTTGTTTAGATTTTGAAGGGTTTTGTCAACTAAATATATTATAAATTAAAAATATTTTCTAATTTGTGTCAATAATTTTGGTCAAATATACAGAATTTACATCTTCTTTATAGTTTGCAAAAGGTTTACATTCCTTAAATTTACATCTTTTAAAAAGTTTTCTTGCTGGTAAAAAAAAATCTCCAGCACCTGTCTCAATACTTAATTTTTTTATCTTTAGTTTCTTGGCCTCATTAATTAAATGATTAATTACATTAATTCCATATCCTTTATTTCTAAAATTATCGTGAATTCTTATAGATTTAAATTCTCCATGACCTTCATCAAGAAATTTTAGAGCACCACAACCTATTAAATTTTCATCTTGCCACAGGCTCCAAAATTTAATTGATGACACTTTTAGACCAGGAATATCTAAAACATGAGCACTGCCTTCTGGAGATACCGCTCTAAGCTCAACAAAGTGGTTACTAAGAAGTTCATGAACTTTAGGATTATCAAAATTACCCTCTAATGATTTAAACATCTAAGTTAATATTGTTATATGACCCATTTTTCTTTTTTCTTTAATCTCTTTTTTTAAATAATCAAAGAAAAATTCATTCTCTTTTAAGTTGGGAGAATTTCTATACTGAGATATCTGATCACCTAGTAAATTAATCATTTTTGCATTTGAAATTTTTCTTAATGGTATTTGATCTAACCCACAAACTGATCTAACATGATTTTCAAATTGACTTACATTGTATGCATTAATTGTAAGATGGCCAGAGTTATGTACCCTAGGAGCAACTTCGTTTACATATAAATTATCATTTCTATCTATAAAAAATTCTACACACAAAGTTCCCACATATTTAAGTTCTTCTGCTATCAGCATAGCCCAGTCTTTAGATTGATTAAAAATTTTCTCATTTATTTCAGCAGGTATTTTAGAATATTTTAAAATTTGATCTTCATGAGTATTCTCAATGGGCTCATAAATTTCGTATTTATTATTACTAAATCTGGTTATAATTATTGAGATTTCTTTTTTTAGTTTAACAAGTTTCTCAAGAATATATCCGCTGGAAAAATCTATATTAATAGAATTTAATTCTTCGATCGAATTTATTGGATGTTGTCCTTTTCCATCATAACCAAGTGTAGTCGTCTTCAAAATACCTGGTAAAAAATCTTTCAAGGCATCTATGTCTGACTTTTTTTCAATTGATACATACCTTGTAGTCCTAATATTTAATTTATTTATAAAATCTTTTTCCGCCAATCGATGTTGAATAAGTCGATTTATAGAAGGTTTAGGTAAAACTGGTTTTAACTTGTTTATTTCGTTAAGGGTTTCAAAAGGTATATTTTCAAATTCATAAGTTACAACGTCAACTTGATTAACAAAATCACTAACTTTCTTATTGTCATCATAATTTCCTGAAATAAATTGATTACAAAAGTTCTGAGCAGGCGCATCTGAATCGTCAGAAAAAATTATAGTTTTAATGTTTAATTTTTTTGCAGCAATTGCTAACATGCTACCTAACTGCCCACCTCCTATAATACCAAGAGTAATATCAGACATTTATTTTGGATTTTTTTTTACTGATTTAGTTTGACTAGATCTCCAATTAATCAATTTACCTTTAATAGATGCATTCTGGTTTGCTATTATTGACGCTGCTAGTAATGCAGCATTAATTGCACCGTCTTCACCAATAGCAAGTGTTCCAACAGGTATACCTTTTGGCATTTGAGCTATTGATAATAGACTGTCTAAGCCTTTCAATTTTTTGCTTTCAATAGGTACACCAAGAACTGGTAATGACGTAAGTGCTGAGATCATACCGGGTAAATGTGCCGATCCTCCAGCGCCTGCTATAATTACACCTATATTATTTTGTTCCGCTTTTAGCGCATAATCATACATCCTTTTTGGAGTTCTGTGAGCTGATACAATTTTTGTTTCAAAAGAAACACCAATTTTTTTTAGGGTTATTTCCGCTAGCCGCATAGTCTTATAGTCAGACTGACTACCCATAACGATTGAAACTTTTAGATTTCTATTTTTTTTCATGAGAATTAGTAATTAGTTTATTTCAAAATTAAGTTAAAATTTCAATAAAATTAATAGTATTTAAAAACATATTGATTAGAGTTCAACTAATATGAATTTTAAAATTGATAACCTTCAATATTGTAATTGGTCAAGAGAAACCTTAGAGTTTAATAGATCTGCAGGTCTTGATGCTGTTCATGTCACCATAGTCTATCATGAAGACTACAATGAGTTATTAACTGAGATTAAAAAATGGGAAAAACTTTTTAAAGAAAACTCAGATATAATATTTCAAGGCTGGGACTACAAAGATATAGAAAAGGCAAATAAAGAGAAAAAAACAGCAATTTTTTTTGGTTTTCAAAATTGTTCTCCCATAGAGGATGATATAAAATTAGTTGAAAAGATACATAAACTAGGTTGCCGATTTATGCAGCTTACTTACAACAACCAATCATTATTAGCTACTGGTTGTTATGAAAATACAGACAGTGGAGTTACCAATTTTGGACGTGAAGTCATAAAAGAAATGAATAGGGTGGGTGTAGTAATTGACATGTCACATTCAGCTGAAAAAAGTACAATTGATGCAATCGAGTTAAGTCAAAAACCAATAGCAATAACCCATGCAAACCCAAATTTTTGGCATCCTGCAAAAAGAAACAAATCATCTGATTTGTTAAAAATTTTAAGTGATAGCGGAGGTATTCTTGGATTATCTTTATATCCTCATCATTTGAAAGATAACTCAAATTGTACCCTCGAAAGTTTTTGTGAGATGGTTGCTAAGACAGCTGAAATAATGAACACAAAACAAATAGGTATCGGATCTGATCTTTGCCTTCAGCAACCTGATAGTGTTGTTGAATGGATGAGAAATGGAACATGGTCTAAACGTATAAATTTTGGTGAAGGTAATAAAAATAAACCTGGCTTTCCCAAACAACCTAAATGGTTTGAAGACGCAAGGGGGTTTTCAAATATCGAAAAAGGTCTTAAAAAAGTAGGATTTTCTGATGAAGAGACAAATGGAATACTTGGAAACAACTGGTACAATTTCTATAAATTAATTTAGTTATGAAAGTTCAACTTAGAGATCCAAACACGATAATGAAATTGTCAAGATTGGGATCATTTCATCAGTCTAAACTGTCTTTTTTAAGAAGCTTTCTTAATGAATTTAAAGACTGGGAATATAAGAGAGATTTATTTAATCTAGATAGATTTGGTTATGGAGAAGCAGTCTACTCTTTTAAGAAAGATAAAAGAACTTATTCACTTGTTTGTTTTGCAAATAAAATTAAAGATGACGAAAGATCAGATAGAGTAATTGCAACAAAATGGGATGCAGCATTTACATTACATGATGGTGTTCCTACTCAAAAAGATATTGATAGACTTAAAAATGAAGTACCAAGGCAGGAAGTTGGTAGACTTTCATTTAAAGAGTTAACATTGTCTAGAGCAAATAAATCTGTTCGAGTATTCAATCATGTAGTTGAAAGATTAAGTGAGGGTAAACAACCAGATTTAGAATTACTATCAAATGTTGGATATTTGTACAGAACAACTGCAGTATATGGTTCTGGAAAATTTGGCTTAGCGGATCGTTTTAGAATTAAGAACAGAGAAGAAATCAATGGACCTTTTAGATTGGAAATGATGCTAGTTTATTTAGTTAGGCAATTTACATTTGATCAAGTAAACCACGTTGCTCATCACAAAAATCCCAGTAAATCTGTTGTATTAGATAGAAAGATTTGTAAAAATTTAGGTATTGGAAATTCTACTGGATTAGGCATGGCTCCATTTATAGTAAATCATCCAACCTTATTGAATAATTGGGTAATGAGCAGAGAGATCGCCTTAAAAAAAATAAGAGAAATAAAAATAGTTAAGAAAAAAGATAGTGTTTTATTTATTGATTGCCTTAAAAAATCTTTAACAAACATTACTAGCTGGAATACTGATAGTGAGTATCAGAAAATTAAAATTAAAAACCTATTAAAAGATATAAAAAAATTTATCCACTTTATTGATAATAATTTTGATTTTGAAGACGAATACCCTTTTAACCAAATATATCTTTGGTTAGAGGAGAAAGCATGTGAGGAGTGTATTGAGTATGTAGTTTCTATTATGATGGAACCATATAATGAAATAACTAATCCGTTAGTAAGTCAGATGAGTTCTGAGGAGGATAAATATTTTACTATTCCAACTAACAGAACAATTAAAGATTTAATCAATATTATTGAAAAAAAATATTCAAATATTTTAAAAATAAACTTTGAAAAAAAACAAAATACACAAAATTTTTGGTTTATTTCTAAGAATAAAGAGGAGCCTAGATTAGCTGATAGATTTAAAGAAGGCGGATCTGAATTAGAACAACCTCTTGCAATAGCTAGAGATGTAAAAAAACTGCATAAAAAATTATTAGATATGAAAAATAATTCTACTGTTGCAGAATTTTTGTCTAAAAATTCTGAGCTTAGACACATTGTTAGAAGAGTATTTATTGTTGAAAAATTTCCATACTCTGAGATACAAGATAATACTATTGGTAAAAATCTAATGCCTATAGATATGCTAAGGTTAAAGCTATCTTTTTTTGGAGCCTTAAAATTTGATCCACGATCAGATAAATGGTTAAGAATTTGTATGTTCCAAGGAGCACCACTACCTGATGAATTAAAAAACTATGACGAACAATGGGTCTATAGGTCAAGTAATTAAAAAATGAAATCCTTAAGCGAGATTGAAACTACAGCTAAAAGAGCATCAAAAGCTGCTGGATTTTCATGGGGTGAAGCTGAGGAAATTGGAAAATGTATAAGACAATTAGAGATGTTTGGTTTACCCGGTATCAAACATTTAAACTCTTATTTTAATGATAAGAAAAAAAATACGTATGAGAACTTAAGTTCAATAAATCAGTCAAATTCTTCTTCTTCAAATCCTTATTGCCCAATCATTTTAGGAATTAGTTTTTTAGATCAAATAAAAATAATCGAAAATTACGAAAAAATTTATTTCTCGAACATTGCCTACCCAATTATTTTTTTATCATTTTTGAGCAGATCTTCAGAAATAATTGGAAAAAAAATTAAAGTTAAATTTGAAGAGAAAGAAATTTTATTAAATTCTAACATAAATATTTACTCTAACTTTTTAAATATAGGATTTCCTAATTATTCTAAAAACTTAGAGATCAATTTTATTGAAAATAAAGATAACTTTAATCAAGATGAATGGAACAGTTTATATAAATTATCTGAAAATACTTTTGTGGAAGAAACTGATAGTCTAAAAAAAGGTGCTGCTGGAGCAGGTTTAACAGATAATGACTAAAGATTTAGAAAAAGATATTAAAGATAAGGATAGTAACGACTTGAACAATATATGTGATGAATGCAGAAAAGAAGATGAAAGTGTATTTCAAAATCTGATCATGACAGGGTTTAAACTTTGTAAATCTTGTAGGATTTCTAAAACTATTTTTCCACTTTAGCTTATTTGATTAACCGGCAACATATTCATTCTACTCATAACAAATGAAATAGACAAAAGTGCTATAATTAGGAAAGATAAAAGAATAATTCCAAAAGACTTAAAATTAGATTTTAAATTTAGAATTTGTTTCGTAGAAATAATTAAACCAGCAAATATCCAAAATTGGGTAAGAAAAATTATTGGTATCATTAAGTCTGGTGTTACTGCAAAAAATCTTAGTAATCCTGGAGCATGAGCATAACCAACTGCAGTTAAAACTTTTCTAAATGAAACTTTTGTTTGTTTATCTGGAAAAAGTTTTACACCAATAACATAAATAAAAATTGCCCAAACCAACCAAGTAATAATTGCAGTAAGGCCAGACATTGCAATTGCAGTTTTAATGATTGTATTTGCTGCAACTGCTCCAGCTATACCATCTAAAATCATTATAATACCTGCAAAATAAATTGAGGCTTCAGCAAAATTTTTATTATCTGAATAAAGTGTTTTGTCTAATTTTATTGATCTGACAATTATATTTAAAAATTCTCCAAACATTACTTTCTATTCTTTTTATTTTTTTGTGCTTTATAAGAAACTATCAAAGGAAATATTATTAAAGCAATCGCAATAGTAATGCAAATTACAATTAAAAACCATTTTGTCATTGATTTTGTGGGGAAGCTAAACTTAACTTCCCCATAATATTTTTAGCCTTTTACAACTTCTCTTGTGTTAGCGTTAAAAGACTCTTTAAATGGAATATCAACTACTACTGCGTCAACTGGAACTCCAGCTTTTTCAGAGTATTGTTCAGGTAAGTGAACTCTAAATTTTGTCCCAACCTTACCTTTTGGAAAACCATTCGCATTTAGAGTTCCATCAAATGGCACATATCCCATTGCAATGTTTTGTTTTTTTTCAGGATGATACCAAGGAGATGTAATAAATCCAACAGGTTCACCACCACTTTCAGGGGAAACTAACCAAAAATCAGGTGCATAATCTTCAATTGGTTTACCACCAAACTCTAAACCAACTAATTGGAGCTTATACGGTTTTTTTCCATCAACAAGATCTGCTTTCATTTTTTCTAAAGCTGATTTTCCTACATAATCTCCTTTTTTATTCCACTCTCCTTTTCCAGATAAAGAAACTTGATATCCTAGGTTACACTGAAAAGGATTATGTTGCTGGTCCATGTCTTGTCCCCAAGAAAGAATACCTGCTTGAATTCTTCTATGGTGTGCTGGTGCAATAACCATGAGGTTATGTTTTTTTCCTGCCTTAAGAACAGAATTCCACATATCTTCAGCATATAAAGTTGCATTTCTTAAATATATTTCATAACCAGCCTCACCAGAAAAACCAGACTGTGAAATAACACAACTTCTTCCCCCTATATTTGCTTCAGCTAATCCATAAAAAGGCATGTTATCAAAGTCTACTTGATCTCCACAAAGGTCTTTCATTAAAGCTTTTGATTTAGGTCCTTGGATTTGCACTGGACATGCATCTATCTCTTCTATTGTGCAATTAAATCTTCCATCCGCATTTACGCCTTGCAAATACATTCCAATATCAGAATCTGATAAAGAAAACCAAAATTCATCTTCAGAAATTCTTAATAGAATTGGATCGTTTAAGACACCTCCATAAGCATTACATAAAATTACATACCTTGCTCTCATTGGAGAAATTTTAGTTGCATCTCGTGTGATTACATAATCAGTAAATTTTTCTGCATCAGGACCCTTTACTCTTATTTGTCTTTCAACAGCAACATTCCACATAGTTACATGATTAACAATTGCATCATATTCTACCATTGCACCACCATCTTCAGGTTTTACATAACCTCTTGGATGATAAATACGATTATAGACAGTTGCTCTCCAACATCCTGCTTGCATTGATAAATGCCAATACGGTGATTTTCTCACTCTTGTTGAAATTAACATTTCAACTTTTGTTGGCCCACTTTGTCGTAAATTGTACGGTACTTCTCTGTCTGATTGATCAACAGAGGTAACATGTTTTAATTTAGTGTAGTCAAATTCATTAGACATAACTATTCTCCTTCAACCACTTGTTAGTTTCCTTCAAGCCGCCGAATGTATAAATGTGGAAGTTATCAGTATGCGATTTAACTTTCCCAATTAAATCATTAGGGTCTTTAGGTTTCAATAAATCTAACGCCTTAGTAAAATTAGATTTAAGAAAGTTAATAGAATTTTTTGCCCCAACAATATTAGCAAACTTGATTAAGCTAGATATTTTTAATGGCCCAGTAATTCCAACATGCACTGGTACGCTTTGTTTAGAAATAAAATCTATAATAGGCTGAGGATCAAGTAACCATTGAGTTACGATATAATCAGCATAAGGCTTTTTATCTATCATAGCTTTTTCTAATTCTGAGTCGGATATATCAGGACTTCCTTCAGGATGTCCAGCTATTCCTATTTTCATTTTTTCGAAATATCCTGTTTCTAAAAGTTGAAATGAACTGTCAAATTTTCCTGCAGGCTCTCTACCACCACCAATAATTAAAACTTGCTTAACTCCACCGTCCTTACATCTAGAAACATAATCTTTAAGTTCCTTCTCATCTTGCATCGATCGAGCCGGGAAGTGGGGTACTGGATTAAATCCTTTTCTAACAAGTTCAGAGGCCTTTTCAGCAGTTTCTCTATAATCTCCACCTGGCAACATAGTGATGTAAACATCTCTTAATGCAGGGACCGCATCAACATCTGTCTTTGGTCCAATTTCTAGAGAAAAATTCATTTTTCAGATCATTATCTGTTTTCAAAAAGCTGTCAAAGAAATTCATGTATCAATCTTAATGAAATTTGTTGCCAAAATTTATGCGAATGATAATTTTTTTTGTGCATCAGAATCTTAAAAATCTACCCTTATCAAAGATACTAGATATTGAAAAAATCAACAATGTAGACAAGCCGATAGAAGTGGCAAATGGCTTACCTAATGAGTGCTATACAAATCAAGACTATTTAGCTCATGAAAAGGAAAAAATTTTTTACAATAAATGGACAGCAATTGGGGTTGGAAGCTCAATTCCAAAAATTGGAGATGTTAAACCTTACAATCTGCTCGGGATTCCTTTGATATTAATTAGAGACAAAAATATGGTTGTGAGAGTTTTTCACAATGTCTGTAGTCATAGGGGATTCAAACTTTTGGATAAAGCCTGCACGTTAAAAAACGTTATTAGATGCCCTTATCATTCTTGGGCTTATAATTTTAATGGGCAGTTAGTTGCAACCCCACACATTGGTGGCCTGAACAATCATGAGTCTCCAAACTTTAATAAAACAAATAGCAATCTAAAAGAGGTTAAAACTAAACTTTGGATGGATATAATATTTGTAAATATTAATTCAAATGAATTGGATTTTGACCAGTACATCAAACCTCTTGAGGAAAGATGGTCGAAATTCATAAATAAAGACGATCAAAAGTTAATAGTAAAATCAAATGATTATGGGTACTTCAGCTTAGAAGTAAAAACCAATTGGAAATTTGCTATAGAAAATTATTGTGAAAGCTATCATTTGCCAACAATTCATCCTGAGTTAAATAAAGTATCTAACATAAATGATCATTATCACATTCAAGGTTTACCAAATCGATTTGCTGGTCAAGGGAGTAAAAAATATGACCAAATTGTTAAAGGTAATAAAATTTTTGATACATTTCCAAATTGGGAAAAAAGTATGACAAAAAATTCAGAATACATAGCTCTATTCCCAAATGTTATGATTGGTTTACATGTAGATCATTTTTATGTTTTTTGGTTAGAGCCTTTAGCAATGAATAAAACAAAAGAACATATGCAAATGTATTATGTTGGAGAAGAGAGTGCAAACGGCAAACAATTAAAAGAAATGAGAAAACAAATTTTAAAATTTTGGAAAGATGTAATGTTAGAGGATATAAATGCTGTTGAAGGTATGCAAGAGGGTAGAAATTCACCTGCTTACAATGGAGGAAATTTTTCTCCAATAATGGATCAACCAACCCATCAATTTCACAAATGGGTAGCTCAAAATTTAATAGGATAAAATTTTATGGCACTAAAAGATGTGGGTAATAAAGTTCCAATTTACAAACTCAAGACTACCGAGGAAGTGATGAGGTATTATGATGAGTGGGGAGAAAAAGATAAATATAATAGAGATATGGTTGAATGGAACTATACAGGTCCCAAAGAAACTGTTGAAGTAATAAAAAAATATCTAGTTAATAAAGATGCACTTTTTTTTGATGCAGGATGTGGAACTGGATTAGTAGGACTACAACTTAGAAAATTTGGTTATGAAAACTTTCATGGTGCTGATCTTTCACAAAAATTATTAGAAACAGTACCAAAAAATTTATATCAAAAATTATTTAACATTGACTTAAACAAACGTATTGAATTAAGTGATAATCTTTATGATAGTGTTATGTGTGTTGGAACCTTTACGTTTGGACACGTGAAATCTGATGCGTTAGATGAGTTTGTAAGAATAACAAAACCTGGCGGTTTAATTTGTTTTACAATTAACGAAGGAATTTATGAGGAGTATGGTTTCGATAAAAAAATATTAGATTTAAAAGAAAATAATAACTGGGAAGAATTAGAGTTTTTTAAATCTGATTACATAGCGAGTAAAGATGTAAATGCTTGGTTAGGATTGTATAAAGTAAAATGAAAATAATTTTGGTGATGGGATTACCTGGTGCAGGTAAAACAACACTAGCAAATGAAATAGCACCTTATTTAAATGCTAAAAGATTAAATGCTGACGAAGTTAGAGGAGCAGCAGATGATTGGGATTTTTCTAAAGAAGGAAGGATTAGACAAGCAAAAAGGATGGCTAAGTTTGCTCTAAAGTTAAAGGGTGAAGGTCATTATGTTATTGCAGATTTCATAGCGCCGACTCCAGAAGCGAGAAGCATATTCCCAGCAGACTTCATAATTTGGGTAGATACAATTAAAGAAGGACGTTTTGATGATACAAATCAAATGTTTGTAAAGCCAAAAACATTTAATTACCATGTTACTACTCAAGATGCTAAGAATTGGGCTTTAAAAATCGTTAAGGAGATCAAAAAATGAAATATCAATGGGATAATAAAAAACCAACAGCACAAATGCTTGGAAGATGGCAACCATTTCATGATGGTCATTACACATTATTTAAAGAAATTATTAAAAAAACAGGTCAAGTTTGTATTCAAATAAGAGATGTACAGGGTGTAGATGATAATCCATTTGATTTTGATACAGTGAAAAAAAATATAGAAGATAGATTAAACCCTGAATTTGAAGGTAGGTTTAAGATTATGGTAGTGCCAAATATTACAAATATTTGTTATGGCAGAGGAGTGGGATATAAAATCGAGGAAATAGTTTTAGACGAAGAAACTCAAAAAATATCAGCTACAAAAATTAGAGCTAAAATGAGAGAAGAAGGCAAACTAAAATAGCAATAATGAAAAGTAATATTAAAATTATAAAACTTAATAATGAAATTTCATCAATAATACTTAATGAACCAAAAACATATAATTCATTATCATTTAAAAATCTTAACGACTTATTAAAAGCATTAAAAAAATTAGATGCTGACAATAAAGTTAAAGTTATAATAATAGAAGGCGCAGGCAAGGGGTTTAGTGCAGGTCATAATTTAAAAGAGGTAAGAGGATTAAAAAAAAAGAGATAGATATCAAAAACTTTTTAATCTTTGCTCAAAAGTTATGCTTCAAATTGTAGAAGGTAGAAAACCTGTAATAGCAAAAGTCCACGGTGCTGCTTTTGCAGCTGGTTGTCAGTTAGTTGCAAGCTGCGATCTAGCGTATAGTACAAAAGATGCTTTATTTGCAACTCCAGGAGTAAATATTGGATTATTTTGCAGTACACCAATGGTTGCCGTAAGTAGGAAAATTAATCGTAAGCCTATGATGAAAATGTTGTTAACTGGTGAACCAATAAAAGCAAATTATGCAAAAGAAATAGGATTAATAAATGACTGTTTCTCCAAACAAAAGCTAAATAGAGAAGTACTCAGTATTGCTAAAAAAATAGCTTCTAAATCTAATTTATCAATAAAGATAGGTAAACAAACTTTTTATAAACAATTAGAAATGCCTTTAAGAAAAGCATATGCACACACCAGTAAAATGATGACTGTTAACATGATGGCAATGGATGCTAAAGAAGGTATTTCAGCTTTTTTAGAAAAAAGGAAACCTGTCTGGAAAAATAAATAATAATGAATAAAAAAAATTTTTTCATCGTTATTTTAATTATTTTTGGAATGTTTATAGTTTTCAACTTTAATGAATATAACTTTAAAAGAGCAGTAGATGCATGTTTAGCTGCGAGCCAAAAATTGTCTGATACCAAAATTACTGATTTAGAAGAGGCAAAGAAATTTTGTGAAGAACAAATCAAAAGTGATAAATAAGTATGAGTCAAATCAAAGATATTCTCTCAAAATACAAAACTATAGCTATGATAGGAGTTAGTAACGATCAAACTAAACCATCTACTATTGTAATGAAGTATATGCAAAAATATGGGTATAAAGTATTTCCAGTTAACCCATCTGCTAAAGGTCAAAAAATTTTGGGTGAAGAGGTATATGCTAAAATAACAGATATAAAAAAAAATATAGATATTGTTGATGTATTTAGACCTTCCAGAGAAGTAATGGCAATTGCAGAAGACACCGTGAAAATTGGTGCTAAAGTTTTATGGTTGCAACTTGGAATACGTGACGAAAATGCAAAACAGTTAGTTGAAAAAAATCGTATAGGATATGTTGAAAATAAATGTACCAAAATGGAATATCAAAAACATTTCTTGAAAGTAAGACAAGCCTTTCCAGTTCTTAGTGACTAATGAACAAAGTATTAAAATTTTTAGATAGCACTTTTTTAGATTTGGGACGAGAATTTAAGTGGACTTATCTTCCACCATTAATGGTTTATATGGCTGCTGGTATTTCAGGTTTAACAGGAATTGTTGGAACTTTCTTTGTTAAAGATTATTTAAATTTGTCAGCTGCATTTCTTGCAGGACTTGGTTTTTGGGCAGGTATCCCTTGGGCATTGAAAATGCCTTTAGGCCATCTTGTTGATCTTATATGGGAAAGAAAAAATTATATGGTCTACTTTGGGGCATCATTAATAGCTTTAAGTCTATTAATAATGTACGGACTAATTATTCATACAGAAACCATGTCAGAAATATTTTCTGTAGAAACTTGGTTTGTAATAAGTGTAATTTTAGCTCCAGTTGGATATGTCGTTCAGGATGTAGTTGCAGATGCAATGACTGTTGAAGCAGTTCCTTTATCAGATGAAGAAGGAATAGATTATAGCAAAGACCAAGTAAAAATAATGCATACAACAATGCAAACTCTTGGTCGTTTTGCAATAATAGGAGGAACAGTTCTTGTAGCATTAGTAAATGTCATTTTATTTAGAGATGTTGAAAGTTTAGAGCAATCTGAAAAAATAAATTTATATGGAACAATTTATTTATACGCTCTTGTAATACCCCTAGTTTCGATCTTTGGTGTAATTTTAGCAAATTACTTAAGACAAAAAAAAATCAATATTTTGAAGTTTCAAGGATTAGAATTTAAGGAAGAAAGAGGAAATGAAAAAACAGAGATAAACTGGTGGATTTTAGGTGGTAGTTTAGTTTTTGTTATTTTCACACTCTCGGTAGGATCTTTTAACGTCCCATTTGCACAAGAAATTGTTTTTATAGGCTCAGTAATAATTATTTTATTTTTAATGTTTAAACTTATTAAAGAACTACCTCAGGAATTAAGATTAACAATAGTTGGTACAGCTGTAATTATATTTATTTTTAGAGCAATGCCGGGACCTGGACCAGGTTTAACTTGGTTTGAAATTGATCAGCTTGAATTTAATGAACAGTTTTTTTCAATTTTATCATTACTTGCATCAATTTTAACTTTAGCAGGGATTGTTTTGTTAAGACCATTTATGGCAAAGAATTCAATTGCCAAAATAATTGTTGTTTTAAGTATTGCAGGTGCAATTTTATTTTTACCAAGTGTTGGAATGTACTATGGTTTTCATAATTGGACATCTTCATTAACTGGAGGAGTGGTTGATGCTAAGTTTATTGCTTTAATTAATACAGCTCTTGAATCTCCTTTGGGTCAAGTATCAATGATTCCATTACTTGCTTGGATAGCAAAAAATGCTCCATCTCATTTAAAAGCAACTTTTTTTGCAGTTTTTGCCTCCTTCACCAACCTTGCATTGTCAGCAAGTGCCTTAGGAACGAAATATTTAAATGAAATATTTACAGTTACTAGAGAAGTTAAAGATAAAGTTAGTGGTGAAATTCAAACAACAGCTGATTATTCTGAACTTGGGATTTTATTAATTGTGGTAACTTTATTAACGTTAATACTTCCAATTTTATTTGTCTTTATCATTAACAACAGCAAATACAAAACTGCAGAGTAGCTATTACAAATATTCATAAATATTTATTAGTTTTTTTAGATTTTTGAGCTAATACGTATCTATGAAAAAAGTCTTCTTAATTTATGGTCATTACAAAGATAATTCTTTTAATGCTGCAATTAAAAATAAATTTATCAAACAAGTAGAACTAAATGGTAATTCCGTAGATGTAGTCGATTTATATAAAGAAAAATTTAATCCAGTATTTGCAGGTGAGGAACCTGATCAAGAAGTTCTTGATCATAGAAAAAGAATTGAAAATTCTGATATCATTGTCTTGATTGCTCCAATTTGGAATTTTAGAATGCCTGCTATTGTTGAAGGTTGGATTGATAAAGTTCTAGCACCACCTTGGGCATTTAAATTTAAAAAGTTGGTTGGAAATTATGGATATCCAATTGGTAATTTAAAGCAAAAAAAAGCAATAATATTTTGCACATATGGCTCTCCAAGATTAGCTATCACAACTTTCTTTCTAAATTTGCCTATTCGAAGATTGAAAAGAGGAGTTTTTCACATGTGTGGCATATATAACATTATCTACAGAAGGTATTTTGCAGTACCATTTGTGAGCGATGCCAAGAGACAAGAATTTTTAGAAGATGTTAAAGAAACTGCAAATAACATTTAAAGTATTTATTTTAATTTTTCTATTAACAAGTTTTTCCAAAGCTGATTTGTTAAATCCTGATAAGAATATTAAACCTAAAGAAGTTGTCAAAATTCAACTAACTGGACTTCAGCAAAATGATTTAAATTATCAAGATAGTGGTATTGAACAAACATGGAATTTTGCACATCCAAACAATAAAAAAGTTACAGGACCATTAAATAACTTTAAAAGAATGCTTAAAGGAAATTCATACCAAATGATGATTGACCATTTAAGCCATACAATAACCGAATTAAGAAGTAATGATAAATTGGCACAATTTGAGGTTATTATTCTGGATAAAAATAAAATTTATCATAAATTTAATTGGCAAGTTGAAAAATACATTCTGGATGGAGAATTAAAGGACTGCTGGCTCACAACTATGGTCTCAAACCCAATACCTCTAGGTAGCTCAATCTGATATCTTGTTGATACATTTTTGTTTCGTAATTAATGAAAATTTAGTAGGAATCGTTCAATGAAAACAAAAACCAAAGTTGTTGTAGTTGGTGGTGGGGTTGTAGGAGTAAGTGCTCTTTATCATCTAGCAAAAAAAGGTTGGTCAGATGTTGTTTTAGTTGAGAGAAAAGAACTAACTTCAGGTTCTACTTGGCATGCAGCTGGTTTATTACCTTTGTTTAACATGAGTTATTCGGTCGGACAGCTTCATAAATACGCAGTTAATCTTTACAAAACTTTAGAGGAAGAAACTGGAAAGAATGTTGGTTTTAGTGTTGTTTCAAATATTCGATTAGCAAGCACAAAAGATAGAATGGATGAGTATCATCAATATGCTGGTGTTGCACAAACGATTGGAGTAGATGTAAAATTTTTAACTCCTCAACAAGTAAAAGAAATTTGGCCATTGTGTCATACAGATGATTTAGTTGGCGCAATACAACACCCAGAAGATGGATATATTCAGCCAGCTGATTTAACTCAAGCTTTAGCAACTGGTGCAAGAAATAGAGGAGCAGAAATTTAT
This sequence comes from uncultured Pelagibacteraceae bacterium, assembly GCA_902561095.1. GTDB lineage: Bacteria > Pseudomonadota > Alphaproteobacteria > Pelagibacterales > Pelagibacteraceae > Pelagibacter. The sequence continues at coordinate 5,404 of CACEOF010000001.1, read as the reverse complement.
AGAAATACAGCCGTAATGAGTATGAAACAAACTAAAGACGGTTGGATAGTAGAAACAGACAAAGGTTCAATTGAATGTGAACATGTAATTTCATGTTCTGGTAATTTTGCAAGACAAACTGGTGAAATGGTAGGTTTAGATATTCCAGTAATTCCAGTTGAGCATCAATATATTGTAACTGAACCTCATCCTGAAATTCAAAAGAGAAAAAAAGAAGGTCTTCCTGAAATGGGAGTTCTTAGGGATAGTGATAGTCGATGGTATATGCGAGAAGAAGCAGGTGGATTGATATTAGGACCTTATGAAGATGGCGCACCAGCTTGTTATGTTGAAGGTCCATCAAAAAATTCAGAGTACGAATTGTTTCAAGAAGATCTTGATAGATTAGCTCCACATATTGAGGGAGCAATTCACCGAGTGCCTGCTTTTGGAGAAGTTGGTGTAAAAAAAGTTTATAATGGTGCAATCTGTTACACACCTGATGGAAATCCAATAGTTGGTCCAGCGTGGGGATTAAAAAATTTTTGGATTAATGAAGGACACAGTTTTGGGATTACTGCAGCAGGTGGAGCTGGTTGGCAATTAGCGGAGTGGATTGTAGATGGCGAACCTACTATTGATATGTTGGGAGTTGAACCAAGACGTTATGGAAATTATGCAACTAAATCATACTTAAAAGCAAAAAATGAGGAAGCGTACAGTCATGTTTTTATCACTCACTATCCTGATGAAGAAAGACCAGCAGCAAGACCTTTAAGAACAGCACCATGTTATGAAAGAATGAGAAATTTGGGTGCAGTTTTTGGACAAAAATTTGGTTGGGAAAGACCAAACTTTTTTGCAACTGATGGCATGGAACAAAAAGATGATTGGTCGTTTAGACGATCAAAATGGTTCGATGCAATTAAAAAAGAGTGTCAAAATGTAAAGGAAAATGTTGGCTTGTTAGATATGACAGCATTTGCCAAATGTAGAATAAAAGGACCTAAAGCTGAAGAATTTTTAGATTTTTTAGTTGCAAACAAATTACCAAAAAAAATTGGCAGAATAAATTTATGTCACGCTTTAAATACTAAAGGAGGTGTTCATTCAGAATTTACAATTATGAAAGAGGCGGAAAATTCTTATTACCTTGTTTCTGCAGGAGCAAATTTAAGATTAGATCATGATTGGATACAAAAATGGATGCCAACTGATGGCTCAGTTATATTTGAAGACTTAACTAATAGTACAGGTGTACTTGTGGTCGCTGGTCCAAAAGCCAGAGATTTAATGCAAAAAGTTTCTACAGATGATTTTTCAAATGAAAATTTTAAATGGTTAACTGCTAAAAAGGTCAATGTTGGTTATGCTCCAGTTAATGCAATGAGAGTAAATTTTGTAGGTGAGCTAGGGTGGGAATTGCATCACCCAATTGAGTATCAAAATCATATTTTTGATAAATTAATGGATGCAGGTAAGGATTTAGGAATAAAACCTTTTGGCATAAGAGCTATGAATAGTTTAAGATTAGAAAAATCATACAAACTTGTAGGTACAGAATTATCAATTGAATATTCACCTTACGAATCTGGGTTGGATAGATTTATTCATCCTAACAAAGGTAATTTTATTGGATTGGAAGCTTTAAATAAATGGAGAGAGAAGGGATTTGATAACAAATTAGTTACTCTTGAAGTGCATAATACAAAAGATGCAGATGTATTAGGTAATAACCCTATATATAAAGACAGTAAAGTTGTTGGAAGAGCAACTGGGGGTGAGTTTGGTTTTAGATTAGATAAATCAATAGCATTAGCAATGGTTAAACCTGATTTTGCAAATGTGGGTGACAAATTACAAGTTGATATCTTAGGAGAAATGTATGAGGCTACTGTATTAGAAGAAAGTCCATACGATAAAGAAAATAATTTATTGAGAGCATAATGAAAATTCTAGTCGCTGTAAAAAGAGTAATTGATTATAACGTCCAAATAAGAGTGAAAGAGGATGGATCAGGTGTAGTTACAGATAATGTTAAAATGTCAACTAATCCCCCTGATGATAACGCTATTGAAGAAGCAGTTAAAATAAAAGAGGCAGGTAAAGCAACAGAGATTGTTGCAATAACAGTAGGAGAAGAAAAAGCTCAAGAGACTGTTAGAAAAGCTTTAGCAGTTGGAGCAGATAAAGGAATTCATGTAAAGACTGAAGGTGTTTTGGAACCTTTAGCTGTTTCAAAAATTTTACAAAAAATTGTTGAAAAAGAAAAACCAGATTTAGTTTTTATGGGCAAACAAGCAATTGATGATGATTGTAATCAAACAGGACAAATGCTAAGTGCTTTATTAAATTGGCCACAAGCAACTTTTGCATCAAACATAGAAGTAAAAGATAATTCTTTAGAGGTTACCAGAGAAATTGATGAAGGTCTTGAAACTGTTGAAATTAATATACCAGCAATTGTAACCTGTGATTTAAGATTAAATGAGCCTAGATATGCTTCATTGCCAAATATTATGAAGGCAAAGAAAAAGCCTATTGAAGAAATAAATGTTTCAGATTTAGGAATTGATATCACTCCAAGAGTTCAGCAGTTAAAAGTTGAGGAACCACCAAAAAGAAAAGCTGGCATCAAAGTAGCAAATGTTGCTGAACTAGTTCAAAAATTAAAAAACGAGGCAAAAGTTATATAATGGCTGTATTACTTATAGCAGAACATAATAATAAAGAGTTAAGGCCTTTTACGTTAAACGCTGCAACTGCTGCATCTCAAATCGATACAGAAGTTCACGCGGTAATTATTGGTCAAAATAGCGAGTCCGCTGCTAAGAAACTATCTGAATTACCAGTGATTAAAAAAGTAATCAGTATAGAGGCACCACATTATGAAAATTTTACAGCAGAAAATTTTACACCAGCAATAGTAAAACTTGCAGAAAATTATTCTCATATTGTTTGTTCTGCAAACACATTTGGTAAAAACTTAATGCCAAGAGTTGCTGCTCATTTAGATACTTCTCAGGTCAGCGATATTATAAAAGTAATATCTCCTGATACTTTTTTAAGACCTATTTATGCAGGAAACGCTTTTGCAACAGTAAAAACAAATGATACCAAGAAATGTGTAACGATTAGACCTACATCTTTTGAACCTTGTGAAAGAACTGGCGGAACTGCAACGATTGAAAAAGGAGAGGCTGGAGAAGAATTTTCTAATACTAAGTTTATTAAGAGAGAAGAAATAAAATCTGACAGACCAGAACTAGGAACTGCAAGGATTGTAGTTTCAGGTGGTAGAGGAATGCAGAGCGGAGATAATTTTAAATTAATAACAGAAGTTGCGGATAAACTAGGAGCAGCCATTGGTGCATCCAGAGCTGCCGTAGATGCAGGTTATATCAGTAACGATCATCAAGTTGGTCAAACTGGAAAAGTTGTTGTACCAGATTTATATATTGCTATTGGAATTTCAGGGGCAATCCAGCATTTAGCAGGAATGAAAGAGAGTAAAGTAATTGTCGCAATCAATAAAGATGGAGAAGCTCCAATATTTAGTGTTGCAGATTATGGCCTTGAAGCTGATCTATTTGAAGCACTTCCACAGTTCATGGAAGAGCTGAACAAATTAAACACTATACAAAAATAATCCTTACCGTTAAAAACTAGTTTATGTCTAGGGAATCGATGGAATATGATGTTGTGATCATTGGTGGCGGGCCATCAGGTTTATCAACAGCAATAAAACTAAAACAATTAGATCCAAATCTAAATGTTTGCCTACTAGAGAAAGCTTCAGAAATAGGAGCACATATTCTAAGTGGTAATGTTTTTGAGACACGTGCATTAGATGAATTATTACCTAATTGGAAAGAACTAAATTCTCCAATAAAAACTAAAGTAACAAAAGAAAAATTTTTATTTTTAGGAAAAACAAAATCATTAAGCTGGCCAACCTGGTTGCTTCCTAAAGTTCAACAAAATCATAAAAATTACATTATTAGTTTAGCAAATTTATGTAGATGGCTTGCTGAGCAAGCAGAAAATTTAGGTGTTGAAATTTTTCCAGGATTTCCAGCAAGTGAAATTTTATACAACGATGATGGATCTGTAAAAGGAGTTGCTACTCAAGATATGGGTGTAGATAAAGAAGGAAATAAAAAAGATAGTTTTGAACCAGGTATTGAGTTATTGGGAAAAGTTACAGTTTTTGCGGAAGGCTGCAGAGGCCATCTTGGAAAAGAATTAATTCAAAAATTTGAATTAAATAAAGGAAAAGATCCACAACAATACGGGATTGGGTTTAAAGAAATTTGGGAAATTGATGAGAAAACTCACGAGGAAGGTCTAGTAATGCACACAGCTGGATGGCCATTAGATAACAACACTTACGGCGGAAGTTTTATGTATCATGCAGAAAATAAACAGGTTTTCTTAGGATATGTAATTGGTTTAGATTATAAAAACCCTCATTTATCTCCATACGATGAGTTTCAAAGATTTAAAACTCATCCAGCTATCAGGAAAATTATAGAAGGTGGAAAAAGAATTTCATATGGTGCAAGAGCTTTAATTGAGGGAGGTTTTCAGAGTTTACCTCAGATGTTTATGCCAGGAGCATTGTTAGTTGGCTGTGATGCGGGAACTTTAAACATGCCAAAAATCAAAGGCTCTCACACAGCTATGAAAAGTGGTATAATAGCTGCTGAAACTATAAATGAGCATTTAAAAGATAATAAAGATTTATCTATATTTGAACAAAAATTTAAAAATAGCTGGCTCTATAAAGAATTGTTTGAGGCAAGAAATGTCAAACCTAGTTTCAGTTGGGGATTAATATTAGGAATAATATTTACAGGTATAGATCAAATTTTATTTAGAGGAAAAATGCCTTTTACACTTAAGCATAAGCACGCTGATCATGAGACTTTAAAACTAGCTAAAGATATGCCAAAAATAGATTATCCTAAATATGATAATGTTTTAACTTTTGATAAAACGAGCTCTGTTTATTTAACAGGTACAAATCACGCAGATAATCAGCCAGTTCATTTGAAACTTAAAGACCCTAATTTACCAATTAATTATACTTTAGAAAAATTTGATGAACCTGCTCAAAGATATTGTCCTGCAGGAGTTTATGAAGTTCAAAAAGAAAATGAAGTTAATAAATTTGTCATCAATTCACAAAACTGTATTCACTGTAAAACTTGTGATATTAAAGAACCTTCGCAAAATATTGTTTGGGTAACTCCTGAGGGCGGAGGTGGACCTAAATATGGCAATATGTAAATTACGATAAATCTATTGCAAACTTTTTTAAAGTTTCAATTGGAACATATTTTAAGGTGTTTTGATGAGTTCTTTTCAAGAAAATAGGACAAGCCTTTTCAGCCTCAACTGCTTTTGCATACCAACTAGCACA